>NZ_PQWO01000002.1:0-300000 GCF_003231495.1 Acaryochloris thomasi RCC1774
CGTTGCTCAGAACAATTGTGATTAATCTGCTGAGATTGAATGGCTTCCAATCGCTCAAAGCCGCTATGACAAAGCTTGCTAATCGGGTTGATGTTATTTTTTCGCTGTTAACTTAAAACAACCCTGTGTCTTCTGGATTGCATCTAGGTTTATTCCCCTCTATATTATGGGGAGTAGACCAGCGCACAACGAGAATTTCCAATTCATTATTTGTATTATGAGTGTTGGTTGCTGTATGCCCTAGGATCTGTCGTGTTCACAGATCTTCAAGTCGATCGCAAAAGTACAGTTTATACAATGTACATCGCACCTCAACCTCATTCCCCTTCAGCCGCACTAATCCCAATAAACCCCTGCTCCGGTTTGATTCGTACCGGCTCTGACGCCTGCGCCACCGTTTTCATTGCGATCGCAAGTTCAGGATGCGCCTGCAAGTGCGACCACAAATCCCGTAGATGCTGGGCATAGTGCCCATCAGCATTAGAACTTCAGCCCTGAATATCCGCAAAGAGATCAAAAGCTATCCCTCATTGCGTCGTCATTGTATTGAAAGCCTTGAAGTGACCTATACGTATGCACAAGAACTCGTGTCACTTGAGTCTCAACTTGACCTCGAAGCCTTCCCTGTGCCATGTCCTGCTGTAAGCAGCAAAGAGATCTAAACCTCTAATAGCGACTACTTTCTGCCCAAGGTGTCAGCCAGTGAGATAAAAGCTTAAAGGAAAAATCCGTCAGCAGCCCAATCAGCCCAATCACCGCGATCGCAAATAAGACTTTATCCGTTTGCAAAAAACGCTGGGCCTGCACGACCCGAAACCCTAAGCCATTGTCCGCCGCAATGAGTTCAGAAATTACCAAAAAGTTCCAGGCACCGGCAACATTGACCCGCAGCGTATCGATAATCCCCGGCACGATGCCCGGTAGAATCACGCGAGAGAGTACATCAACACGATTGGCTCCCAAGGTATAAGCCACGCTAAACAGCTCATTGGGGATGAACTTCACCGTATCCGCCACCATAATCGCGTTGTAGAACACAATGCCCAAAAAGATAATTAAAATCCGGGCTAGCTCTCCCAAGCCTGCCCAGAGAATAATCAACGGTACAAAAGCAGCCACCGGCATATAGCGAACCGTGCCGACAATAGGACTAAAGAGTCTCTCCATGCTTTGAAATGTTCCCATCGCAATTCCCATCGGAACGCCAATGGCGGCAGCCAGTCCAAAACCCAGCAGGACTCGATAGCAGCTACTCCAAATATCGAAGAGCAGATTATCTTCAAACAGCATCGTTCTCCCAGCCTGCAGTACGGCGGTAGGCGTAGGTAAAAAGATGGATTCAACGATGCCGCCATAGCTGAGGGCAGACCAGATCGCCAACGGGAAGGCTAGAGCAAACACCACAAGGGCAACCCCTAACCCGTTGGGAAAAGGTTGACGAATACTCCAAAAGACCGAGGGACGCAGATAGCGCTTGGAGGAATTTGATGGCAGCACGTTGATGCTCCTGAGTGATTGTAAAGAAACTCTGACTCAAAAACCGATTATTCGCGGCCATGGAGCCTGACACTGTATAGAAACGAACATTTATGATGCCTCGCCCCGACTTTAATGAAGGTTGAGAAAAATAGCGATTGTTAGTGTCTGTCTCGCGGGCACCCGTTTTCTCGAAATTGCGGACTGCAGATTATTAGGAATGGTGGTTTCAGGATGCTTCTAAACGCAACCGATATTAGTCGGCCCCTAACCCCGCCCACCCCGATTGCCAAGCTACAGGTGCAGGGAATCACCAAAAGCTTTCGCCGCAGCCGAAAGCCTTTGACCGTCCTTGACGATGTCAATCTACACCTAAGCAAGAGTGAGTTTGTCTGCATCGCTGGAGCCTCAGGCTGCGGCAAGTCAACCTTGCTGAACATTATTGCGGGCCTACTGCCGCCCTGCGAAGGCCAGGTTTTAGTGGATGGTGAACCTGTCCCTGGCCCCGGTGCTGATCGGGGAATGGTGTTCCAGAGCTATACGCTCTATCCCTGGCTCACGGTGGCCAATAATGTCGCCTTTGGCCTCAAGCTCCGTCGTTTACCTAAAGCACAAATGCGGGAGCGCGTGGGGTACTTTCTCAATATTGTCGGCCTGAGTGCTTTTGCTAGTGCCTACCCCAAAGAGCTTTCTGGAGGGATGAAGCAGCGGGTTGCCATAGCACGTGCCCTGATCAACGGGCCAGAAGTCCTGCTGATGGATGAACCCTTTGGTGCCTTAGATGCCCAAACAAAGGAAAAAATGCAGCAGTTCATGCTGGAGCTATGGGAGAAAACCCGCACCTCGATCTTGATGATCACCCACGACCTTGAAGAGGCCATTTATTTGGCCCAGCGCGTCTACGTCATGAGTGCCCACCCCGGCAGGATCCAGCAGGAGATCAAGATTGATCTGCCTCCAGAGCGAGAACTCGATCTCAAGCTCAGCCCTAAATTTATCCAGACCAAGCGTGAGCTGATTGAGAGCTTGCGGGCCGTTGCCTAGCGTTTGATTTTTTCTGCAAGAGTGACCCTAAATTCGATCAAATAGAAGGTTGATATGACTGCCGCTGCCTTAGAGATCAAGCAATTTATACAGAGTAAAAATCGTCTGTGGAATGCGTTTGCGATCGCATATACAGGGTTAACCTACCTAGGCGGCATTGCTCTTTTTTTGCTGCCGCAGGTGGGACTGAACCTACTCGGCGTGGTCGTTTTGACCCATAGCCTGTTGGTTTCGGCCTACTTGGCCCATGAGTTGATGCACAGTAATTTGTTCGAGAGTCGAGCGCTCAATGTGGCCTGGGGCAACGTCATGTTGTGGATCAACGGAGCCATTTATACACCGTTTGATGAGCTGATGCGGCTGCACATTGCCCATCATGTTGATCGGGTTGATTTCTATCGGTTTGATCTAGAGACCTTTTTAAAGGATTTACCCACGCCTCTACGCCAGATTTTGCTAGGACTGGAGTGGCTCTATATTCCGTCCCTGGCTTTTTTGCTGCGCTTCCGGGTGATGCTGGCCCCCTTCTGGAACCCTGAACATAAGGAGGAGCGCCTACGCACGGCTTTGTTAATGTTGGTGCGGGGCAGTCTATTTGCCCTGCTGGGGTTTCTCTCTCCTAAAGCGTTGGGGCTTTACTTTCTTAGTTATGTCGGCATGATCACCGTCCTGCGGTTTATGGATGCCTTTCAGCACACCTATGAGGTTTTTGCCCTGGGTGAACCACTGCCGAAACGCGATCGCATCTACGAGCAGGCGAATACTTTCTCAAACGTGGTTTCCCTGCGTTATCCCTGGCTCAATCTATTGCTACTCAACTTTGGCTACCACAACGCCCATCATGAACTGATGAAATGCCCCTGGCACAGCCTGCCCGAACTGGACAAGACCCTATTCACAGGTGCAGAACCCCACTACATTCCCCTGGGGCGTCTGCTCGGAAACTATCATCGCTATCGTGTCTCACGTATTTTCTCCGGCCAAGGCAGCGCGATCAACGAAACGGGAGAGCCAACGCTGGATCGTTTCTATGGTGGAATTGAGGTCTCATTTCTGCTACCGTCTTAAAGCTCTTTCCCTGGCCTACGCTTGTCCTCTCCCTTGCCCCAATCTCAAAAATCGACGCTCTCTGGGATTGGATTTGCGATCGCAACCGCTCTTCTTTTTGGTTCTGGCACGCCCCTCTCCAAACTACTGCTAGATCAAACAGACCCCTGGATGCTGGCGGGCCTTCTATTTCTGGGGGGCGGCTGTGGCCTCCTGCCTATCGTCCTATTGCGGCACCCATTCCAGAAGCCAGACTATGTTCAATCCGGAGAGTGGCGCTGGGTTTGGAGTTCAACGCTGGCCGGAGGCATCGCGCCTATCCTGTTAATGGTCGGTCTAAGTACAGCATCGGCTTCATCGGTTGCGCTACTGCTGAATTTTGAAGCCGTGTTCACTGCCATTTTGGCCTGGACCGTTTTCCGAGAACGCTGGCAGTGGCCGGTCTTTCTGGGCATTATCCCGATCACGGTGGGGGGCATTCTGCTTTCTCAATCCACTGAGGCTAAAGGAGCCGGATGGAGCTGGGGGTCGCTAGCGGTGCTGGGTACCTGTCTCGCCTGGGCCATCGACAGCAATTTGACGTTCCGAGTGTCTCATCGTGACCCGTTTCAGATTGCCTTGATCAAGAATGGGGTTGCGGGGATAGTGAACGTTGCGATCGCATCCTTGATTGGCCAGCAATTTCCCGACGGGTCTACGCTCATCCAGATCGGTGGCGTCGGCTTTCTTTGCTACGGACTCACCTATTGCTGTTTTGTCCTCGCGCTTCGATGCATTGGTTCCTCACGCACAGCGGCTTTCTTTGCCCTTGCCCCTTTAGTCGGTTCTGCCATCGCCGTTGTTGTGTTGCATGAAACGGTGACAGCAGGAGTTGCGATCGCAGCCCTAATCATGACCGGGGGCGCACTGCTCTGTGCATGGGAGCCGCAAGCACGATGATTAGGGAAGCCAGCGATCTCATGGGTTAGAAAGTTATCGCTTTTTGTATGGCTAACGAAAATTACAGGCGATGCCAGACCACAAATGGGTAATGACACCCTTGGGCTGATTATTAGAAAGCAAGCCAAATAAGCTATCGGAGGCATTAAACTCTGTGCCTAAACTACTTTCGATCACGTCAACGCGATAGCTTGCTTCCAAATCAGTCAGCGTTTTGCCTAAGCCAATACCATCAACGGTTGTCAAATTGGCACTCTCCGCCTCTGGACGCACTGACCAACCCACAAACTGATTCTGCATGGCGTTCATGGTTAAGCCATTCGGCCAACTGATAAAACTCATGGGGCCAGCACCGCACTCATTCTCTTGTGCTATTTCTGTTGGCTGTCCTAGAGTCGCAGAAACAGCAGCTTGGGCAGTGGCCAGATCTGTATCGAAAGAAATGGATCGAGCTTTGCCAGACTGCTCTTCGATGACTAACAAGCCCTCTCCAGACAGGGCGAGAACTAAGTCTGCCGAGCCTTCTGCTGATGCCTCAACTGCGCCATCCGTGGCAGACTCCCTCTCGACAGATGTAGAGTCTGAACGTTCTAACGGCTGCTGAGATAGCTCTGGGATATCATTATCAGCACCTCCAGAGTTCTCATCACTACAGGCCATCATCGGCA
This sequence comes from Acaryochloris thomasi RCC1774, assembly GCF_003231495.1. Lineage (NCBI taxonomy): Bacteria > Bacillati > Cyanobacteriota > Cyanophyceae > Acaryochloridales > Acaryochloridaceae > Acaryochloris > Acaryochloris thomasi. The sequence goes on from NZ_PQWO01000002.1 coordinate 5,175, forward strand.
ACATGAGAAATAGATTCAAGGGCAAGAGCATCAAGAATCTGTTTGGTCTAGGCATAGTCCTTACAAGAGTAAGAGGTTGATCAGAAAGATATTGCAAATCTCATTCAATATGTAGCAGTTTATACGTCTGAGTGAGGACAACCTGACTTTATCGCGGTACACATATTGATTAGGGCATAAAAATGGCTGAGCCCCATCTGTGCTAAAGAAGGGCTGTTCTGACTCCGCCGGGTGCTGCTTGGCATAGTGTTCGGCCTTTGGGTGCCCTTATCAGCTATCTGGCGACAATACTAGCGACACGAGCATGCGCTTGCCCTGTGCCTGCAGCCAAAGAAATTGACGGTACAAAGAGACGCAGGCTAAACTGTGACCCTTCAGTCACATGACTGTTCGGTCACAGCTCTACGCAAGCCATGCCCACCCAAACCTTTTTCAATCTTCCGGACAACAAGCGTCAGAAATTCGTTGAGATTGCGATCTCAGAATTCGCGCGTCATGACTACAACAGTGCTTCGATTACCAAAATTGTGGCGACGGCAAAAATCGCTAAGGGCAGCGTCTATCAATATTTCAAGGACAAAAAGGGACTCTACCTGTATCTGATTGAGTTTGCTACCGAAGAGAAGCTGACCTTCTTGAAAAATACAGAGCAACCCGAATCAGCAAATTTTTTCGACTATCTGCGGTGGCTGTTCCACGCCAGCGTTCTCTTCGATTTTGAACACCCGACGCTGAGTCAGTTGGTCTATCGGGCTAGGTATGGCACGCTGCCGTTTCGAGATCAGGTGCTAGCGCAAACCAAGAAAGCCTCTAGTGGCTATATTGAGCAACTCGTCGAGCGCGGCATTGCCCAGGGCGATATTGACCGCGATATTGAACCGGATCTCGCAACCTACATGGTCAACACGCTGGCCAGTGAGATCGGAAGCCTGATTTTCGACCGTTTAGAGATCGATCCACATCGCCTGGCTGAAGAAGGCCCCCTGGCTGACATTGATATGAAGGTAATTGAACAGATTTTTGATGAGTTGCTTCAAGTTCTCGAGCGAGGGATGGGGCGCAAAACTAAGCCATCAATGAAGCAAGCAAAGGCCCCATCTTCAGCAAAAACCTGAGCGCTTCTGACCCAAAATTCCCTATAGCCTTTCAGCTCTTTTACGGCATGGGCTAGGTCTTTGGTATTCACCGGACTGATTGTCTAATGTTCAGTCTCTTCTTTGCCATGCGTGGTGACTTGATGGCCTTATCCCGCGTGGCGTCGCTGCTGGCTGAGGCCACTAAGCGCACGCGAATGCAATTAAGCATGAATTGGCAAACCTAGGTTCATTCGCTAGAATGTGACCAGCTGGTCACGTGGCTGAAGGGTCATGTCGCCATTTAGCGTTTTAAGTTTCACAAGGTAACGACCATCATGGTTAGCATTAAGCGCTTCATCAAATCAATCCGGGACTACTACGCTGAAGGTCAGGTCGGAGACATTGCATTTTTAAAAATCAAGCTCTTGGGCCTGAGCGCGACGCCTGAACTCTTGGCTCAACTGCAAGACTTGGCAGGCTACGCCCCTGAAATCGATCTCGACGCGCTCAGTCAGCTTCCTAAAGGAACGTTGGGGTACGAGTATGCTCAGCACATGCACAAGAACGGGATCCTCCCTCTTGTCATCAGCCCCGATTTGCAGATAGAAGCTCAGCAAGCCCCCTTTGCGCTGCGCTATACCACTACCCACGATATGTTCCACGTGCTGCTGGGGTTCGATACTAGCTATGCCGGTGAAGTTGGAGTGTTTGCTTTTATGGCTGCTCAAAACTACAGCTCGTTCATCAATGCAGCTCTCCCTATTATGAGTAAGATTTATCCGCTGATCTTTTGGGGGCAGAGACAGTCAATGATTGCCAATATCCAGGCAGGAAAGGCGTTGGGTGAACAGGCCAAATGCCTACTGGCTTACCGCATTGAAGATCACTGGGCACGCCCAATTGCCGATATTCGCTCTGAATTAGGGCTGGTTCTTGAAGGGAGCGACTTGGCTCAGGACATGCAAGACAATCTCTTATACAAAGCGGCAGAAAGTATTGCCTGACATCTCTTCTAATAGATGTTTTCAGCCTAACTGAAGCATCCAAGCTGTTCAAGCACTGAGGAAAACCGCAATGACCAGTATTAAGCGCTTCATCAAAGCCTATAAAGACTACTTAACGGAAGGAGAGACCGGAGACGCTGCACTCCTCGAAAGCCAGCTTTATGGATTCGGCACCCATCCTGATCTGCTGAAACAACTGCAGGGGTTAGCAGACTACTATCCCACGATTGATTTAGAGCAACTCCGTCAACTCCCCAAAGGCACTTTAGGGCATGAATATGCCCAGCACATGCAGGACAACGGAATTCAACCGTTAGAAGTCAGTGATGATCTGAAAGAAGAAGCCAAGCGTCATCCTTTCGCGCTGCGCTACACCGTCACCCACGATATCTTTCACATTTTGCTAGGGTTTGATACCAGCTATTCTGGTGAAGCTGGCGTATTCGGGTTTACCGTGGGGCAGAACTATACAAAAACGCTGAATCTAACCTATCCTCTCATTAAGCTAATTCTCGTACTCATTAAGCCGTGGCAAGCGCAGGACATCTTGGCCAGCGCCCGCAGAGGTAAAAAACTGGGTGAGCAGGCGGACTGCTTGTTGGCCTATCCGTTTGAAGAAAACTGGACACGCTCCATTACCGATATCCGAGCTGAGTTAGGGTTAGTTTCAGGAGGCAAACCGTCAAAGCGATCGGCAAGGGAAATTGCGAATGTTCTGCCTAGCGCCGCAGCTTGATGCCCTAGCCTGAGGCCGTATCACCCAACCAAGGAGACTTCCATGCTTGAGTACCGCAATAACCCCACAGACAATATTGTTGAAATCATCGTTGAAGGCCAGCTGACGGAGGCAGACCTTGACCAGATTATCGCTCAGCTCAAGATTGACCTTGATAAGCACGGCAAGCTCAGGCTACTGGAAGAAATTCGCAGCTTTGAAGGCATCGACCCGATCGCACTCTGGAAAGATGCTCAGTTTGGGTTGACCCACGTGGATGACTTTACCCATGCGGCGGTGGTTGCCGAGGCTGAATGGGTACGGACCATTTCTGCGGCAGCAGACAACATTTTATCGGCTCAGGTAAAAGCCTTCGAACCCTCTCAAATTGAGGCCGCCCGGACCTGGCTGCAGATGGCGCCGGAGTTAGATCAGCTATCGGGCATGGAGTACAGGAGCAACGCTGAAAATAACGTTATCGAGATTATTGTCGAGGGCAAGATTACGGTGGCAGACTTTGATCGAATTGTGCCTTTGATCAAGACTGACTTGGCGAAGCATGGCAAGGTGAAAGTCCTAGAAGAAATCCGCAGCTTTGAGGGCATGGACCCGATGGCGCTGTGGCAAGATTTGCAGCAGGCCTACATGGTCAAAGACATCACCCATATCGCATTGGTGGCCGATGCCCAGTGGATGCGGACCATTGCGGAAGCCGTGAGCGCGATTTTCCCGGCTGAGATTAAGGCGTTTGAGCGATCGCAAATAGAAGCCGCGCGGACGTGGCTCGCAAATGCCTGATTAGAGAGGCGCAATGGTTCGTAGTTGTCAGATTAGAGTCGCCCAGCTGGCGCTCTACTCTCTTGATCTCGAAGCATCAGCAAGCAATCTCTTCCAGCTCAGGTCACCCGTTTTGGGATTTTGATGCCAGCGCAATAGGGCCGATGCAGGTTGCCCTAGTCCAATACCTGGTAGTCCGATGGCTTTGCGGGGGGCTTCCGTGGCTAAAGCAATCGCCTGTTCCACAGAGCAAATGCGCCAGCGGACGAGGTTCTGGACACCCTGCAGTAGCGATAGTGTTGTCCCCGAGAGGGTCCCATCCGGCAGACGAGCGGTCCCATTCTTCACTTCGATCTGCCGCGTATCCCAGGGATAAACGCCATCCGGGAGGCCCAGGGGAGAAAGAGCGTCACTGACTAGGAATAGTCTCTCAGGACTGGCCTGCAGTAAAAGCTTCAGCATTAACGGATCAATATGCTGGCCGTCGGCAATAAACCCGCACCAGACCTTTGGCTTCACTAGAGCTGCCGCTAACAGCCCTGGCTGGCGATGGTGGAGGCTGGGCATCGCGTTAAAGGCGTGGGTGACCATTGTGGCTCCCTTGTGAAACGCAGCCTCTGCCTGCTCTGCTGTTGCTTGAGAATGACCTAGGCTGACGATGATATTGCGATCGCAAAGATATGAAATCGCATCTCCCTCTACATCTAACTCGGGCGCTAACGTCATCACCTTAACGACATCTGCGTGTGGACCCAGCACCTGCTGCAGATCAGAGATTGTTAACGGCCGCAAATATTCTGCGGGATGAGCCCCTCTCTTTTCAAAATTGAGGCAGGGACCTTCGAGGTGGACCCCAAGAATTTTAGCCGTGGGCTGTGTGGATGAAGATGGGCCATGATTCACCACTGCCAGCGCTCGATGAATCTTTTCGACAGCGGTGGTCACAACGGTCGGCAAATAGCCATCGACACCCTGCCGCCAAAGCAATTGTCCAATTTCTTGAAGCTTCGGCTGATCGGCCTCTGTGAGATCAGGGAAGGCTAAACCCAAGGCACCATTGATTTGCAAATCAACGCCGCCCAAAGACAACCAGTCTTCTTCAAGATCAAGGTGGCTAAGGGCTAGGGGAGACTCAATACCAGTCAGCGGGTGGATGGCCTGAATAAGATTTTGCTGATCAACCCAAACCTGCTGCAGTCCTTGACAACCCGGAACCTGCGCTCGGTCAATACAAAGCTTCAGCATTGGTCGTTGATGCTAACTAGTTTGAACCGCTCCTGACGGGGGTGTTGAGTCCGCTGAGGCACCGCTGGCCTTCGTTTCTTCAACCGGTGATAGTTGAATGTGGTTTAACAGGGTGGTGACGAAGGCAAAGAGCAGGAAGGGTAGCGAAAGCACCAGGATCAATCCCCCGGTCAGAAAGGCGTAGACTGGATTTTGGTACATGGCGACGGAGGTTGCTAAGCTCAGGAAGATCACGATTAGCCAAATGATCACCTGCGCGTAGATATCGCCAAAGGTGAGGGTGCAACGAAATTGATACCCTTGTAACGGATTCATTGGAGAGTCCTCAAAAAGAATTAAAATCTTTCAATATCAGCTATGAAAGCATCTGCTGCTGCGTTCTAGCAAAAACTAAAGATCAATGAAGATTTGTTTGTCTAAATTTTAAACAAAATTCCAAGAAAACTTGATGCTTTTACATAAAACGATAGGTCTTGCTCCTGGATGGCTGAGTCTGTGGAGCTGTAGTGCAAGGATAGTGAGTGTATGAGTCAACCCGAAGTTGCCGTGATTATGGGGAGTGACTCCGACCTGCCCACCATGCAGGATGCGATCGCAACCCTAACAGCCTTTGACCTCCCCTGCCACGTTGAAATCATCTCCGCCCACCGCACCCCGGAACGGATGGTGGACTTCGCCAAGACCGCTCACCAGAACAACATTAAAGTCATTATTGCCGGGGCCGGTGGCGCGGCTCATCTGCCGGGGATGGTGGCCGCTCTCTCTCCTCTGCCGGTGATTGGGGTGCCGATCAAAAGCCGCGCCCTACAGGGAATCGATTCGCTATACTCTATCGTCCAAATGCCCGGTGGGATTCCGGTGGCGACGGTTGCGATTGGCAATGCTAAGAATGCGGGACTACTGGCCGTTCAGATTTTGGCCGCTCAGCGTCCTGATTTGTTAGATAAAGTGATGGAATATCGCCAAAATCTAGCAAATTCGGTTCATACTAAGCAAGAGCAGTTAGCTGAGCTAGGTTACGAGAAATATCTCGCAGCGCAGACTTGTTAGCCTTCATTAAGGTCGTTGCTTGAGACTGAGGGACCTATGCCAACACAGCCAATCGGATCTCTATTCTGTGAGCGCGCCTGGATCACAATTGATTTAGATGCATTGGCTCACAACGCTCGGCAGCTCAAAAAGAGCCTGCTGCCGCAGACAGAACTGATGGCGGTGGTCAAGGCTGACGGCTATGGGCATGGGGCCGCAACGGTGGCCCGCACGGTGCTTGAGCAAGGCGTGACGTGGCTGGCGGTCGCCACAATCCTCGAAGGGAAAGAGCTGCGTCAGGCTGGAATTACCGCGCCAATTTTGCTGCTGGGAGCGGTGCAGGCCCCGCAGGAGGTGGATGCGATCGCATCCTGGCAGCTTCAGCCCACGCTGTGCAGTCCGAAGCAAGCGCTGGCGGTGTCTCAATATGCCAAGCAGCCCACTTCCGTACACATCAATATCGACACCGGTATGTCTCGGCTCGGGCCGCTGTGGCAGCAGGGGGCCGCTTTTATTGAGTTTGTGGCAACGCTGCCTAACCTGCAGATCGCCAGCATTTACTCTCACTTTGCAACCGCAGATGATGCCGATTCCAGCTTCATGGAAACGCAGCAAAGCCGTTTTCAGACGCTCACGCAGCAGATTCAAACGGCAGGTATTCTTCAGCCTAAGCTACATTTGGCGAATTCCGCAGGGACACTCAGCGGCCCGCAATACCATTACGATCTGGTGCGGGTTGGCTTAGCGCTCTATGGTTTATACCCCGAGGCAAAATTCCGGCAAGAGATTCACCTGCAGCCGGTCATGCAGCTCAAGGCCAGGGTGACACAGATCAAGACCCTGCTGGCAGGTACTGGCGTTAGCTACGGTCATACCTACGTGACGCCCCAAAAAATGAAGGTGGCCGTCGTGGGGATTGGCTATGCAGATGGGGTGCCTCGACCGTTATCGAATCGAATTACGGCCCTGATTCGGGGGCAGCGGGTGCAGCAAATTGGCTCGATCACAATGGATCAGTTGATGATCGATGTCAGTCAGGTTCCGAATGTGGGTATTGGTGATGTAGTAACGCTGCTGGGGCAAGACGGCGAAGCAAAAATTCCAGTGGAGACTTGGGCCGATCTGTTAGGAACGATTTCCTATGAAATTGTCTGTGGTTTTAAGCCTCGCCTGCCCCGAGTGAGCGTTATGAAGACGCTCTGATCGCAAAGAAATTAAGCAGAATTCTCAAGTTTGCTCTCAGCCACGCCAGTCTACGATCTCTGGCTTGGTAACCAGATTTTTTCTAAAACCGATAGGAATGAAGGATAAAGCGCACGACTCCCATATGAACTCAGGTGGTCCCCATCATAAAATAGAGGTTGATTCCCATCAAATGCGGAGCACTCGTCAGCTTTACACAGGATAGGGAATGGATCCCAGATAAAGACATTACTGGAATGACTCGCTAACTTGTTCAACTTATCCATCACTGGCTTTCTATAGCCTAAAAGAAAGTCACGCTCAGTCGTAAATGCAGAAGAACAAACTGGATTTGATGCATTAAACCAGTCAGAGCAACGAAATGGAGGAGAGGAGAACACTGGCTTGGGCGCATCAATGACAACAGTCATTGAGAGGTCACTAAATTTTTTGACAATCTCTTTGGCTTCAGTCAGGGCTGTTTCTCGATCACTGATAGCTTTTTTTTCTGACTGCTCAGCCATCACATCCTCGATGGGTAAAGGACCATGAAAGTTACTCCCAATGCGATCAATTTTCAGGGCGGCTAGAAACAAAATATCGCCAGGCGAAGCTAGTGTCTCGATTGTAGAGAGAGCGTCTTCAATATGCAGTGAGCAGGAGCGCTCCCCAGACAAAGCAGGTTTTCTTAAACTAAAACCGCACCCCCCCTTTTGATAAATATGAACATCAACACCCTGATCCTTCGACAACTGCCGAAGCATAGGCCGGTAGGCTCCGGCATGTGAATCTCCAAGCACAAACAGCTTGCGATTATTAAAGCCTTTATCTTCATTGTTTATCTGACCCGTATAGGACGAGTAAGGATTCCATACGTCTTGGTTCTGGGATACTACACTAAAACTTAAATATTTTTGACCTCGAAAGGCCAGTCTAGTGAATCCATAGGATAGAGCGACTGTCACAATCCCTGCGACAACCATTTTCCAGTTCGGTAAGCTAGCCGCGTATTTGTTTTTTCTAGCAGGTATTTCAACATAGTAATAAGAAATATTGGCTAACAAAAATGTCAAGACAGTAGCGCTGGCTATTGTAATAGCAGACTCAAAGCCAACCGTCCATCTAAAAAATACGAAGATAGGCCAATGCCATAGATATAGAGAATATGATTTTTTCCCGATGTCTACCATTCGCCCGTCTTCAAGCAGTCTTTGTATAATCGGTTTTTGGCAAACACCATCAAGGATGCCGGAAATCAAAAATAGTGTTCCAAGAACAGATGGGAGTGCCCATGGGAAAGGGAACAGTGTTGAATCAGAGAAGAAGAATGCACCTCCAGCTAGAGCAATCCCGATCAGCAAGCATAAATTCTTGGCTTTGCTTGACTGAGGAATAAGTATATTCCTTGAATGCAAATCAAATAGCAAAGCACCACAGGATAATTCCCAAAAACGACTAGGAAGTAAATAGAACGCATTGTCTGGTGAAGCTGATGTCTCATAAGCTGAATAAGCTAGAGATATGCCTAACAGAGCTGGTAACAGAAAATTAACGATGACTCCAAAAATATCGCTTCTTTTCTTGTGCTTTGCCCAAACAAAAAATAGCAGCGGGAAAATGACGTAAAACTGTTCCTCAATGCCTAAGCTCCAAGTATGAGAAAATGGGTTCAGTTCAGTTCCAGGTGAGAAATATGCGTTGCTATTCCATGCAAGAGAGAAATTACTGATACCCAAAAAGGCTGAAAGCGCAACGTTTGTGTTTGCCCTCGCTATTGGTGATGCTGGGACGAACAATATAGAAAAAATGCTAACTAAAACAAGGCATACAAGTAACGGAGGGAAAATTCTTTTTACCCTCCTTGAATAAAAGCTAACAATAAAGTCTGAAAAGTTCAGCGTAGAGTGTCTGATTAAAGAGCCACAAACGACATATCCTGAGATGACGAAAAATATATCCACTCCAGAAAATCCACCTGGCAGGTATGCAGGAGAAATATGAAAGATAATCACTGCCAAGACGGCTAAGGCTCTTAATCCATCGATTCCTCTGATATAGGTGGTTTTTTTGCTAGCACTATTCTTGACTGAATGGTTCATTCACAATGTTCCTTCTAAGTGCGTAAGACACTCACTTTTTTCTGAACTATCAATTAGCGCTTTGCCAATCTTGATAAATATGGATGCTGGATTAAGCTAGTATCTAACAGAAATAGTTCAAATTTCAACACGCTAAAATCGAGAAAATATTTAGTGATAGTTGGCAGATAGCTTTACCCATATGGGCATATCTTCGCTAGGAATACTGTGGCGTCAAGGAGCGGCTTTAATTGAGTTTGCAGAACAAAAAGCTATCTTATTCGCAAATCCCTAGGGGATCTTCTCTCTTCGTGACAGCAGATGATCCAGATGCAAGCCTTGGTTTTTTATCGAAATACAGCAAGGATGCAACAGTGCCGTAATATATGCCAGTAAGCCCTTTCAAGCCTTTATTTGGCACTGCGTTATGAAACTCTCGTTAGCGACCCTGATTTTTGCCCCCCGACATCAACTGTTGCAAGTCTTTGCGATCGCAACCACAACCCTTCTCGGCACTCTCATGGTTCCCCAGCTTGCCTCTGCCGAAAGTATTCTTGAAAAAGTGAACCGGACCGGCACTTTAACCGCAGGAACCAATGCAGACGCCTTGCCCTTTGCCTTTGCCGATGACCAAGGTGAACTGCAGGGATACTCCATCGACATGCTGAAGCAGATTCAAGCCCAGTTAACCAAGGAGTTGGGTAAAGACATTGAGCTGCAGCTTACGGCCCTGACGCCCGAGCAACGGATTCCGAAGCTAGTGGCGGGTGAAGTGGATATCGTTTGCGATGCCAGTAGCTACACCTGGAAGCGAGAAGAGCAAATTGACTTTTCCGTGAGCTATGGCTTCACCGGTACCCGCCTCCTGACCAAAAGAGGGAGTGAACCGCTGGTGCCTGAAGCCTTTGCCAACAAGCGCATTGCTGCCGTTGCTGGCACCACCAATGAAATCGCAATTCGCCGCACTCAGCCCGAAGCTCAAATTGTGGTCGTAGACAGCCATGACCAGGGGTATGAGGCTTTGAAGCAGGACACCGTTGACGCCTTCGCCGCCGATGGTATTTTGCTAGAGGGCTGGCTACAAACAACGGATAACCGTGACAGTTATGGGGTTGTGGGTTATTTCTCTAGAGAAGGCATTGCCTGTATGGTGCCGGAGAATAATTCTAAGTTTGTCGATCAGGTGAACTATTCGCTCGTGCGGTTCATGGGGGGATATCTAGAGGGTAAAGAACCCTATGTCGCTATCTTTGACCGCTGGTTTGGACCGCAGGCCAATGTTCCCTTATCCAAGGATTTACGAGCTTTAGTGTTAGAAACTATGCAGCTTGTGATTGACTTCAAGCAAGCCGTTCCTGAAAGCGACCTTTAGTAATCTGACGGGAGCGAAGAACGTTCTTCCTCGATCGCTTGCGAATAGCCGACGGCTAGAGCCGCGCTTGCTGGGTTACCTTCGCCACTTGCTGGGGGGCGTTCATCTGCGTAAATAACTTGATGGCCTGATCAAAGCTGTCTTGACTTTGATCAGCACGCTGTTGCAGTTGATGGGTGACCCCAAGCTGGAACCAAGCTTCAGCGAGATCGCACTGGGCGCCGATGGTTTGCAAAAGCTCTAAAGCCTGCTGTTGTTGCCTTAGTGCCGCCGTTAGCTCTCCCTGCCTACGATTAATATCTGCGAGGCCGATGAGCGTTTTGGCCTGTATCTGAGTGTAGCTACTAGATTCTACATGGGTTAGCACTTGCTTAAAGATGAGTCTAGCTTGCTCAAAGCATTCCACATTCACGTAGGTCTGACCCAAGATTTGCATGAAGTAGGCTGAACGCCCTGTAGCTTGAGACATTTGACGGTAGGCAGTGTCAGCCAGCGATTTCGCCTCTTGCAACTGACCCTGGTAGGATTTTGCCAGTGCTAGACATAAAGATGCTTTTTCGGCCCAGCGATGGTGATCGGTATGGGTTGCCGCTAGCGCAGTTCCTTCTGCGGAGGCGGGCCGATCGTAGACCATTGCAACCAGTGCTTCAAACCAACCCGCCGCTGTTTCTAGCTCCCACAGATCAATGTGATAAAGTCCCAGACTGAGCAGTGCATCTACCTCCAGCATTCTCAGGTAATAACGCTGATGGGATGTGAGCGACTCCGCAGCTTGATATTGTTGAATTGCCTGTTCTCTCGCCTGCTTTTGGCAATCAATCGCCGCGTGAATCTTACCTGCTGTCCAGTAGAAATCACCGAGGATATTGTACAGCTCACTAAAGCTAGAATCAGAGCCAATACGCTCTAGAATTACGGGAATTTCAGTGAGCAAAGATTGGTGTAGCCCGAACCGATACAGCGTACTGCCCAAAGACAGATACTGATTCCATTGATTCGTGCGGCTGTTGAGAATCACCTGTGCGGCTGCGGCATAGTCGTCAATCGCGACGTAGTGGTAGTAAGCCTCTAGGGCTTGCAAAGCGTCCTGCGGTTGGGTAATTGTATCCACGCTATCAGTCCAGTAGGCTGCCGCCGCTTGGTTTGTGGCTTGCCATTGATCGCTGTTTCTCAGTCGGGCAATGGCCTCAGCTCGCAGGACTGGATGGAGCCAATATTGTCCTTTGTGATAGTCTGCCAGCGAGCGATTACGGAGAGAAACCATCGCTTGCCGACGATTAGCCTCAGGAACATCCCACAAAAGCGTCGTTAGGGCTGCTGTTGGCACAGTGGCTGGATTCTGATAGCGATAGCACCCCAAACGACAAAACAAGCGATAGGACTCAGGGGCCTGATGCTGCAGTCGGTTGACTTGGTTGGCGACCAGGTTTTTGAGGTCAGCAGCCACCAATAAATCATTCCGATGGTCTCGCCAGTAGGATTTGAGGTCGCCGTCATAGTCTTCTGAGATGGTGCCGCGCAGGACTCGCATGGCTTTGGCGTTGCCGCCGTAGGCGTGGTGCATTTCCTGGAGACTGGCCGTCTCAATTTCAAGCTCACCCATCTCGAAGAACTGTTGCCAAGCCAGATAGCTGAGTCCCGGTAGGCGATAGTGGGTGACGTTGAGGCTGGCTTCAGAGATGCGATCGCAACTCGTCATCAAAATAACCGTCTGCCCCTGGCCTTCTGTGAGGACTCGCAGCAGCTCTACGTAATGGCGGTGAGGTTCAATAAAGCGTCCCTGATGATCTAAAGCAGGTTCTAGATTATCGACCAACACTCCCACCCGCCGCTGCCGCAGATGTCGCCGCAGTCGCCCCAGCGAAATGCCAAGCTCTAGTCCCGGCTCATCATTAAAATCTCGCTGCAGCCATTCTTCAACCACCCGTTCAGCCGAAGTAATGTTGGTCGTTTCCTTGGCCATCAAAAGCTCCAGCACCAGATCGAATCCCTGACTATGGAGATATTTCTGAGCCAGGGCCGTTTTGCCAACGCCCCCTTCTCCCTGCAGAACGATAGCTTTTTGCCCTTTTCCTACCAGAGAATTGAGGCATTCGATGGCTTCGACTCGCCCCACCAATCCCCTGAGCGTTGGACGCTCTACGCTAGGTTTGAAATCTACAGGGATATGGCGGGGCAAAATAATGCCCAAGTTTTTCTTGGTGACTTTTTCACCCAGTAGCTCAGACAGCAGCTTCCATAGAGCAGAGCCGACATCTTTGGCGTGGCCTTCAGTGCAACCGTAGGCATCGGCAATCTCAAGATAGGTCTGGTCGCAGCGCTCTAGGATTAGGAGTTGCAGCTCAGAGATGCGATCGCCTGTCTTGCGGAAAACTAAATCGTCCAGCCAAGCCGTATTTGCAATCATGACTCACCCAGAGCTCCGCCTCACTCTCTAGTCTACCCATCTACATTGATCGTTCCCTCCAGTCCATTTGTTCACGGCGAACGGGTGCAGCTAAGCTTTAATCTGCTGCTGTACCCACTGGCGAAGGCCAATCTCAGCAGCGACTTCATCTAGTAATGCTGCTTCTAGAAACTGATATAAATCTTGCTTTGCAACAGCAGGGAAGGTCGGGGAGCGATCGCACTCAACGTACTTGCCGTCCGTTAATTGCAAGACTTTCCACTCACGCCCATTGAACCGCCAAAATTCAGGCACTCCGAGGCTGGCGTAAAGAGTGTCTTTATTCAAGTCGGTATGGGTAATATCGACCTCTACAACCAGATCAGGGGGGGGATCAACTTCTAAGTTAACTTCGTGATCTGCAACCAGGGCGTAGTTCTGAATGTAGTATTCGTTGTCGGGTTCAGCGCTTTTGAGTAAGTCTTCTCGATCTAGGGTCGTCGAACCCATGGTCTTGATTTTCATTCCCATCTCAACCACCAGAACTCTGATAAAGAGTTCGATCAGGCGGGCAGACCGCTCATGGCCTTCGAGGGGCATGGTGATTTCTAAGACTCCGTTGTCGTAGGTGAAGCGAGCGCGAGTTCTCTCTGTCAGCAACGTCTGAATTTGCTTGAACTCATGCCAATCAAGGTTGCGAAAGGTGAGACGCTTTTCTCCAACGAGTTTGGGGGGTGGCTCTAGTAACATCACAATTGCTGAGCGAATTGATCAAGCACTCATTGTTCATACCTATAGTGATACTAACGTTGAGCATGCTGCTGAGGTCACTGATGACTGTGTTATCTCTGAGGCAACGTCATCCTAAATGTCCTGTAAAAACAGGTTCTGCTGGGCCTGTCATATAGACTGGCTCCTCACCCCCGGCCCAAGCAATCTCTAAAGGACCACCCGGTAATTCAATGGTTGCTGCCGACTGACATCGTGCCGTCAGCACACCCGCCACTAGCACTGCACAGGCTCCTGTGCCGCAAGCCAACGTGCTTCCTGCCCCTCGCTCCCAGACGCGCATTTTTAGGTAGTCTGGGCGTACAACTTCAACGAATTCAGTATTGATGCGCTGTGGAAAAGCGGAGTGGGTTTCAAACTGCGGTCCTAATTTCTCTAGATGGATAGACGCGACATCCTCGACAAAGGTAATGCAGTGCGGGTTGCCCATGCTAACGCAGGTCACGAGCCAGTTCTGATCGTTAACGGCTAAGGGTCTTTGAACAACCTGCTCTTCAGGGCTATTGAGCGTCGTGGGAATCTGTTCTGCTAGCAAACGGGGCTGCCCCATATTCACCTTGACCTGACCATCAGGCAGTAGCTCTGGCACAATCACGCCGGCTAACGTATGAATACGGTAGCTGTGGGATGCACCTGCCGCTTTATCTTCGAGTTCCGCAATAAAACGGGCCAAACAACGAATGCCATTGCCGCACATTTCTGGTTCAGAACCGTCGGAGTTATAGATCCGCATGGTGTAGTCGGTATCGCCCTGACCGGGCAGGACAAAAATCACGCCGTCTGCCCCAACGCCAAAGTTGCGATCGCAAACCTTCTGAGCCTGTTCTGGCGTCAGCAAGGGTTCAGCCTGCTGCCGATTGTCAATCAGGACAAAATCATTGCCCAGACCTTGGTATTTCGTAAATTCGACCGTCATAGTGTGGCTCTATCTTTCCTTCAATATCCCCTACTGTTAGCCTACCGTAGGAATTATCGATTCATCCCAAATTGTCGCTATGATGGCACGGTGAGTATTCTCTCTACATCAGCACGTCTGTACTGAATTAAACTATGTCAACTGAACTTGATGTCGGGCTCCCTAGCGTTCGTCAACTCCAAACGCTCATCCAGGACGGCTCAGAAGTCGAAGTCAAAGTGATCACCAATGATTTGCTAGTGGGTAAAATCCGTTGGCAAGATGCATTCTGCCTTTGCTTGCTTGATCACTACGATCAGCCCACCGTGATCTGGAAGCAGGCCATTGTTTTTCTGAAACCCAAAGCATAGGTCGTTTGGGAACTTTCTTCCCTGAATCATCTGTCTTCAAACGTAGGCTCTCTAAGACTCATCTCGCTATGAGCGACAGGATTGAGATACCCTAGAGCGCAGCTACAGCATCACTCAATTTCACAAGATACGAGACATGATTCAAAAGCCACAGATTGCCTGGGGAATTTTATGGGCAGCCTGCAGCACTCTCCTCGGGAACGCTGCGCAAGCCATTGAAGTTAAAGTTCAACCCACAAAAGTCAGACTCGGAGATACGGTCTCTATTCTGGTGACGCCTGACTCGGGCGAAACTTTGACTGAAGCGCCTACTGTTAAAGTCGCCGATAAAACTTTCCCTGCCTTTCAAGTAGCGCCTAATCGCTGGCGAGCCTTGGTGCCCACGACGCCTCTAGAGAAACACGGTCGCCGCAGCCTCACCGTGACCGGCAACCAGCAAACTCGAAATATGCTCCTATGGGTTGGCAGTCGGCGGTTCCCGACGCAGCGTATCTGGCTGCCCCCCAAGAAGAAAATCACCGTCAAAGACCCAAACTATGAGTTTCGGCAGGCTGATAAGTTCAAGGCAGTGGTGACACCTCAAAAGTACTGGAACGGGACTTTCGTTCGACCGAATGCCGGACGTTCCAGTACCGGCTACGGCGTTCGTCGCTACTACAACGGTGTGTTCGCCAAGGACTACTATCATCGCGGTTTAGACTACGCCAACAGCACAGGTTCGCCAGTTAAAGCGGCGGCGGCAGGAAAAGTCTCCCTGATTGGCCGTGAGTCTGAGGGATTTAGAGTGCATGGCAATGTTGTGGGTCTTGATCATGGACAGGGCGTCGGCACCATCTATCTCCACTTGAGTCGTATTGATGTCCAGCCGGGACAAACGGTGGCCTCTGGTCAGGTGATTGGTGCCGTCGGCTCCACGGGAGCAAGTACGGGACCGCATCTGCACTGGGGCCTGTACGTCAATGGTCAGGCCGTCGATCCTTCGCCGTGGTTGTGGCGTGGGTTTGATTAATTGGTCCTCAGTATTCCTTAGTCGTTGGTAGCCAAGCCGTTGATTTCTGAGTTTTGTTAGTGACAGGTATGTGTTTGCTCGTTCAGGTGGGCAAACTAAGTCAAGTTAGATCTCAAACTGACTGTAGGTAACTGTGACAATGACGATCGAAGAAATTGTAGAACAGGCGTTATCCAATGGATATTTGACGCCGACGATGGAAGCTGAAGTGGGTCGCATTTGCGATCACGCTGCTGACTTAGCGGTACAGGAGTATCAATCCCTAGATCGCTTGATGGGAGCCTTGCTCACCGGTCAGGTTGTGGCGGTGCCCCGCAAGCAATTCATTAATGTAATGGAAGAACTCGTGCTGACCGAGGCGATTACGCGGGTCTCTGAAATCGAAGCATCTAGCGATCAGACACTGGATTTAGGCGATATTGCCGCCTATGCGCTCAACCGCCTGCCGCCCCTCTACGCTACGACCGAAGAAGGAGCGACCTATCAACGTCATCGGGCCATAGAAGAGCTCAGTGATTTGATTGCTCAGCAGGTCATGGCAGCCATCTCTCGGAACCTTGACCAGCCTGAGTTCTTCCCAGAACGTCATGCAATTGGTACCCATGAGCAGGCTGATGTTGTAGGCCAAATGAGTTCTTTGCTGCAGGCGTACGCACCTAAATTTGAAGAACCCGTTAAGGTTTAAGACCAGCGCTCAGCGGACTTTGGCGAAACTGTTACGCTAGGTTGTGCTGCCTTGAGCCACGGCTGAAGGACAGTGCGCTGATTTGCACGGCCTAAAATATGCCTCAATCTGAAAAGGTTTGGATTTACGATACGACGCTGCGCGATGGCGCTCAGACCGAGGGGTTGTCGTTATCCATTGAGGATAAGCTGAAGATCTCGCTTCAGCTTGATCGTTTAGGTGTGCCCTTTATTGAAGGTGGGTGGCCAGGCGCGAATCCAAAGGATATCCAATTCTTTCAGCGACTGCAGGAGAATCCGCTGCAGCAGGCTGAATTGGTGCCTTTCTGTTCGACTCGACGGCCTGGACTGACAGCGGCAGAGGATCCGCTATTGCGTCCTATTTTGGCTGCACAGACCCGCTGGGTTACGCTTTTCGGGAAGTCTTGGGACTTGCACGTCACCACGGGCTTAAAGACGACGCTAGATGAGAATCTAGCGATGATTGCTGATTCAATTAGCTATCTAAGCCGTCAAGATCGCTGCATTATCTACGATGCAGAGCATTGGTTTGATGGCTATAAAAATAATCGAGCCTATGCTCTAGAGACTTTGAGAGTTGCGATCGCATCCGGCACCCAGTGGATTGTCCTTTGCGACACCAACGGCGGTACTCTACCCCATGAGATTTCAAGTATTGTCGATGAAGTGTCCCAAGCCATGCAGCCCTGGCAAGAAAAAGCAGGACACGACGTTCAACTTGGCATTCATACCCATAACGATTCGGGGACTGCGGTAGCCAATGCGATCGCAGCCGTCCAGCAGGGTGCAGCTATGGTGCAGGGCACCATCAACGGCTATGGCGAACGCTGCGGCAACGCCAATCTCTGTACGTTAATCCCCAATCTCCAGCTCAAGCTGGGTTACGACTGTCTGCCACCGGATCAGCTCAGTGGCTTGACGCCCGCCAGTCGATTGATCAGCGAGATTGCCAATTTAGCGCCCGATGAACACGCTCCCTTCGTTGGCCTATCAGCCTTTGCTCATAAAGGCGGCATCCACGTGAGTGCTGTTCAGAAAGATCCGCGCACCTATGAGCACGTCACCCCAGACGTTGTCGGTAACCGCCGTCGCATCGTTATTTCAGATCAGGCCGGGCTGAGCAACGTCCTAGAAAAGGCCAGCCTATTTGGTTTGACCTTAGACAAAGCCCACCCCGCCAGTCGTCAGATTCTTCAAGAACTCAAAACTTTAGAGCATCAAGGTTATCAGTTTGAAGCGGCTGAAGCCAGCTTTGAGTTACTGATTCGTCAAGCTCTTGACCAGCGTCCTTCTTTCTTTGACCTACAGGGCTTTGACGTACTCTGTCGCACCCATGATGTACCCCAAAACTATGCAGCCTGCAGCAATAGTTCAGTGCTGGCCACCGTTAGTGTCAAAGTCGGAGACCAAAGAATTCTGACTGCAGCCGAAGGTAATGGCCCCGTTTCAGCTCTGGATTCTGCGCTCCGAAAAGCCTTGGTGGCGTTTTACCCCGCAATGGTGGAGTTCCATCTCACTGATTACAAGGTGCGGATTTTAGACGGTCATACAGGAACGTCTGCCAAGACCCGAGTACTAGTGGACTTTACCAACGGACATCAGCGTTGGACCACAGTGGGCGTTTCCACTAATATCATTCAGGCTTCTTATCAAGCGGTGACAGAAGGGATTGAGTATGGGCTGCTGCGGCAGAGCCAACAGGCGGAGGCTGAACTCAAATCTACGCCTTTGCCGCTGGCGACATAATATTGGGGCATCCTAAGAGTGAACCGGAGAAAATTCCGTACTGTAAATGTGTCTCTCTTACTCAACTCGCATGTACAAATTTAGTGCGGCTATCAATACTGAACGTTTTGTGTTCGGTTCTGCTCAACCTGGATACACCGAACCCCAGATCGAGCAGTGGATTGAGTTTATGCAAGACCAAAACATTCAACGCGTCTGCTGCCTATTGCCAACAGACCAGCTCAGCAAGTATTCAACAGACTTACTGAACACGTATCGACAGACTTTTGAGCATCGTCAAGTCTGTTGGGCACCGATTAAAGACTTTCGGTATGCTAATCCAGATGTTCTCATCTATCAAATTTTGCCGTTTTTGATGATCGCCAAACAGAAGCAAGAAAAAGTTGTGATTCATTGTTCTGGCGGTATTGGTCGAACAGGACATATCTTAGCGGCTTGGCTCGTGGCTGAGCACGGATTTTCTAGTCAATCTGCGATCTCTGCGATCAAGCAATCTGGTCGAAATCCTCATGAAGCGGTTGTTGCAGCCCCGCTCAAAGGTCGAAGCCCTCGAAAAGTCGCCGCAGAACTCGATATGCTGCTGAACAAGTGTAGTAACTTCCAACACGAATTAAGTTAAATATTGCCATCAATAGTGCCACTCACGCATCTGTCTGTGGCGATGACACTTGCTTTAGTCTAAATCTCAACTATTCTAGCGACCCACATATCGGAGAAATTTGGGTAGTAACTTATCTCAAGGATTTTGTAGTTTATACAGTTATAGGTATGACTGACAATAATAAGATCGTTTACCTTGACTCCAGGCCTTTGAGAAGTCATGCAGAACTCAGTTGAGTTTTCTGAACACTCTTCCAGATAAAAATCCAAACCTGTTCTAGATGCCTGATAGTAGTGACTTCTAACTTGTGTCTGCCAGCTCTGAAGCGAGGACGAAACACGCTTTTTTATTGACTCTACGATGAATTGAAGTGCAGCCCAAATGTAGGGATGATCAGCTTGATTGATGAGGGCAGGCCGTTGCGTAGGCTGCTGCTCTTGATGGGTAAACATAGGGATGCTCTACTTTGCTTTGGCTATAGCCGGTAGAATTCACGTGACTTTGACGGAAATGAAAAAGAGACCATCTGCGGGATGATAGGTCTGCCGTACAATTCACTGTCTAGAAGCAGATCCAATATTGATGATTGGATCTGCTGCCATAGAGGTGTTAAACCACTACGAAATCAGTCGTATCAATAGCACCCGTCTGTACACCTTCTAAAAGCACAGTGTTGTTGGGCGAGAAGGTCAACAAGGTATCGCTCCCAATTTGCTGAGCGCCATCAATGACAGCCTGGAGGTCAGCCGTCCCAAAGTTGAAGGCACCGATGTCTAGCAGATCTGTCCCGTCTTGAAAGTCGGTGATCACATCTGCACCCAGCTCGATCGGTTCAAAGATAAACGTGTCTCGACCGCGTCCCCCCGTCAAGGTATCGTTATTCTCACCTCCGGCTAAAATGTCACCTCTGCGAGTCCCGGTAATGATGTCGTTACCCCCTAGACCCGAGATAGTGCCGTTGTCTGTTCCCCGTGAGGCGTCAAAGACATCATCAAAGTTACTAAGCAAAACATCGCCATTAAGAGCACCGCTGTTGTTGACAGTGATGGCCGCATCCGCTTGACTAGCATCAATGGCATTGAGTCCACCTGAGATAACACCAGCGTTGTTGATGGTGCCTGTAATAGCTCCCGCGACGAGAATGCCATTATCACGACCTGAGATGGTGCTACGCCGTTGGTTGTTGATGTCGCCGGCTAGTGTGACCCCTTCACGAATGTCGATACCGTCATCAGTTGCCAAAATGCGCCCTCGGTTATCGATATCTGACTCTAGGGTCACAGAACCATTCGGAACTTCAGTGAACAGCCGGATGCCATCGCCCTCAAGGTTTTCCTCGCCATTACCGCGACCTTGAATGCGACCGCTATTGCGGAGAGAAGCCGTGACCACGTCACTATCAACATCACCCGTTTGTAGAGAGAGCCCTGCACCTTGATTGCCCACACCTGCATCAATCACCCCACGGCGGCTGTTGAAAATCGAGTAGTTGTCAGCCGTTCCATCCGCGTAGACGTTACCATTGCGTTGGTTACCTGTTCCCAGAATTTGACCAGAGTTTGTCAAAGAGACCCCTGAACCGTCGATGTTAACCGCTCGGCTGCCACTTTGAATCGTGCCCGCATTAACTACTCTGGCTTCATGTTCAGCCTCTCCGAAATACAGGCCATTTTGGGCACCATCAATGAGGCCACCTCGGCCATTGATGAGCGTCCCCTGATAGGCTAGACCGTTAGAAAATCTGACGCCAGCAGTCGGCCCCTGCAGACTTTCTGAAAGAATGCTGCCTCGGTTGAAGATATCACCGCGATAGATAGTGCCGCCGCCTTCAATACCCGAGAAAATTCGGAGTCCGTCTCCCGCAAGCCCGAGGTTGGCTGCTGCCTGACCACGTCCTTGAATGGTGCCAAAGTTCCTCACTGTCGCGTTAACGATATCCCCTGCAGCATCACCTGTTTGCAGCGCAATACCTGCTCCTTGATTGCCGTCGCCGGCATCAATCACACCGCGACGCGTGTTGAGGATGGAGTAGTTATCGGCTGTTGCATCTGAGTAGACGGTGCCGTTTCGCTGATCGCCTGTCCCGAAAATGGTGCCAGAATTAATCAAGTTAACCCCTGTGCCATCAATATTGACGGCACGACTTCCAGATTCAATGCGACCTCGATTAATGATGTCTAAATCATGAGCAGCGTTGCCGATGTATAGACCGTTGCGAGGGCCAGAGATCAGGCCACGGCTATCATTGACAATACGACCGTCGAAGGCAACACCATCTTCGACAACGAGTCCGCCCAAGAAGCCCACGTTTGCCTCTGAGGTAATTGTCCCCCGGTTGACCACTGAGCCGGATACCGATGCTTCCGGTTGGTCTGAGCCGTTGAAAAAGCGTAGACCGCTAGAGCCATTGGCCGCGACCCGAGCACCATCGGCAAAGACCTCAGGACCATCACCCCGTCCTTGAAACAGGCCGCTATTAACGATGTTGATATCCTCATTGCTGGGGTCTCCGGCAGCACCAACCTGCACGGAGACAGCATCCCCTAAGTTACCTTCACCGGCATTAATGACACCGCGACGAGTATTGTTTAGTCTCAAATCATCAACGGTGCCGTCCACATAGAATGTACCGTTGCGTTGGTCGCCAGTGCCTAAGATAGTGCCGGAGTTTGTGGCTCTAATGCCATCGCCATCGCTGAGGTCAACGGCACGGCTATCAGATGAAATTGTGCCGGAATTTGTCAATCTCAAATCATCACTCGTTGAACTGATGCCGTTGAGCGCACCGGAAATCGAGGCGCGGTTAGTAATGCGGGCATCCTCTCCACTCGATATGACGGCGGTATTGTCGGCGTCGGGGGCAGAAATTGAACCTTGACCCAACACGCGTAGGGTCGCATCTTCACCCACGATGTTGACGGCAGGTTCTCCAACGGGAGCGATAACAGCCTCCTGGATTGTGACTCTCTGATTGTCGTTGAGAACAATAGTTTCATTAGGTTGGTTTGCCATGATTCAGTCTCTTGGTTTATGAATTTGAGTAGATTCGAATTTAGAAATTCGGTTTGGCGTTACTTTCTGACCAGCCTCAGTGCGAACAAAATATGAGGGCCGGAATCAGGGTATTTAGACAGATGCTTTCAGTTCCGAAGAACAGGTTTTGCATCTCGTTGGTTGAATCATACGCAGGGCCAACCTTAGAAATCTTGAGGCGTAGGACCCAAATCTTATCTGGGACTTTAGGCCCAAAACATCAAGGAGCAACGACTTTATACAAGTAAATAGAACAGGCAAAACACTGTACCCGTAGATATTCGGCTTGCTTGATAATTGGAGAATCTTGTAGCGAATGGTAGGAAAATATTGGGTTAGAGGGCTAACAACTTAGACTGCCTCGATGAACACGGTTTGTTCACAGCTCTTTCTAAGTCCTCTCTCATGTAAGCTAAGGGACTGCATCCTACTATTTTGAATAGAGAACAGAGTTCCTTCCTGTTCTTCTGCCGGAATATGGGAGCGGGAGCAAGATTATGGCGAAATCTGAGAGTCCAGTTCGAGTTTTATTGGTGGATGATGAAGCAATTGTCCGCTATGGGCTTAAAGCTGTTGCTCGATGTACTGCGGAGATAGAGATCGTTGGGGAGGCTTGCGATGGTGAAGATGCGATCGCAAAAGCTAAATCACTTCAGCCTGACGTCGTTCTCATGGATATCAGTATGCCTTTGATGAATGGTGTTGCGGCAACTGGACACATTTGTCGAGCACTGCCAGGCGTGAAGATTATGATTCTAACGACACATGATGATGTTCAACATTTAACAGAGGCGATGCAGCAGGGCGCAGTGGGATACTTGCTCAAGAATACGCCGCCTGAAGATTTTGTCCAAAGTATCCAAAGTGCTTATAAAGGCTACATGCAGTTTGGCCCTGGTTTAGGTCAAAAGCTCCTGCAGCAACGCCAGCCCGTGACCCGTCAGACACAGCTTGATAAGCTAGTGGATGTAACGCCTCGAGAGCAGGATGTGTTGAAGCTAATTTGCGAGGGGGCGAGCAACCGAGAGATTGCTCAAGCACTTCACATCACTGAAAAGACAGTCAAAAATCATGTCAGCAGTATTTTGAGCCAGGTTGGTGTGAAGTCGCGGACGCAGCTTGCGATTTGGGTTAATAACGGCGGCGCTCACTCTTCTCAGCTTTTATCTGTCTGATGATCGTTGTGCTTGTGACCCGCTCCATATTAGGAAGCAACTTTAAACACCGATAATGATTCGCTGGAAGCTAGGTGCTAAATTCAGTTTGTTTTTGGTCATCATTTTCTTGCTCGGTAGCTGTTTGACCGTTTTCACACTCTCGCAACAGCTCAATCAGCAGGCTGAAGACGTTGTTAAAGAAAGGGCAGAGCTACTGCTAACCGCGATGCAGGCGGCCCGTAACTACACTCAAAACAACATTCAACCGATTCTTGAAAGCGATACAGAAAGAGAGAACGACTTTGTGCAGGAGAGTATCCCCAACTTTGCGGCTCGAACTATTTTCTCTGATTTTCGAGATCAGGACTCTAACTTTCAAAACTTTTCCTATAAAGAAGCAACGCCTAATCCAACTAATTTGGATGACCTTGCTGACTCGCTGGAAGTGGATCTCTTCAACCAATTGACTCAGCTAGCGCCAGAGTCCTCCGACGAAGTTTTATCTGGCTATCGAACACTAGAGGGGCAAAAGCTATTTTACTTGGCGCGGCCTCTGTTCATGAATGATGTTCGTTGCCTAGACTGTCACGGCGATCCTCGCGTAGCACCGAAGTCTTTACTGAAGATGTATGGCAGTCAAAATGGCTTTGGATGGAAGTTAAATGAAGTCGTGGCGACCCAACTTATTTATGTGCCTGCGGACAATATCTTCAGCCAAGGACGCCGGAATTTGTTGTCTGTTACAAAAACGCTAGCGGCCATTTTCGGAGCGCTCTTCTTGGTTATTAATCTGTTGTTATGGAAGACGGTAACGCAGCCTCTTGAGATTTTGACCAAGGTTGCCAAGCAGATTAGCAGTTGCTCTCTCAACCAACAGCCCAGTCACGATTCGCAAAATCTAGAAGCTTTGACGATGCGAAAAGATGAGCCTGGACAACTGGCGCGTGCTTTTCAATATATGGTGACTGTGCTGAGCCAGCGCGAGCAGGATCTCCAGCTGGCTGTTCAAGAACGCACGCTGTCGCTAGAAGAAGAAATGCATGAGCGTCAGACAGCGCAGGAGGCGCTACAAACCTATGCCCATGCTATAAACCATGACCTACGGAATTTGGCTATGGGTATTTCTAGTCTGGTTCAGGGGCTGCTGTCCTACTCGTTTACGGGGCGTTATTCAGAGGGCAAGCAGAATCGACTGGAGCCTTCTGTCATTGAGATAGAGCCGGAGGCATTGACGATGATCAAAAAAAGTTGCGATCGCCAGCTCAATCTGATGAATTCTCTGATGACAGCGGAGTCTTCAAATCTTTGGCAAACGGCCCTAAAACCTGAGTCCGTCAACCTTCGCCAGCTTGCAAAAGAACTGCAGGTCGCTTGTGATTATAGGCTCACAGACTCGGCATCGACTTTAAACAATCAGATTGCAGCTGATTTACCCAACATTTATGCAGACTCTCACCAGTTGAGACGGGTCTTCGAGAACTTAATCGATAATGCACTCAAATATAATCCTGAGGGAATCACGATTTTGCTCCATGCTGTGGTTCAGAGTGATGCGATGATTCGATGCACGGTCAAAGATAACGGCGTTGGCATCGATTCTCAGAGAAGTCAGATGCTCTTCGGAATGTATGCCCGTGGTCAGGGTGATTTTCAGGTCAAGGGATATGGCCTCGGTCTCTATATTTGCCGAAAGATCATAGAGGCCCACGGCGGAGCCATCGGTGTCGAAGCGCCTGTTGGCGGCGGAGCTGAATTTTGGTTCACGCTACCCTGTTGCCAATAATTTATCAGCGTCAGCTTTCCTGTAGTCCCGTCGGTAAACCATCGATACTTGTTTGATTTTTAGTCGTTCGATACTCTTTTAATCCGTCTTCTCCCTTCTTCTCAGCCCACTGCAAAAGCTGATCCCGATGCCCGATGAAGTCATATTGAGGCACGCCGAAGCCGCAGGAGGTCTGAATGGATGCGATCGCAAGTGTAATAATTTGCCTCTGCCCAGGTAACGCCTCAAAATGCCGTAAATAATCAGGCCAGTCTAGATCGCCGACGTGAAGCACCCGTCCTTGACCATAAAGTCTCAAAATGAGTGGCGAACCCGTAAAGCTACAGAACATCATCGTTAGCCGACCGTTCTGCTGCAGATGAGCGCTGGTTTCGTTGCCGCTGCCCGTTAGATCCAGATAGGCCACCTCACGCGAACTCAAGCATCGAAAGGTATCCATCCCCTTGGGAGATAAATTGGCGCGCCCTGATTCAGGTGCAGAAGCAGTGAAAAAAATCTGCTGCTTTCCAATAAATTCTATAAGCTGATCGGTGAGTTCAGAATAAAATTTAGCCATTTTCAAGCAGTCCTTCTGATACCAAAACAATCCCGCTATGTCTAACTTAACTGACAAGAATTCCTAAGAGTTTGGAGTCCACCATGTTTGTTAATGTTCGATGATATTATCGGTAGCGTCCAAGCAACTACAGATATTTAAAACTATGCTGAGACTCACAACATTCTTGACCATTGCCCTGTTAAGCATCCTGCCTCTCACCGGTTGCCAACAAGCTCAAGATGCTGCTGACCAAGCTCAAGATACGGCAGGTACCGCTGTTGATCAAGCCAAAGATGCTGCGACTGACGCAACAGATAAAGTTAAAGAAACGACAGATGGTGCGGTTGACCAAGCTAAAGGGTTTGCCGGAATCAACGAGATGAAAGATGGTGTGACCGAAACGATTTCGTCAGTGCAGGCTGGAGATTTCCCTAAAGCTAAAGAAGACTTTGCCAAAGTCCAGGAGTCTTGGGGAAGCGTCAGTGAGACCATGAAGGATAATAAAAATTACTCCGCGATCAGCGAAGGAGTTACAAACGTCCAAGCTTCTTTAAGCGGCGACAACCCAGACTCCGGTGCAGTTGTGGGCCAGCTGCAGGGGCTGCTGAAAAATTTGGGTGAAGCTGCCAAAGGCTAAATCTTGCTCCTTGCAAGTGTCACTTCTCAGCGCCCGACGTGAAGACGCGGCCCACAGTTCTTATATTGTGAGCCGCCCTCAGTTCTAAGAGGCAAGAACGGCTTCATTTGCTGCTGTGACAACGGGCTCGGCCACAGAGGAACACAGAATCTCACAGGAATTGTTGGGACTTTCTATGAGCTTAATGCGATGAAGTTGGGCACCTAACTGACGAATCGGTTCCTGTAGCAGGTGAGAGATATGCACGGCAATATTCTCGGCTGTGGGCACCACCGTTGCAAAGAACGGAATATCTTTGTTCAAAAAAGTATGGTCAAAAGGCTCAATCACAGCCTCATCTACGGCTTTTTCGAGAGCGACTAAGTCCACAATCATGCCGGTTTTCGGATCAATATCGCCAGTCACCGTAACTTCTAGGTGATAGTTGTGTCCGTGACCATTGGGTCGGGCGCACTTGCCATAGATTTCACAGTTCTCTTCGTAGCTTAAGTCCGGGAGCGCTAGCCGATGTGCTGCGCTGAAGTGAGTGCCCACGGTGAGAGTTGCTTCCATACCAGATCCTTCATAGGTAGCCCAAAGCTTGGGATGTTCAAAAAGTTGAATTTTAAGCAGCGGCAGATGTGGCGCTAATCGCTGCCAGATGACTTTCGCGATGTGTTCAGTGGCGGGTAAGGTCTGCTTAAACTCTGGCCAGACCTCGTTGAGAAAGGCGTAGTTCAGATGGTCGGTTACTTCTTGGGCAATGACCTTCTTAACATCAGACAGGTTTAAGACCATGCCGTACTGATCGAGATCGCCCAGCATTGAGACGTATAGAACGTAGTTATGCCCATGGCCAGGGAACTGACTTCCCTTACCAAATTGCTGCACGTTGCCCAGCTCTGATAATTCAGGCAGCCAGTAACGATGGCTGGCGGAGAATTCGGCACGGCGATTAATAATACACTGCATAGGAATGCAATCTTAGGTCTAAATAACAGGAAAAATTTGAGTTGACGGTAAAAATGCTCAATGTTCCTTAATACTCTAGCTCAATTGTTGCGATCGCGTTTACTAGGCGTCATGTCAGACCTTTCTCCCTACTTTCAGCCGCCCTCGCGCATAGATGCTCTAGTCTAGCTCAGGGCTAAGATTCCCTTGCTCATAATGGCAACACAGCAATTTATTGTGATACGATAAATTGCTGTTGAGAGATAACGTGGGTCGGTGCCCGAGTGGTTAATGGGGGCGGACTGTAAATCCGCTGGCTACGCCTACGCTGGTTCAAATCCAGCCCGGCCCATATCCTCAGCTGCCCGTGTGGCTCAGTGGTAGAGCACACCCTTGGTAAGGGTGAGGTCACGAGTTCAATCCTCGTCACGGGCTTGGTCTAAAACTTAACTTCAGCAAGCGTTCTAGCGGGTTTCCCTAGAGCGATTTTTTCATGTTTGTGCATCTACTGAAAGTAAGGATAAATCGACGATAAGCGTCAGCCTTAGAGGCCATTTATAAAGCAAAGCTGAAGCCAGCGTAATTAATTGTCTATTGAGCATAGATTTCAAGTATCGCTTTGCTTTGAACTCCATGTCTGATAAACCTTATGCCACCGACCTCAGCGATACAGAGTGGGCTATCTTATCGCCTCTGATTCCCAAGGCAAAGCCAGGAGGACATCCTCGTACGGTAGATATGCGCTCGGTTTGTAATGCTATCTACTACCAACTCAAAACGGGCTGTCAATGGCACCTTCTCCCCCATGATTTTCCGCCCAGTTCAACGGTCTACTTCTACTACCGCAAATGGCAGCGTCACGGTCACTGGGAGCACATGAACCATATATTGCGTGAGCAGCTGCGCCGAAAGCTCGGTAGAGCAACCCATCCCAGTGCACTCGCAACGGATAGTCAGTCGTTTTGACCGACTGAAAAAAGCGATTGTCTTAGCTGTCAAGCTCCCCCTGCTATTTCGGGATTCCATCGCTGATTGCTTTTGACCATGGCATTTAAAATCACCAAGAGCTTCCGCATACAGGCTGTCAATGCTACTTTCTTGGGCTTACCTTGTCCAACCAAACGTTCATAGAAAGTTTTGAGAACGGGGTTATAGCGAATAGCAACTAAAGTTGGCATATACAGAGCAGTGCGGACTCGGCTCCGCCCGCCCCAGATCATCCGCTTCCCCCGGGACTTTCCACTGTCTCGATTAAGCGGAGCTAAACCGACTAGACAAGCAATTTTCCTCGAATCAAGCTTTCCAAGTTCGGGCAAATCGGCAAGCAGTACTGAAGACAACACCTCTCCAACACCAGGAACGCTCTTGAGCAACTTTGCCTGCTCACACCATACGGGGGTTTTACGAATCGTTTTCTGAAGCTGCTCATCTAACTCATCAAGTTGCTTCTTGAGCCATTCGATATGCTGCTCAATATGCGCCTTCATAGGACCATGCATGGCCGCTAAGCGATTCTTCTCAGCGGTGATCATATCTACAATTTGATGACGTCGTGTTACCAACTCACCGAGAAGCTGACTCTCTTCACTCGCTAGAGGTCTGGTCTCAGGCTGGATCGCTTCTGCAAAGTGGGCCAGTACTGCCGCATCAATCGTATCTGTCTTGGCAATCTGTCCCGTTGCTTTAGCAAAATCTCTGGTCTGCCGGGGATTAACCACAGCGACAGCTATACCAGATTGGCTCAGTTCCACTGCTGCAGGTAGCTCCATACCACCTGTTGCTTCTAATACAATCCGCTCAATTGAGACAGATTCAAGGGAGGCGACAAGGGCATCAATGCCATCTTTTTCATTAGCGTATTGGAAGATGTGGCCACTAGGACGAATGTGAACATCCAAGGTCTGTTTGGAGACATCAATCCCTACCCAACATTTTGTGTCAATCATCGTTAGTGTCCCGCAATGTTGCTCTAAAAATTCCACTCATCCTTGCCAGATTCGGGTTCTATGACCCAGGCGATTGTTCGAGTTAGATGGAACTTAAGAGTGTGGCGGCCCAAGCTTTTTTACGGTTTTCTCAACCAAGGGGGAGACGGCCTACCACACCTTCCACAATACAAGGGGGAGGTCTATGGCTTTGATGGCGGCAAGAAAGTGAAAGGTAGAAAGCGTCATGTGCTCGTTGATAGTCTCGGTTTACTCTTGAAAGTAGTTGTCACGGCAGCCAATACCAGTGAACGCTTGGCCAGTGCCTATGCCCTGCTGGAGTTATGGGATGAGTACCAACAGTGTCTCAATCGAGTCAAAGTATTGTGGGTTGATGGCGGCTATAGCGGCGATAAGTTTGCACTGGCGGTATGGCTGATGATTCAGGCGCGGGTCGAAGTGATTCAACGCATGGGGCCAGACTTTGAGATTCTACCGAAGCGGTGGGTCGTTGAGCGCACCTTTGGATGGCTCAATTGGTATCGACGTTTGAGCAAGGATTATGAAAGGTTAACCGAAATGAGTGAGGCGGCTATCTACGCCGTAATGACGCGAATCATGTTGAAACGATTAGCAGCCTAAAGATTCACTTTATAAATGCCCTCTTAGAGATCGTGAAGCTCGAAAACATTAAGAAGCACCCACTTACACTCAATAGAAGTCCTGTGCATAAGTGGGTGTTTTCTAGGTGAGAGTATCCGAGGCCTCACCTATCTTTTGACGTCAAATAGCATATTAAGAGAGGTCTGCCAGTTGAGACTCTGCAGCATTCAGACTGCTCTGATTACCAAAAACGTTTACGATATCCTCACCATTGAGATCAAGACGCAGCAAGCCTGGTGTGACTCTGGTGGCTTCAATTGAGCCTCCAGCACCTAGATAGTCCGTGAAATCAAATGAGTCTTGAGTCTGGAAGTTCTCAATCGTGTCAACGTCAGCCTGACCCTCCAGCAACTCTCCCCCAAACCGGAAGATATCAGCGCCTCCGTCGCCTATCAGAACATCACTACCCTGGCCGCCTGTAAGGATGTCCGCACCTCCACCACCGATGAGCGTATCGCTATCAATACCACCGATCAGTTCGTCTCGACCAGCTTCTCCAAACAGCTCATCTTGATCACTGCCGCCGAAAAGAGTATCTCTGCCATTGCCGCCTAAGATAGTGTCATTACCTGCGCCGCTATTAAGACTATTGGCTTGATCGTCACCCAGTAAGCGATCATCTCCACGGCCCGTTTCAATCTGCTCAAAGTTTTCAAAAAGCTGGCCACCACTTCGGCCATCTCCAACAGAGCCTTGCGCGAGGAAGATAGTTAGGTTACGACCGTCAGTCGGCTGGAAGCGAATTAGATCAGTGCCAGCACCACCATCGAAAGAGTCAACTCCGCTGAAATCGTTAACGATTACAGTATCATTGCCACCGCCACCGTTTAAGACGTCATTACCTGCTCCCCCCTGTAATGTGTCATCACCTCGATCCCCGAAGACCTGGTCATTGCCAGAATTTCCATTGAGGGCATCATTCCCGCGATTCCCGAATAGTGCATCATCGTCACTGCCACCATTGATAATGTCGCTACCATTGCGGCCACGAATAATATCATTACCCCCAACACCATTAATGAAGTCAGCTTCAGCCGTTCCATTGAGGATATTGTTGTCGTCATCCCCCGCAACAATGTTGGATGGAACAGACAATGTCCATAATTCTTCCCCCGTTGTTCCATCATTAGCGGTAAAGAATAGTTGGTTACCAACAACGTTGAAGTTGCTTGGGCTAGATCCATCACTCCCAGGATTAATGTCTTGGAACAATTGGGTTCCCTCTGTGGTGCCGTCACTGATCCAAAGCTCACGGCCGGAGGCGCCATCATCAGCCGTAAAGAATAGAAGGCCGCCTACTGCAGTTAAGTTATAGGGTGCTGCATAGCTGTAATAGCCGTCACCGCTGTTGTCTGGATTAATATCTCTGACCAGTTGTGTTCCTTCTGTGGTTCCATCGCTGACCCATAGCTCCCGTCCCGTTGTGCCATCATCAGCCGTGAAGAAGAGCTTTCCATCTACTTCGATGAAATTATAGGGGGCAGGATAACTGTTGCTGCTGGGATTGATGTCTCTGACCAGTTGTGTTCCTTCTGTGGTTCCATCGCTGACCCATAACTCCTGTCCCGTTGTGCCATCGCTGGCCGTGAAGAAGAGCTTTCCATCTACTTCGATGAAGTTATAGGGGGCAGGATAACTGTTGCTGCTGGGATTGATGTCTCTGACTAGTTGCGTTCCTTCTGTGGTTCCATCGCTGACCCATAACTCCCGTCCCGTTGTGCCATCGCTGGCCGTGAAGAAGAGCTTTCCATCTACTTCAATGAAATTATAGGGGGCAGGATAGTTATCACTGCTGGGATTGATGTCTCTGACCAGTTGTGTTCCTTCTGTGGTTCCATCGCTGACCCATAGCTCCTGTCCCGTTGTGCCATCGCTGGCCGTGAAAAAGAGCTTTCCATCTACTTCAATGAAGTTATAGGGGGCAGGATAGTTATCGCTGCTGGGATTGATGTCTCTGACCAGTTGTGTTCCTTCTGTGGTTCCATCGCTGACCCACAGCTCCCGTCCTGTTGCTCCATCGCTGGCCGTGAAAAAGAGCTTTCCACCTACTTCGATAAAATTATTTGGTGTTGGATAGTTATCGCTGCTGGGATTGATGTCTCTGACCAGTTGCGTTCCTTCTGTGGTTCCATCGCTGACCCATAGCTCCCGTCCTGTTGCTCCATCGCTGGCCGTGAAAAAGAGCCTTCCATCCACGTCGATGAAATTATAGGGGGCAGGATAGTTATCGCTGCTGGGATTGATATCTTGGACCAGTTGCGTTCCTTCCGTGGTGCCATCGCTAACCCATAATTCACTTCCTGTTGTGCCATCGTTGGCTGTGAAGAAGAGCGTTCCATTTACTTCTGTGAGATTGGATGGAGAAGGTGAATAGTAGTAATAGTTGTTGCTGCTGTTGTCTGGGTTGATATCTCTGAGAAGCTGAGTGCCTTCGGTTGTCCCGTCACTGACCCATAGTTCGCGTCCCGATGTGCCATCATCAGCCGTGAAAAAGAGCTGCCCGTCAACCTCAACAGCGTTGTATCCGCTTGGATAGCTGCCACCATTCGGGTTGATATCTCGAACGAGTTGAGCACTGGTAAAAATGCCAGAGTAGGAAGCTTTTGCCTTTGCTGTAAAAGGCTGCTGAAATTCTCTGTTTTGACGACCAACTCTAACCTCTAGCTGCCAATTTCCGCCTAATGCACTATTACCTGTCTTTGTGCGAGAAGCTGCGATGGGCATGTGGGCAATATGATGCAGTCTTTCAATAAACTCAGCTCCAGCATCACCGGCTGCGAGATTACAGCCGTATAAATACAGTGCAGAAGCATCGGACAACTCTTTCCAGCCTGAAATTGTTTGAGCATAATGGCTGAGAGTTTCTAGACTTAACTCTGTATTGCCCAGATATAGACAACCAGGTGAACCGTGAGAAACAATGTGAAGTTCGCTGATACCCGATTGCGAACGCAGTGTCTCGGTAATTTGTTCAACTCCATCATGGTCAGAGCGTAATAGAACGACCTTGATGCCAGGTTGGACACCCTCAATTAACGTGTCTACATTGTCTACTGCTGAATCTATAAATAAAATAGGTGATACGGAAGTCTGAAGGCGTTGCATCTTAATAACGTCTGGGCTTTTGATAACTGTTCCATTCTGAGTGGATTGACTGTTATTTCCAGGACCAATACTGGCTTGTGTTGCTGTCAAAAAAGTATCGTTAGATTCCATTTTTCTTATCTCACTTGAGTTTGGTTGAGTAAAAGTTGCATGGATATATCCCATCAATGATGGAAAAACAGTGTTGTGAGGCTGCAAGAAGTCTTTCGCCTACGACTAAGCAAAACAGCAAAAAATGGTAACAACTCATGCCAGTGCTTGCCCTCTGCAAGATGGCCCAAATTGCATTAGATCGCCCAATTGCTACAAGCAGCAACCCCTACTCTGCTTTTTGCTTATGCATACTGATACATACCTTAGGGTTCGTGCCTGCTATTTGCAAGTATTCTGTTGTTCTTATGCAATTCAATGGTGTAGAGATGCTTGAAAGTTAGGTCTTTGCATAGATTTTGGAAATAGAATCTATTCTTACGAAATATATACTGCAATCAAATAAAAAAAATAAGTCTCACAATCTAGATAATTTAGTATTTTTTAGTATGTATTCAGGTGGCGTGAAATGAATGCTTCGGTGACAAAATTACCCATTCAAGAAGAGGCTGCCTCCAGTGATGCTGCACGGCGAGAGGTTCGCTATGAGTATTCAGATAATCTAGTGCCGATCTTAGGGCAGCTGGGAACGTCGCTGATATTGTCTACCTATCAGGCAGGCAAGCTAGTTGTTGTTGGTGTTCATGAAGATGAGCTAAAAATTTCATTCCATAACTTCGAGCGGGCGATGGGCGTTGCTGTGGGGCGTAACCAAATTGCTGTGGGGGGTAAGGATTGGATTTACTTTCTCAAAAGTGCCCCAGAATTAGCGTCCCGGGTTGGAGTGCAGGACACGCATGATGCCTGTTTTTTGGTTCGTGGTGCCCACTATACGGGTGAAATTGCGGTTCATGAATTGGTGTGGGGGCAAGAGCAATTGGTGGTTACCAATACTCGCTTTTCCTGTTTATGTGCTTTGGATAATAATTCTAGTTTTGTCCCTCAATGGAGACCTCCTTTTGTGAGTGCATTGGC
The DNA here is from genome assembly GCF_003231495.1 of Acaryochloris thomasi RCC1774. Lineage (NCBI taxonomy): Bacteria > Bacillati > Cyanobacteriota > Cyanophyceae > Acaryochloridales > Acaryochloridaceae > Acaryochloris > Acaryochloris thomasi. The sequence goes on from NZ_PQWO01000002.1 coordinate 38,991, forward strand.
TCCTGAGGACCGCTGCCACCTCAACGGGATTGCCTTAGTCGATGGTCAGCCAAGGTACGCCACTGTTTTGGGCCAGGCTGATACCGCCGGAGGCTGGCGACCGGGTAAGTCAACAGATGGTTGTGTTCTTGAGATTCTTACTGGCAAGGTGGTTGCCAACGGCTTTGCGATGCCACATTCTCCCCGCGTAAGTCACGGGCGTCTTTGGGTGCTCAACTCAGGGATGGGAGAATTGACTACGGTGAATTTGTCTTCAGGGCTGGTGGAGTCAGTGATTGAGCTGCCGGGATATCCCAGAGGGTTGGCGTTAGCTGGGCGATTTGCGTTTGTGGGACTTTCGCAGGCCCGTGAAAAAGATACGTTTGGGAATTTGCCGATTTGCGATCGCAACACCTCCCCAAAATGTGGCCTTGCTATTATCGACCTCCAGACCGCAACACAAGTAGGACTTTTAGAATTCCAGAGCGGCGTAGATGAAATCTTTGACGTACAGCTCCTACCCGGAATCCAGAATCCATACTTCTCAGGTCCCTATGCAGCTACAGACGGCAATCCCCCCATCTGGAAAGTACCGGCTCCCAGTCGATGAATTAGGCTCCATCAACCTTAGTAAGTTAGGGTTTATAACCTACATTAATTTGGTGAATCCAGCCCACGTAACGGGTGGGTTGTGTCCGATAGCCAAGAGACTGCATCCAATCTTCTACTGACTCTGCCGCATACAACTTAGAGTAGGGTTCTCGAAAGAGTTGAATCAGCCAATCCAAGCGTCGAAGTTGGGTTTGGTTTCCGTCTAGCGTCAGTACCTGCCCCCCTGGTTTACAAAGACGTAAAGCCTCGCGCAAAACCAATTGAGACTGGCTCGGCGGCAGCTCATGGAACAGCATCGACGCTGTAATCAAATCGAAACGACCTGGTTCTCGGTGGGTTGTCTCTGCCAGTCCCTGCTGCCACTCAATACTGATGCCCGCTGCCTGTGCCTTGCGGCTAGCCATCACGAGCATGTATGGCGATAAATCTACGCCTATCACCGTTGCCGTCGGGAAAGCCTGCTTCAGCTTTACTGTTGTTGAACCTGTTCCACAGCCGAGGTCGAGAATGTGCCGAGGCTGTCCAGCTACCTGTTGAATCAGTTGATGTCTCAATCCCTCTTCGCTGGGAGGAGAGGCTAGCGCCGTTACTGCATCGTAGGTGACCGCCGCCACAGGCGTTAAATAGCCCCCTTTAATGCCGTGAAAATCCTGAGCATAATAATCGGGGTACTGCAGCTCCCTTTGTTGAAATGCTGCACAGGCTTGTGCCCAGTCAAGACTATGGTAGAGGTGCTGATTTTGGTCGCCGATCAGTTGCCGCACAGCGGTTTGCAAAATCTGGCGTTGAAGCTTACCCACTATCCCCCACCTCGTCGGATACTGCCCTTCCTCTAAGATGAGCAATGTACGCCACCCCTATTCCTATGTCTAGCCAATCTTTGACCGTGATCAAGGGCCTTTCTATTATGCTGATTTCCGCTGCCCTGGGCATAACGTTATGGAATCTTGTTGCCCCTGCTCAACTTCCTAGCGCTCTGCACTCAACGCTGCGGTTTGCCTATGGAGCACTTGTCGCTCACGCGATCGAGGGACTCGTTGCCGCTGTCTACGCACCCTCTCGCCAAGAGCCGCCGATCCGCTATGGATTCTACACATTTTTCACCGGTTTCCCTAGCCTCGTCGAGCTTTTCAGTCGCCAGGAGCGCCCGCAGTGAAGATCTGGGTCGATGCTGATGCCTGTCCCAATGCCATTAAAGAGATTCTCTACCGCGCCTCGAACCGAGTCCGGGTGCCGCTCATTTTGGTCGCCAATCACTATTTGCGGCCCCCTGCTTCGGATTACATCAGCGCCATCCAGGTTCCAAAAGGCTTTGATGGGGCAGATAAGCATATCGTCGAACACTTAGAACCTGGTGATCTGGTGATTACAGCCGATATTCCGCTTGCGGCTGATGTGATTGCGAGTCAGGCCCATGCTCTCAACCCTAGAGGCGAATTCTACGACTCCAATAATATTCGGGAACGGCTGGCGCTCCGCAACTTTATGGATGAACTCCGCAGTGGGGGCGTTGATACGGGTGGCCCACCGGCCTTGCACCAGCGAGATCGTCAGGCCTTTGCCAATCAGCTTGATCGATTTCTGGCTAAGCAGAATCTCTCATAAAAGTTGTTTCGATGGGCTGAGAGGTGCGATTGGCGCACCTGCCTTGGCTAGGGCTATTCTCATTGTCCGAGGCTAGTGGGGGACAGGGGGTTTTTAGCGTCACAGAACTGGATCCAGGTCCTTTTCTTGCGGAACTGTTAAAACAGGGACTTCCCTGGTATACCAAGGATTTACAGGAGGGAACCTTTGACTCAGTGGCTTAGTCGGGTACAAACCCCGGCCTATGTAGCCGATATCGAGGCACTTAAGCAGAACCTTGCTGTCGCTGCTCATATTAAGCACGAAACGGGGTGCCGAATTCTACTGGCAACTAAGTCCTTTGCTATGTTCGAGCTGTTCCCGCTTTTCGCACAGGGCTTGGATGGCACCACTGCTAGTGGTCTCTATGAGGCGCGACTAGCTCACGAGCATTTTCACGGTGAAATCCACGCGTATTCTCCGGCCTATAGTGATCAAGAAATCAGGGATCTACTGCCGTTTTGCAACCATCTGTACTTTAACTCTCTGTCTCAGCTTGAGCGCTATGGCCCCCTCTGTCGAGCTGCTCACGGTGAGCGATCACAACTGGGTCTGCGGGTAAATCCACAGCTTTCTCTGGTGAAGAATAATCCTGATCTCTATGACCCTTCTGCTCCGGGTTCTCGCTTTGGTGTCTTCAAGGAGAGTCTGACGCCTGAGGTCTTAGCGACGGTTGACGCGCTGCACGTGCATAATCTATGCGAAAACATGGCTGAAGATTCCGTGCGCCTCATTCATCACCTCATGAACGTGATGCCGGATGCGCTGGAGGCCGTGGAGACGGTTAATCTTGGGGGTGGTCACTATTTTACGCATCCTGACTACGAGGTCATGGCTCTTATTGAAGCAATCAATATGCTGCAGGCCCGCTTTAACGTCAACACTATCTTGGAACCGGGCGGAGCGTTGACCTTTAACGGCGGGTATCTGGTCGCCAGCGTTCTAGATATTGTTGATGATCGAGCAGTGCCCATTGCCATTTTGGATGTCTCTCCGACCTGCCATATGCCGGATGTACTGGAAATGCCGTATCGACCGGAGGTCGTAGGGGATAGTCCGCAGGGACGCCACCGCTACGTGCTAGCAGGGAAAACTTGTTTATCAGGGGATGTGGTGGGTACCTATGCTTTTGATGCTCCGCTGCAGGTGGGCGGGAAGGTGGTGATCAAAGATATGCTGCAGTACACGATCGTTAAGACGACCACGTTCAACGGTATGCCGCTACCCGATTTGGGGGTATTGGAGGAGGATGGTACCTATCGAGTGGTGCATTCCTTTGGGTATGAGGATTTTAAGCATCGGCTGTCTAAGATGCCTATGCCATTGCTTACTGAGAGTACGCTCCAAGAGTTTCAAACTGCTCTGCATTGGCCCCCGTTCGGCTGAGCGCTCGCGTCGAAGCCCGGCCCCCAATTCTAGGGGGAGATGAAATTAAATTATGGTTTAATCTATAAGTCCTGAGCTTTTGGGTTTCGCCAATACTCTCCGATGAATTGGCGACTGCTGCTGGCAACTAGTATTGAGTCAAGTATTGACTGACGAGTTTGTTTATAGAATGGTTCTGATCTCGTCAGCATCAGTGTGCTAGAGCCACCCTCTGACAAAGAAAAGTAGGAGCGGGATCACTTTGAACTGACGTCAAATACACCCTGTCCACGCTGAAATAGCAGGACAGAGATGGCGGCAACCCAGCCAATCATGATCAAGGAAAGGAAGCGCTCGTAGATACCATCCCAGCTCGTTGGAATGAAGAAAAAGATAGGGGAGAGAATACCCCATGCGATCGCAGTTCCTAAACTCAAGCGAAACCACTTGCGGCTGACTTTGCGTAGCCCGAATGCAAGCAGAAGTGGTACCAACGTAAACAAGATACCCAGAGCGTATACACAATAGATATGAATGGCAGCTCCGCTCACATCTTCTCTGCCCGCGTACTTGTTGTGCTCAGCAATGAGCAAGACATCAATGCCTAACAGCGCCAGCATCAACGTTCCTGCTTTCCATTTGGTTTTACCGAGGTGCCAAGCGTAAAGCGCGATCGCACAGGCAATCAGTCCCGCTGCGAATAAGTCTAGACCCGTATCCTGAATCCAGGCGGCTTTCTCAATGGCGAGGCTGCTGATCGTGTCGCTAATCGGATTGTGCTTTTCGACCACGATGATGCCGATGAAGTCAGTTGCGATCGCAGCGATACACCCCACTAATCCAATGCAACCGCAGATTAATGATAGTTTCGAGCTTTGTCGCTGCTCGTACTTTAGAGTCATGCTGACACCTCACCCATCAAGTCTTTTCACTCTAAGTACCAAGCAAGAATCACGAAGATCGTAGTGTAAAGATCGTCAGTTCTGGAGGGCAGAATATCCGTATTGGAACCATGCTCATCCCAATGCCAATATTGACATAGAGATTGTTGCCGGGTTTGCCATATCCCTTGGCCCAACCATCAGCATAGACTTTGTCGTCTTGCGTGAATCTTAGCCACGACCATTGAGGTGAGGCAGGAAGACGCATCTGTCCGCCGTGGGTATGGCCCGCGACCGCAAGGGGGGCTGAGTTGGCCGGAAATAGCTCGAATGTATCGGGATTATGCATCATGACAACTCTAGGACTATTGGCAGGAATTCCCTCTAGAGTCTTGCTGACATCATCCTGCTTGGCCCACAGTGAACCAACCGCGGCTAAATACAACGGCTCATCGCTGTTGGGTAACCGCATTTGAGTCGATTCATTTTTAAGAACAACAATACCAGCCGTTTCTAGCTCCGTTTCTAGATTGCTCGCAAGCTCTGTGTCAGGAGGCGCTTTCTTGCTGCTCATACCGTAGTCATGGTTTCCTAGCACTGCGTAGGTCGGGATGCCCGCTTCGACCAATGGCCTGACAATACTGACTGCTTCTTCAATCTCGGCGGCGGGGTCAGGCTTAGCATGATAGATAAAGTCTCCACTAATGAAAACTGCCGCTGGCTGAACTTCTATGAGCTTCTTGACTCCTCGATGCCCGGTATCAGGGTTGTCAGCCCACAGCCCAACCTGAAAATCCGAAAGCTGACCAATTTTTTGTCCTTCCCATGCCTTTGGTAGATTAGGAATGACGGCTGTCTCTTCTTCCACATTGAGGAAGTGAGGTTCAATCAGGCCCCACAGCACCAATAAACAGAGGAGTCCTAACGGTCCAAGCAAAAACCACTTGAGGCTTTTCATTATAAATATTCCAAATAACGTCGTGAGAGCCTACTCTGTAATCCAGTGCAGTAATCCCAGCGAGTTGAGGCTCCCCAGTAAGTGAGCGCCGAGAATATTGATATTTGCCAGTACCAGCAAGATGTCGAGCGATCGCACAATTGCTTGTGGGGTATACATCGCAACACCCTGGGGCTGAGCCAGCGTTTTACCCAGAACTGCAACAGCCGTTGCTTCAGAGGCCAGAAACGCCAGCAGCATTCCTACAAAACTCATCGCTAGGCCCGTTTGCAGTACCTTTACGATTTCTCCTCGCTGAGGGCGCAGATCAGCATTGGTCGCTCGTAGTTGCTTCGCTAGACGGGTGTATCGAAATGCCCAGTAGGTTCTGAATCCTAGTACTAGCAGCGCACAAACAGCACAGAGAATGCCGACACCAATAAGGGGATTCCGTGTCTGAGCACTAAAGCCACGACTCAGTCCTGCGATCGCCAGCAAAACCACAGAACTACCCCCCAAAACGAGGTGGAACCAAAAGCTAATGCGGCTCAACCATCGAAACGGGCCAGAAAACTGTTTACGGCTGGGGACAGTATTCTGCATGGCTTGCAGAAGGCTCCTGAAAAAAAGAGTAGTAAAACACGATTATCGACAAAGAAGGGTCTTCTGGCCCTTCTTTACTGAGGTCTAGATACTACTGGGCTTTTGGGTATAGAGCATCAGCAACGAAGACGGGTTTGTCAGAGTACTCAGCCTCTAACTTCTCTTTGATATCTAGATCCCAGGTCAAATCGTAATCTCGCTCAAATTCAGCAAGGACAAACTTACGAAGCTGACCTGTGACTGTAACAGTTTCACCATCCAGCGCATCAGTGATAGGGGTATTAATGACGAGCAGATCAGTGGCTCCGAAAAGCTGTTCTTCATCCAGGGTGAATGAAGTACCGTCAATCACATCTTCAACTTCGCCTTCAACTGCGATGGGCAAATCATAAAACCGCGCTGGATTTTGGGTGATCTCGCCTGGATCAGGCGCTAGGGCTAAAGACTGGGCAATGATAGCAGGCTTACTTTCATAATCAACATAGAGATCTGCATCAAGACCCAAGCTATATTCTCGTTCAATATCTGCCAATACGAAATTTGTAACTTCCCCAGTCGCCTGGATCTCATAGTCATCTTCAGCAGGAAGTACGAAGGGCTTGCCAGAAGCATTAACCACAACAATTTCTTCACCCTCATTGTCCAGCGTAAAGGAACTATCACCTATCTTTTGCTGAACTTCGCTGCGTACCGTAACGACCTGACCGTCTACTGCTTCTGTTTGCTCAGCGACCTCTTCAGTCGTGACGTTACTGTCTGCATTAGGGTTTTCCTCTGCAGGTTCACAAGCCGTTACTAATGTTGCCAATGCTAAGAGGACCGACATCATCGAGCCTTTCCCGATAAGGCGCAGGGTAGTAGGGGTGCTCAGGCTGGAGCTGCGATCTCGCTTTTTAATGCTCATATGTAAAGTCCTTTATTTGTTGATTTAACACCTTGGGTAACTTGAATGCTCAGCATTTTGCCCACGGGCCAAAGAGAAAAACTCTGGATTAATGTCAAGTTAAATATGGATTAACCTTTCGTTAGACATGAGCGACATCTTAACAGGGGCCAGATCTGCTCCGCCTCTACCTCAAGTAAGTAGCTTGGTCGTTTAGAAATGAAAAAGATCTGCCTAGAGATAGACTCTGTCCCGACCCAGCAGATATTGTTCCACGATCAGACCGAAGAAACCGATGGCGATCTTGCCCGTTAGCGAGAAGGGTGGCCTGCAGGGAAAAACGGCAACAACTCTAAACCTCGTCGCATTGCCGATTCCCTGGGACAGCTGGCAGCGGCCCGTAGAGGGGCCTCAGAACAGGGGGGGCGCAAAGGGCAGATGGATGGAATCAAGAGGAGTGATGTCATGGGACAAATCTTTGTCATCAATGACATCTTTGAAGTGGTGGTTTAGTAATGATGTTCTATCTTTCCTTCCCAGCAGAATCTGGGGGCTAACCATTGTCCGTCTAGCAGTATAGTCAGTGGTGCCAGAGCAAACAATGCCCAGAAGATAGCGGTGGTGACTGAAAAATAACTCTGTAAAACAAAGGTGAGCAGTGAGATCGCAACGCCCCAAACAACTCTTCCACTCCTGGCATCGGGAATTGAACGCGGGTCGGTCAGCATAAACAGCGCAAACAACAGCAGTGAACCGCTCATAAGCTGATGGGTCAAAACATCCCAGCTCCAGCCCAGCCATAGATTGCGGATTGCTCCTAACAGCGTATAGGTGCTCAGAAACACAGCGGTGGTGTCCCATCTTCCGACGCGCTTTAAGACAATGCCGCCTGCACCTACGAATAATAAACCGTACCAGCCTACTTCACCCCACTGGCCCGGTGACACCCAGGCGTCCTGCGTGAACAGCAGCACGGCAATGATGCCAAAATTGGCCGGGTTGAAGAAATGCTTGTGGTTGACGCGTAGAATGAACTTGCTCAAAATCGCTAGGGTGGCCGCTAGTGCCATGGTGGTCCAGTGGCCCGTCCGTAGTAAGAGACTCAGGCCGAGGGCTGTGATTAAGGCACTCCTGAGAGCAGGGTCAAAGCTGGCTGCTGGTTTTATACGTCGATGTATATAAAGTGAAGCGAGCAGTTGAACCGTGAGAGAGGTTGCGATCGCAACCCCAATGATCAGCGGCTGCAGCGTCCAATCTCTTGTGAAGATTCCCAGGCCCAAGAATAAGGAGAGGAAGAGAATCTGGTAGTCTCGGGCATCCTGCAGCATGGCATGACTGGGGGTAGGGCAGTTCTAGACTAGCTTGCCCCTCCTTTTTACAGGCAACGGTTACCAAAAGCGTTACCGTACCGCATCCAATCTGGAACGTGACTCGTATATAAGACAGGGGTGACTCACAGCGATCGATGTATATTTTTTCGGTACATGCTGCCTCTTTCGATCATGGAAGCTAATCTCTATGGAAAGATTGTAGGGCTTGCCGTCCGGCTGCGATCTCCGCGCCGTGATTGGCCCAGGCAGAGGCAGGAGCAGCTGAATGTGACCGATGCGGACCTAATTGAGAAGCTACAGGCCGGAGACACCGATGCTCTGGGGGATATCTACGATCGCTATTCCCCTTTAGTGTATGGGCTCTCGTTGCGGATGCTAGGCAATCGTCAAGAGGCTGAGGATTTGACCCACGAGATTTTCCTGAAGCTCTACCAAGGGGGTCGCTATAATCACCAGCGCGGAACCTTGGGTAGCTATCTGATGACGTTGACCCGATCTCGAGCGATTGATCGGTTGCGATCGCACAGTAACCGTCGTCAAATCTTGAACCGCTGGCAGCAGGATCTATGCCAGACGCGCATCAAACTTCCTGCTGAGCAGGCCTCTCTACTGGAGCGCCAAGCACAGGTCAGGCTGGCGCTATCGCAGCTTTCTGAGATGCAGCGTCAAGTTTTAGAACTCAGTTACTACGAAGGGCTGAGCCAATCTGAGATTGCTAAACGACTTCAGAAGCCGCTGGGCACCGTGAAGAGCTGGGCTAGGAAAGGGTTATTGCAGTTGCGCAATCAGTTAAAGGATGAGTCCGACGATGTTTGAATCCCTCACGCCAGAGCAACGGGAACTAATGGCTGGATATGTCCTGGGAGAGATAGATCCAGACGAACTGGCGCAAGTTCGGGAACTATTGCGCCAGTATCCCGTCCTAGAACAAGAAGTACTGAGTTTACAGGACGCTCTCGGGGCTGTGCCTCTGGGATTAGAGACAGAAAAGCCGCCCGCAGAGCTAAGGTCTCGTTTGTTAACTTCAGCCACGCCGATCTCAACAGGCGTCAGCAAAAAACGCAGCGTTCCGTGGGGACGGATGGTGGTTGCTTTAGCCGTGGGGGTGTCGGTTTTATTGGGGTTGCAAAACTGGCAGCTCCGACAGCAGTTAGCGACGCGGTCACCCAAGGGTGTCTCAGACAAGTCTCAGGTGTCTGCACTCCGTATTGAAGAGTCGCTCACCTTTGAAGAAATATTGCTTGACCATCAAAACTCCCTGAGCCGCAGTCAGGGGCCAGCGGACTTTGCAACTCAAGATATTGCAGCCGTGCGTTCAAAGTACGCCTCGCGCTTCGAATTGCCGACCCAGTTACCTCAATTGCAGAAAGCGCAGCTTTTAGGCGGCAGCTTTTGTGAGCTGAGCCAGATCAAGGGCATTCGGTTCTCGTATCGGGTCAAAACCGGAGAGACCTTGTCGTTCTACCAGTTGACGAGATCGGAGGGGCTTTTAGAGCGCCTTGATGCTGATTCAGAGCAGCCCGTTTTGGTCTCTGAGGAACCCAATACTTTTATCTGGGATGATCAGAACTATCTCTATATCTTAGTGGGGGATTTGCCCGCATCGGAAATGCGTCAGCTCGCTCCATCGACTCAATCGATCTAGGCTTTGAGATGCCAGTTTTATACGCGGGCAGCAGGACTTACTGCAGGCTGCGGTTGAACATTTTGGGTAAAGCCCACTTTTTCCGCTTGCCCTTCTCTTTTTCTAAGGTGTCTAACATCCGCTCGACATGCTCTGCCCGTAAGTCAGCTTCTTGAAGCTGGATGTCGCTGACTGCTGATGAATCGAATTTAATGAGCTGTGATTCGTTGACGACCTGATGATAGAGATGTGCGATCGCATCATAAAGCCGCTCCAAGTACTTATCGGTAAACCACAGCTCTTGCTGAAGATCATGGGTTAAATCTGCTGAATCCATGCCCGAACTCGAAGACAGATCCTGTTGCGCTTTCAGCTTCTCTCGCTTCGCCAGCAGAGTCACTACAGACTCAATGAGAGGCTTGCCTGTCAAAATTAAGCGGCAAAGTGAACGGGGCAAAGGTCGCTTTTGACCCACTTCAGTAGTATCGGCGTCAAACTCAATTTCCTCTCGACTGAGCACAACCCGCTTCTTGGGAGAGGCGCTAATCACCCCATAGATCAAGACTTGATCACGCTTAGATCGAAGCGCGAAGGCAAAGAAATGCTGCGAGGGTAGCTCGAGATGCGTCACTTCCCAGCACCTAGGAACCTCTGAACGATAGATGGGCGACATGGTTCTTCTTTCGCTCTTCATCAACCCACTGCTGTGACCAATGTCAACGTGATGGAGGTGCCCTCCCTGAGCCAATCATTCCCTCCCTGGGTCAGAAATTGATCAGGGTATGTTCTCTCTATTTGAAGATGCCTAAACCATGGGCTGTTGCTCGTTGCTCTTGCCGTAATCTCTCTCAACCTTTTATTCTCTTGCTTAGTGGACAAGCGCAGGGCCGCCGAAGTTGATGTAGCTGGTTCCCCAGAGCATTTTTATGCTGATGAATAGGAGCAAGCAAGCAAAGATCGTGCGTAATTTATCGGCAGGTACGATGCGAGAGAGCTGAGCGCCGATGGGGGCACCCAGCATTGTTAATGGGGCGATCAGGGCCACGGCTGGCCAATAAATATATCCTGTGGACCAAGGAATTAGCTCTGTGTTACCGCTCAAGAGCATAAACGAGAGCGTCCCGGTGATGGCAATGGGGAGTGTAAAGGAGGCTGAAGTGCCGCTAGCTTTCGGCATTGGTAAGCCACAGTACAGCAAAAACGGGACGCTCAAAGCGCCGCCGCCAATGCCCAGGATGCCTGACTTAAAGCCAATCACCATCCCTATCCCGCTGGTCGCCGCAAAACTTGGGGCCTGAACCGCTTCACTTTCTTCGTTAGACTTCTGCTTGCCTAAGAAAATTTTGAATGCGATCGCAAGTAAAAACACCCCGAAAATCAGCTCAAGCAGATCCGTTGGCAGCCGATTGGACAGCAAATTTCCCACCACGACCCCCAATCCAATCCAGGCAATGACGCTGCGAAAAATGGACCACTGGATATGTCCTTTTGTGTGGTGTGCCCACGTTGAAGACGATGCGGTGAAAATCATGACACACATCGAGGTTCCCGCTGCCATGTGCATGAGGGATGCTTCAGGCAGATGAATCACCCCAAATAAATAAAACAACCCCGGTACAATCAACATCCCGCCCCCAATTCCAAGGAGGCCCGCCATTACGCCTGCGGTAATGCCTAGACCGGCAAATAATCCTAGACTTAAAGGTTCCATATCCCAATCATAGGCTTGATTGGGCCGGTATTCTCTAGAATCAAGCGAGATCGCACACGCGGTTACTCGTCTCTCGCCGCCGTAAAAACTGAGCGGTAAATCAATGAGGGCGAGATTGAACGCTGCCCCAACGATCGTTACGCTGAAGCAAAGTCATGGTGTCTGCAAACGTGTCTTCTAATGAACAAGCCCGCCGTCTGTTAGTTGCAACTGACTTAGATGCGACGTTACTCGATCATCAAACCTACAGCTATCGTGCAGCCCTGCCCGCCATTGAGCAGCTCAAGGCTCAGGACTGTCCCATTATTTTTAACTCCAGTAAGACTCAAGCAGAGCAGGCTGTTCTACGAGATGCTCTCGATATTCAAGATCCATTCATTATTGAAAATGGGTCTGCCGTCGTCATTCCGTCCGGCCAGCTCGAACATCCAGCCCATGCCCTGACGGCCCAGATCAAGGTTTTCGGCCCCCCCTATGCTGAGCTGACGGCGCAACTCGATCGCATACGCCAGCAGCATGGGTTTTGCTTTCGGGGGTTCGCAGACCTGAGTGCAGAGACCATTGCTGAGATGACGGGACTTTCCGTGCCCGAAGCGACAGCGGCCAAGCAACGCTCTGGTTCCGAGCCGCTGTACTGGGACGATAGTGAATCCGCTTATGATGCTTTTGTCGATGCTCTTGCTGAGCTGGGGCTGCAAACAACGCAGGGGGGACGGTTTCGGCACGTTATGGCTAAGACAGATAAGGGAATGGCTTTGAAGTGGCTCTTAGACCGCTATCGGGCTGTTCTCCCGCACCTAGACTGGACTGTGGTGGCCCTGGGCGATAGTCCTAATGATCTGCCGATGCTGCAGGCTGCTGATATTGGCGTCTTGATTCCTAACCCGCATCGCGCGAAGTTCGAGATTCCCAATATCCCCCATTTGGTGACGCCAACGCAGTCGGGGCCGGTGGGCTGGTCAGAGGCGATTTTTTCTATTATTCAAGGGCCGTTGAAAAAAAATATAGATTAGCCTGAAAATCTGTGTGTTAGACATCAATGTTGTGTCCTTGAGTCACGCTACGCTTAGCCCTGGTACCTTGTATAAAAATTATGGCCGACCTCTTTCAGCATGGTGCGATCGCAACCCTTCACAACCTTACCGATCGCCCCACCGAAGCTTTAGAAGCTGACCTACTCAAATTTTCTAAACAGCGTCCTCTGGGTTTGATATTGCCAACCCTATTCTCAGAGCTAGAGTCCGACGCCCTGCAGCATATTGTCGAAGAACTCCGGCAGGTGCCCTATCTGTCTGAGATTATTATTGGCCTAGACTGCGCCAATGCCGAACAGTGGCGCTATGCTCACCAGTACTTTTCCAAACTGCCCCAGCACCATCGAATTTTGTGGCATGATGGTCCCCGCCTGCAGGCCCTTGACCAAGAACTGGCCGTCCAGGAACTTGCGCCCTTGGCCCGAGGTAAAGGCCGTAATGTTTGGTATTGTCTCGGCTATATGATGGCCTCTCAGCGCAGTGGGGCCATTGCCCTGCATGACTGCGACATTACCACCTACGACCGCAGTATGTTGGCCCGCCTCCTGTATCCGGTGGCGAACCCGCAATTCGACTATCGATTCTGTAAAGGCTACTATGCCCGCGTCAGCGAGAATCAGCTCAAGGGGCGAGTGACACGGCTGCTGGTGACCCCGTTATTGCGGGCTCTAAAGCTAACCCTCGGCACCACAGACTATCTCGACTTTCTTGATAGCTTTCGGTATCCACTCTCAGGGGAGTTTGCACTCCGAACTCTGATTGTGCCAGGTTTGCGGATTCCCAGTGATTGGGGTCTAGAAATCGGCATCCTCTCCGAGATTCAGCGGAACCATGCCCACCACCGGGTTTGCCAGAGCGAGATTCTGGATATTTATGATCATAAACACAAAGAACTCTCGGGCGGGGACCGAGCGGCAGGTCTCTCTAAGATGAGCATGGACATCACCAAGGCGCTGTTTCGGAAGCTAGCTATTCACGGCCACATCCTCACAAAAGAGACCTTTCGCACCATTAAGGCAACCTACTATCGCACGGCTCTGGATTTAGTGGCGGTGTATCAAAATGACGCTCTGATTAATGCTCTTGACTTCGATCGCCATGCTGAGGAGCGCGCCGTGGAAGTCTTTGCCGAATGCATCATGGAAGCGGGTGATGTGTATATGTCAAACCCAAAGGAGACCCCATTTATCCACTGTTGGGAACGGATTCAGAGCGCTTTCCCCGACTTCCTCACTAGATTTACGAAAGCTGTCGAACTAGACAATATGGAAACTGAGCTTTGAACGGCAGGCTGAGCAATGTTAGTGAGAACTGCAGTGACAGAAAGTGTTGGTGAGAGTTGCGATGCTTTCTCTCGCAACCGATTTAGATTACAGCAGCCCAATCAGATGCAGGGGGCCGTGGCCACTCACAAGTTCCACGATCAGGCCAATAAAGCCCACCATTGCGACACGGCCGTTCCAGCGTTCGGCAGCTCTTGTCATTCCCCAAGCTCGTTGCTCCTGCGGATAGATCTTGACCTGTTTGGCTGGATGCATCACCTGTGAAAAGTCGAGCGCAGGTTTTGCTAGCGCGTTAAGCACCAAGTTACTGAGTGCACTAATAAATGTAGGTTCAATGTTAGGAGCCGGTACCCGTCTAAATTCTTCAACACCAGATTCTAAAGCTAGCTCCCGGTACTCCATATCAATTTCCTGCAGCGTCTCGATGTGCTCAGAAATAAAGCTGATCGGCACCACTACCATTCGCTTCACGCCCTGCTCTGCGATCTCTACGATCACTTCGTCGGTGTAGGGCTGCAGCCATTCTTTTGGACCGACTCGACTCTGGTAAGCCAACACAGAGGGATTGGGCCGCTGCAGCGTCTGCATAATTAGCTTTGTACTGCTCTCAATCTCTTTCTGATAGGGATCACCATCTTCTTCGACATAGCTTTTTGGGACACCATGGGCGCTAAAAAATACGGTCACATCATCGGGGTTTTCAAACTGATCGAGTTCTTCCTTCAGAAGATTCGACATTGATGCGATATAACCTGGATGGTCATACCAAGATGGAATCACGCTGTATTTGATATTTTGCAGATCTGGATCGTCAGTCCATAGCTTTTCAAGGAGCCGAAAGCTAGACCCGCTAGTGCTAATCGAGAATTGCGGATAGAGCGGCAGAATAATTAGCTCTTCGATGCCATCTTTTTTGATATTTGCGATCGCATCATCTGTAAACGGATGCCAATACCGCATTCCAATATAGATTTTGGCCTCTTGTCCCTTGCTCTTAAGATCGTCCTGCAACGCCTTGGCCTGCGCTTCTGTGATGCGACGCAGCGGTGAACCCCCTCCAATGCGCCGATAGTTCTCTTGGGATGTGCTGGCCCGCAGGGTTGAAATAAACCAAGCAAAAGCCTTCTGCAAACCCTGGACCGGCAGCCTGAGAATTTCGGGGTCAGAGAACAGATTGTAGAGGAATGGACGAACATCCTCTAATTGCTCTGGGCCTCCTAAATTGAGTAGTAAAACCCCGACACGGCTCATAGACTTTAGATTTAGACCTACCTTACGATAACGTAACCAATTGTAACAATATATCTTTTCTTAAGTATTGAAGCGCTTCAATCCCCTCTATTGAGAGGGGCAATTTTTCGTAAACAATTGCAGCTTACACCGCTACAGGTCTTCAGAATTACGTTAAGATCGATACATATCTTAATGATGAACTGCTCTTGGAGGTAGCCGATGGTTGCGCTGAACGAAAATCGCCCTGCAACTCAGAATCGACTCACGACTCAAGCTCAAGAGATTGCGGCTGACACCACGGTGCTGCGCTCGTTAGACTGGGACCGCGATCGCTTCGATATCGAATTTGGCCTCCAGAACGGAACAACATATAACTCGTATCTGATTCGAGGGGAGAAAACTGCACTGGTTGATACCTCTCATGAAAAATTCCGCGATCTGTATCTGAAGCTTCTCAAGCAAGAAATTGATCCGGCTGACATTGACTACCTTGTGATCAGCCACACCGAACCCGATCACAGCGGTCTCGTTCCAGATATTTTGGCGCTGGCTCCCGACGCCACGGTTGTAGGTGCAAAGGTAGCGCTCAAGTTCCTTGAAGACCTCGTGAACCAGCCTTTCCCTCAGCAGGTTGTCAAAAGCGGCGAACAGCTCGATCTTGGCAACGGTCACGTTCTAGAATTCATCAACGCCCCCAACCTCCACTGGCCGGATACCATTTTTACCTACGATCATGCGTCCGGGATTCTATACACCTGTGATGCTTTCGGTGCCCACTACTGCAAAGATGATGTCTTTGATGAAGATTTAGAAGATCTATCGCCGGACTATCGTTTCTACTATGAGTGCCTGATGGCTCCCAATGCTCGCTCGGTGCTGTCTGCCATGAAGCGGATGGACAAGCTAGAGGGAGAAGTTGAAACCATCGCCACAGGACATGGCCCCCTGCTGCGCCACAATCTGACGGAATTAACCGGGCGATATCGTGAGTGGAGTCAGGCTAAAGCCAAGGCCGAAAAGACCGCTGCTGTTTTCTACATTTCAGACTATGGGTATAGCGATCGCATCTCCCAGGCCATCGCTCGAGGGATCTCAAAAACCGGCGTCGCTGTTGAAATGATGGACCTCAAGGCCGCAGATGCGCAGGAGATTCAAGAACTTGCGAGTCACGTTTCTGCGATTGCCATTACGCCACCGCCTGCTTCTGGTCCCCATGCCACAAAGGTGCAAGCTGGCCTTGCCACTATTCTGGCCGCAGCTAACAACAAACAAATCGTCGGCGTCTTTGAATCCTATGGCGGTGATGATCAGCCGATTGATCCGATCGTGACCCAGTTCCGTGACCTGGGCCTTAAAGAAGGATTTCCGAGTGTTCGCGTTAAAGATACGCCCGGTGAAGGTATCTATCAGCAGTGCGAAGAATCAGGGACTGACCTAGGTCAAAAGCTAACGCTCAAGGATAATATCAAGAAGGTCAAGGCCATTGATAACGACCTAGAGAAGGCGCTAGGCCGGATTAGCGGCGGCTTGTATATTATCACCGCCCAGAAAGGCAAGCTGACGGGGGCGATGTTGGCTTCATGGGTGGCTCAGGCCAGCTTTGACCCGCCAGGGTTTACGGTGGCCGTCGCAAAAGATCGCGCCATTGAATCATTGATGCAGGTGGGTGACAGCTTTGTTCTCAATATTTTGGAAGCTGATAATTATTCACACTTGATGAGTCACTTTCTGAAGCGATTTCCGCCCGGTGCCGATCGCTTTGCGGGGGTGAAAACCCGCGAGGCCGAAAATGGGTCTCCGATTTTGGGTGATGCTTTGGCTTACTTAGAATGTGAAGTTGTGAGCCGCATGGAATGTAGCGATCACTGGCTAGTTTACAGTCAGGTCAAAGCGGGCAAGGTCTCTAATCTAGATAGCCTTACGGCTGTACATCACCGACAGGTCGGAACTTACTACTAGTAAGTTGCGATGTCGAATAAAGCCCTTGTGAATCGATTCATTCACAAGGGCAAATAAATTGTACGGAAATTGCGCAGCGTTGAAGCTGGCACTTTCTAACGATAGCTGGTCTATATAAAGCGTAAGTTAAGGTTTTGAGCCAATGCAGTGCTCATGGCGGCAGTCAGACTTTCTGAACACGATAGATTTCATGCCTGTGAAAAAAGTTTGTCCGGTATGTTAGATCGAACAAGGCAGACGGGCATACTTGAGTCGTAACGCAGATTTAAGGACAACTCAATCGCTTTCTAGGGCTTCCAATCTCAAAAAAGCGGCTGAGTGAGAACAACTCTCTGTGTTCCCCAAATAACCAGATGCCCCTAGCTTCACCGCTGGGGGTTTTTATTAGCTTAGCGTCTGCTCAGCCGCTTCCCCTGAGTAGATTTACTGATCTCGATCGATTTACCGTTAGCGCGGCTCTTCTGATGTTTCTCGCCGCTCACAGAGGATTCGTGTTGCTCAACGGCAAGATGACATTCAGTTGCCTCCCTTGAAGCAAAATGCTCTATCGTCGGTAATCTCTTAATCGGGCTTGGACTCCCTCGGGATAATTTTCGCAGTAGACACCACAGGTGTTATCAACTCGGTAGTCACGCAGTCTGGCCCCAGAATAGCCATCTGGATAATTCTCACACATTGCACCACTACAGCTAGTCGCTGCGTTGACGGTTGAGACAAGTAGGGTCGGGAGCGCAATGAGGCTAATCGAAAAGAGGATTTTTTTCATAGGTGATTCTCCGATAGCGGATGAAAGCAGCAGAAACTGATGCCCGTTTGGGCATGGGTCAAAACACAAATTAAGAATCTCTCAACTGTTGTCTCAAGCCATTGCTCTAAGAAGCGATGGAGTCAGGGAAAATTCTTGTGTTCCTTAAACAACAGGCTTCTCTTGCCTGACCGTTCAAAGCTTTTATTAGCCTAACAACTGCCGATCTACATCATCCTGGGTGCTTACACGGAACTTTGAGACGCTATCGATTTGCTGGGCAGAATGTCCCACCAGCTTTATTTATAAAGGCATAGGAGCTTTCTCTCAAAGGCACAAATGATGCCACTCATTCTCTACGGCGCTAAAATCGACGTAAAAATACTGAGTGTCTCAAGTTTGTCAGATTGTTTAATTGATTGTGTCGTCGTTAATCAGCCTGGGTACAACAATTCCCTGTCCCGTTTCGGGACTATGTCGCCACTCCGAAGATTTCATTGATAGAAGAGAGATGTCATAGGACAGCATCCTATCCCTGGCTTCGTCAGGCGTTTTATAAATCGATGATCTTGTATAGAAGTGGTGCCACTTGAATGGTTCAGTCGGATTCATCTCGGAAAAAGCAGGAGACAGGCAGACTCTCTAGATTACAGACCAGTGCTGATTGCACCTATGTTTTGCCGTTTAATTCACCTCAGGCTCTATCGTGGGTGCAATAACATCTGAGATCATTTGTGCCCTACCCGCATGAAGAAAGCAGGCATCTGGACTTGCTCACCGCTGGGCCACATTGTATTGGTGCTGATCGATGTTTCTCCCTGATCTAGAATCCCATAGCGGTTCTCTGGAAAAGCGCTGCGAACATTCTCGGGCGTGATCGCCGCTGGAGCGATTCCATGCTGGAATACCCTGGCAAGCTGGGGCGGTGGAGCGCCTAGTTGTTCTGTCAGGCTCTCAAACAACTGCTTGGCTTTCGGACTCAGCTCTATGAGAAACAGTTGACCGTGATTCCCTAATAAATGCTGTAGCGAGGCGATGACGGGCGGGCGATCCTCTGCCTGAATCTGGTGGAGAACACCTCGAATAAAGATATTCGCATCTCCAATATTTTTGTGTAGGGTTTGAGCCTGCTGTAGATCCGTTGCATCCAGTACTACAAACGTGGGTTGGTTTCCCTGAATACCTGAGCGGGCTTGTTGAATCGCTGCGGCTGAGACATCTAGTCCCAATACCTGCGGAAAATGCTCGGCCAAAAAGAACGTCTGTGTACCGTTGCCACAGCCAAAATCTACTAAAGGGAGCTGTGGGTCAAACTGATCTTTAAAGTACTGTAGCAGTCCAGACAATTCAGTACCTGAGGGGACATCCCAAAAAGCTTGTTCTTGATCATCGGCAAGCGTACGCCAGTAGTTTTCCCAGGCTGTTTGATATTGACTCTCACTCATGGGATGTCTGACTGTTTAACTACTTCTATAGAATAATTGAACACTGATCCAGAGATGTGAAAGGCTTCGTGTTGAACTCTAGAGAGCTAAAGCCGTTTGATGGCTATATCGATAGCACAAAGATTGCTGTGATTGGCTGCTGCGGTGCTGGGAAATCAACCTTAGCGCGACGTCTGGGCAAGACTTTAAGTCTGCCTGTTCTTCATCTAGATGCTTACTACTGGCAGTCTGGCTGGATCGAAACCCCTGAACCCCAGTGGCGAGAGATTGTGACTGATTTAGTCGAGGGCCAAGCCTGGATTATGGATGGCAACTACAGCAGCACCTTTGACATCCGTTTTTCAGCGGTGGAGACGATTATCTGGCTAGACTTTCCGCGTTGGCTTTGTTTGGGGCAGGTACTTAAGCGTATCTGGCGGTATCGAGGTCGGACGAGGGCTGATATGGCTGCGGGATGCCCTGAACGTTTTGATTGGGACTTTCTCCGATGGGTGTGGGATTTTCCGAAAAGGAGCAGGCCGAAGATTTTAGAGGCGTTAGATCGTTATGCTGAAGGGAGGCAGGTAATTGTGCTGCGTCATCCTTCAGATGTACGACGATTCTTGTCCGAGATTCAATAGGCTGTTCTTCGCAGATAGGAGTAAAAGCATGACTTCGACCGTTACTAAGGCTGCGTCAGCAACACAGGCGCGGGATGTACAGGTCTTCCCGATTGGAACTGATACGCTAGCGTTGCGATCGCGAAGCTGGAACCGTCTTCGCTTTGAGGTCGAATATGCTCTAGAGCGGGGCACGACTGCTAATTCCTATATTATTCGCGGTGAGAAAACGGCCCTCATTGATCCGCCTGGAGGTACCTTCACTGAAATTTATCTTGCTAAGCTCAAAGAGCTTTCTACCCCAAATGGTTCTAGCCAGCAGGGTGATTTCTTTGGTCGCCTTTGGGCGCAGGTGCGCTGGGTGACTCAGGAGACAATTGATGTCGATCAGTTTGGCTTCAATCTGAAACAGCTTGACTACCTGATTTTGGGGCACGTTAATCCCAACCGGGCAGAAACGCTGGATGTACTGCTGAAGCTGGTGCCTGACCTAACGATTGTTTGCTCTAATGCTGGGGCTGCGGTTCTGAAAACAAACCTGCCTGACCGAGAGTTGAAGTTAGAAATCATCAAAAATAGTGAGACCCAAACCCTTGATCTGGGTAAGGGACATCAACTCCAGTTTGTGCCGACGCCTACTCCGCGCTGGCCCGGTAGTTTGCTCACCTATGATGCCCGTACTCGAATTTTATTCAGTGATAAATTCTTTGGTGCCCATCGCTGTGGAGAGGCGGGCTTTGACGAAGATGCAGCGGGTCTGCGAGAAGACCGGCGCTACTATTATGATTGTCTGATGGCGGCCCACGTCCGGCAGGTGAATGCTGCCCTTGAGAAGATTAAGCCCTTGGGGGCGCGTATGTATGCTCCTGACCACGGGCCGATTGCCCGCTATGGTGTTCAGGAGCTGATGCAGTCCTATGAAAATTGGGGTAAGCAGCAGCAGACGAATACGGAGATGGTGGCGGTGCTGTACGCTTCGGCCTACGGTAATACGGCGACGATTGGAGATGCGATCGCAAGGGGGATCACCAAAGCTGGAGTTCAGGTTGAGTCGATCAACTGTGAAGCCGCCACAACCGAAGAAATTCAGGCTGCCGCAGACAAGTGCGATGGTTTCATCATTGGTTCTCCCACGCTCGGGGGGCATGCGCCCACTCAGATTCAAGCGGCGCTGGGTCTGATGCTTTCCACCGTGCCCAAAGATAAGCCCGTCGGTGTATTCGGTTCCTTCGGCTGGAGTGGAGAAGCCATTGACTTGCTCCAGGACAAGCTGCGGGATGCAGGCTACAGCTTTGGCTTTGAGCCGATCAAGGTTAAATTCAAGCCCACCGCCGCCACCCTCAAAACCTGTGAAGAGGCCGGAACAGACTTTGCTCAGGGACTGAAAAAGGCGAAGAAGGCCAAAGCCCGTCGTCAGGGCACCACAAAGCTAGGGGGCAGTCAGATTACGCCGACAGAGCAGGCAATGGGACGAATTGTCGGTTCTCTGTGCATCTTGACGGCTCAGCAAGGCGAAGTCAGCAGCGGTATGTTGGCTTCTTGGGTGTCTCAGGCCACGTTTACGCCACCGGGTCTAACGGTGGCAGTGGCAAAGGATCGGGCCGTAGAGTCTCTGCTGTATACGAAAAATTCTTTTGTTCTCAATGTTTTACCAGAAGACAACTATCAGGGGTTGATGAAGCATTTCTTGAAGCCCTTTGGCCCTGGCGAAGATCGGTTTGCAGATGTTGAAACAGAGGAGGCTGACAATGGCGGTCCGATTCTCAAAGATGCGCTGTCCTATCTAGAATGTGAAGTCGAGAACCGCATGGAATGTGGTGACCATTGGGTCATTTATGCCGTTGTGAAGAACGGACAGGTGCTACAGCAGAATGTGAAGACAGCGCTGCACCACCGCAAGTCAGGGCGAACCTATTAGATGTCGTTTTGAGCTAAACGTAATTGAGTAGAACGCGGATGTTGGCTGATCTAAATCGATATCGATCTATGCAATAGACCTCTCGCATATGCCCGCGGGCACCTCTGCATCCGCCCCCCGGTCCCCATGCCACTTGCTCCAAGTCAGGAAACCCGCCCAACGCAGTGGCTCCACTTCTGGGGGGAGAGTCCTTTTGGTCTTGCTACATAGTAGAGGAGTAGTAATCACAGCTAAGGATGCTGGCAATTTCGAAAGTGAGCTTTTTCATTTCAGGGAACCAGGCGAAGGTGCCGAGCTGTTCCCATTGTTTGAAGTAGCGATCGCTAATCTCCACCATCGTCTCTAGATAGCCTGCCAGCGCCCTGCCGTGAAAAGCGGGTCTGAGTAGTTTGCGGTTGCGGCGGTGTTGCTCTCCTTCCTGTAGAAACAGTGATTCCCCGAGCAAGGTTTTGAAGGTGATGGGCCAGCCGTCTTGCCACGAGAAATGATCCATGTGGGAGGAGAGGATAAAGCGATTGGCTTCGGGACCGGCCATGACGACGGTGCGGCGACCAGCGATGTGCGATCGAAAAATGTTACCGTACTTGGCTTGCCGCTTGAGGGCGAAGTTGGGGTCGAACAGGAAGCTGAGGGTTTAGCCTATGAGGGGGAGGCCAAAGTTGCCTGGGGGGAGGGATTGTGAAGACATTGAGGGTATAGGAAAGGTATTGGAATTACTTGCTTTACTATGACTAATATCAAACGGGAATGACGGAGGATTACCTGCGCTTCGTAGTAGATGTATTGTCTACGATATTCATCACCGAAAGGCTGGGTAATTTCCAGTCAATTTAATTCTTTTCTGACCCTTCTTGTGTTGTACATCAATGTCATCGTCACAGCAATCTATTGCAGAACAACGAATCCAGAAGGCTCTTGAAACCAATGCAACTGCACTGGACTTATCAAGATTTGGTTTAACTTGTTTGCCAGCATCAATTGGGCAGTTGGTCAATCTGGCGACGCTTCGCCTCGACAGCAATCAATTGACGACCGTCCCCCCCGAATTGGGACAACTGTTCAATCTGACTGAGCTTGACCTCGGCAAAAATCGACTGACGACGGTCCCCTCTGAATTGGGACAACTGGCCAATCTGACACAGCTTGACCTCTACAACAATCAGCTAACGACCGTCCCCCCTGAATTGGGACAACTGGCCAATCTGACAAGGCTTGACCTTCGCGTAAATCGACTGATCACGCTTCCCCCTAAATTGGGGCAACTGGCCAATCTGACGACGCTCGACCTCTACAGAAATTGGCTAACGACCGTCCCCCCTGAATTGGGACAACTGGCCAATCTGACACAGCTTGACCTCTACAACAATCAGCTAACGACCGTCCCCCCTGAATTGGGACAACTGGCCAATCTGACACAGCTTAACCTCGCCAACAATCAGCTAACGACCGTCCCCCCTGAATTGGGACAACTGGCCAATCTGACACAGCTTAACCTCGCCAACAATCAGCTAACGACCGTCCCCTCTGAATTGGGACAACTGGCCAATTTGACACAGCTTGACCTCGCCAACAGTGGCCATCTGGTGTCTCCACCACCTGAAGTGCTGAGGCAGGGAACTCGGGCAATCTTAACTTACTTACGGGAGCAACAAGAGGCTGGCGAACGCCAGTGGCTATCCAAGTTGCTAGTGGTTGGGGAAGGTGGCGTCGGTAAAACCTCTTTGCTCCGTGCTCTACGGGGCGAATCGTTTCAAGAACAGCAGTCATCTACTCACGGGATTGACATACAAGCTCTTAACCTCGAGCATCCGAATGAAACGGATGTCACCATGACCCTCAACACCTGGGATTTTGGTGGCCAAGAGATCTACCATGCCACCCACCAATTTTTCCTCACCAATCGCTCTTTATTCCTACTCACCTTCAATGCCCGTCTCGGCTACGAGCAAGGGAAGCTAATCTACTGGCTTAAAACCATCCGCGCCAACGCGCCAGAGTCCCCCATCATTCTTGTGGCCACCTGGACGGATGAACGCGACGCCGACTTGCCCCTTTCAGATCTAAAGCAGCAATTTCCCCAAATCCGTGCCCTTCTCGAAGTCAGCAATAAAACTGGCAATGGAGTGCAGGCACTCAAACAGTCCATTACCCAAACCGCAGCCGATTTACCCCTGATGGGCGAACTATGGCCCAAATCCTGGCTTCAACTGGCTCAATCTGTTCGCCAAGAAGAGGGCCAATACACAACCCCCAAGCAGCTATGGGAGCAGATGAAGCAGTGCAATGTCTCTAAAGATAGCCAATCTTTACTGGCCACCTATCTGCATGAGCTAGGCGACATTCTCTTTTTCCAAGATAATCCTGAGCTTAACGACTTGGTCATTTTGAAACCCCAATGGGTAACGCAAAAAATCAGCAAAGTGTTATCAGCCGAGGCGGTGATTGAGGCCAACGGCATTTTTACCCGTCAGTGTATGGAAGAACTCTGGCACGACCTTCACCCCAGCTTGCGCGACCACTTTCTCGAATTAATGGAGCAGTTTGATCTCTCCTACAAAATTCCTGAAGACCCCGACGACAAAAGCCTGGTGGTTGAACGCCTCGAATATGAGCCACCCGAATTCCAAACTCTCTGGCAGCAAAAGCAGCAAGAGCCGAACTGCAAAGAGATTTCCATAAAATTTCAGCTCAGCGAAATCTTAGCAGGCATTCCCACTTGGTTTATCGCCCGTCAACACCGGTTCACTCAAAATCTACACTGGCGCACTGGCGTCCTATTTGGCGATCACCGTGAAAATCCTCGTCATCTTGGACTCCTGCGCGTTGAGCGCGATACCCTCACCAATGCTGACTATGTGCGCCTCACAGTCCGTGGCCCTATGCCTCACAGCTTTTTCGATGTCTTGCGAGAAGGCTTTGAACTCACCCTCAGCCGCTATCCAGGCTTAAAAATTACCCGCCTCATTCCTTGCCCAGACCCGATCCACGAAGAATGTAAACACGAGTTCAACTACGCCAACCTGATTAAGCGTCTAGAACGCACACCCCCTATCGAAACAATCTCTTGTGAGCAATGTCTGGAGAATATTTCAGTCACCCGCCTACTCTTTGGTCTTCACTACACCACCCAAGATGCCGTGATCGCTGAGATCGAAAAACTTCGCGTCTCTAACCAAGGAAGCTTTGATAACCTTCAAAACGCAATAGAAGAAGGGTTTACTGAACTGCGAGAGCTGGTACAACGCGAGCTACTCCGGGAAATTCGTGCCGTGCAAAAGCAGCTTGAGTCCCCCTGTCCCAGCGTATTTGTTCTCCGCCCCGACGATCGCTCCTTCTGGCAAAAAGATATCGGCTCCCAACGCATCAACCTCCAGCTCTACTGCGAACATCCCGGATGTTTCCATCCGGTACAGAACGGCGGCCTCTACGCCATTGATAATCCCAAGAAATGGCTAAAAGCGATGGCCCCCCACCTCAACCGCCTCTTTGGCATTTTGAAATACGTCACCCCCGTCGTCGGCCCCTGGCTCAACATCTCAGCCCCCGTCTACAGCGAACTGATCAAAAATGACCTAGCCCTCAGCAAAGCCTTAATCGATAAGCTACCGGAAATCACCTTCGACGATGACAACCGCAGTTTTATCGACCCTGACGACCCTAGAGCCAATGTACTGGGTGACAGCTTAAAAACTCGCAAGATCAGCGGCGCAGCCCTACGCACCCTAAACGAATTCCTCAAGCGAAAAGATCCCGATCAAGTTTGGGGCGGCCTAACGCGCACCAAAACCCCCGAAGGCGATGTACTGTGGCTTTGCCAAGAGCACATCAAAGAAATTTATCCCTCCTCCAGATGAAAGAGCGGTACGGCTTTCGCGCTGAGCAATAGTCAGCCTTCTGATCTCTGCAACTGCAGCTCAAAACATGAATGCTATGATCTTCTATAACTGCTTATAACTGTTCGCCCATGAACTTTAACGTTTACGTCGAAGATCAGCTCGTAGAACGCCTAGAACTTCTTGCAAAACAACAAGGGAAAAAACGCAACACCATTATTCGAGAAGCGTTAGAAGCGTGGACCACGTTGAATCTACCTGCGGCTTGGCCTGATAACGTTTTGACCTATTCAGGTAGCACCGACGGGATTGTTTATGAGTCCTATCGCAATGAGCTATTGCCGCCCACCGATCCAGAGCTTTGAGGAATGGCCTATTTACTGGATACCTGCGTGATCAGTGACTTTTCCCGAGGTGATCCCAACACGCTACAGAAGTTGAAAACCACGCCACCAATCGAGATCTTCATCTCAGCCGTAACTTGCATGGAAGTGTACTACGGTTTTAAGCTCAACCCCAATCGAGCAGCCAAGATTCAATCAGTGATTAATAGCCTATTGGCCTCTGTGACTGTTCTACCCTTTGACATTAAATCAGCAAAACAGGCCGCACACATTCGGTGTGTACTCAAAACTGCCGGAACGCCAATTGGAGCTTACGATGTTCTGATTGCTGCAACTGCTCTCGTTCATGGATTAACCGCGGTCACATCTAACGTTCGAGAATTTCAGCGGGTTTCAGGTTTAGAAATAGAAAACTGGCGATAGGCTTCAACGTTACCTATCGCCAACGAAACATTAAAGAGCTGATGTTAGGTGGTTACAGAACAGAAGGAGCCTTCAGAGATGAGACGTCGCTGCTGATGATATCATCGCCAGAACTGAGCGATGAATCAGTAGGTCATGATGACAACGATCAAGAACATTACGAATAGCACAACAGCAGCTCGAAGCCGATCAATTGGCATCACTGTGTTATCGACGTCGTAGCTGCTTACTGATCATCTTGCGAGAAAACTGAATATTAATTGAGGCTTCAGTAGACCAGTCCTGAACCATGCGGTAAAACATTCTGCGATCGCAAGCCTGCAGCACTGCCACCTGATCAGCGGTTTCAATCACGTAGGGATACCCGCCACCAATAATGATTTCTCCCCGTATATAGTCTAGTATCCGGTCAAATTTTCCTTCGTCAAAAATCCAGCGGGGAAACTCCAAACGCACGGGGGGATTGTCGTTGGCTTTCATGTATAAAAATGCGATCGCATCTTCTTGTTCCTCGTATAAACTCAAAATTCCCTGCCCCCGCGCATCGCCCGATCTGGCACAGGAGAACACAGGGGTGCGATCACCCCACTTCATCGCTGGTCCTAAAAGCTGAGCATCGTTGAGGAGCGTTGTTTCTGGCAAAACCTCCAGGCACTGCAGCATTTGCAACACATCACAGGCCTGAGACGTATCGATATAGCCCACTACCGGCACCCGATATTGCTCACTGGCCCGCAGCAAATTCACAATCTGTTCGGCATAGAACGCACGACACTCCAGATCAAACGCCTCAGCAAAGGTGACCACCAAAGAGCCATCAAAGAAGACCAGACAGTCATCGCATCGGGGATGAGCCTCCATAAACTCAATGATCCGCTCTACCTCCATCTGGAAGCGCCGCATCCCCACCTGACGATCGAGGGGACGACCGTTTCGTTTAACCTGAAGCTCAGAAGGGGGCATCACCAGTAGGCGAATGTCTTTCTGGTAGTCGCCTGCCGCAGAGTGGGGATTCTCAAACCAGCCCACCTGCACCAGCGCAATGGGTGGAGAAACGTCCTTGCTGGGGAAAATTTGAGAGCCATCCACCGCAAAGGTTGTGACGTCTGCGAGGTGATTGCGGACCCACTCTAGGCTCTGTTCGCGGTTGTCCCACTGCAGGCGTGAGGGAATCAGCCAGTTTGACCAATGCCCCAATGCTTCTAGGGGACGCGCACCCGGATGTTCGTAATCAGAAAGCCGTTCGGTCAGTTCAGCCTCGGCTTGGTTTGAAACCTTCTTAAGCGCTCGGCGATAGTCTTGGTAGACATCGGTGGAGTGATTAGAAAAGTCCGTAAATTCAGTTTCAAGTTGCCCTAGAACCTGCCTCAATTCAGATGGCTTCATCGGCATGATAGAAATCCCCGCGAAGGTCCAAATCTGGCGAAAGCATCACGCTGCGCCCATTGCACCTGATTTCCCCATAAAATAGCGCGTCTTGGGCATTTCTGTACACCAGATGTCAGAAAGAATACAGACAAGCCCACGGATTCAAGGCAAGCTACTCACCAGACATTCTTCACATCCTCAAGCGCAAAGTGTTGCCCCACCGCGTTTTTCCTAGTGTGGCTGTTTGTTGCGCACGCGTGAAGATGCGGTCCAGCGATCCTAACTGATTGAGAATCATGCCTACCCCAATCATTTCAAAATCACCACAGAGAGCAAAATCAAGTAGCCCTCCCCGTCAAAGTGAGCAGCAACGTGCCCAGCAGCATGAGCGACCCATTCGTCCCTACTGGCTGAATATGGCGATTGGCTCAACGCTTCAATATGCACTTGAACGTGAAGCTGAATGGGCTAGAGGCTAGGCGGAGTGGGGACTGCACTATGCTCTCAGGGTCCTCATGAAAAGCTCTCTCAATTCTCAGCAAAGCTGAGATTGTTCCTAGATGCCTTTCATCTGGGACGCTTAGAGAGGAAATATTATAGATAAAGTGAGGTCAGAGCGGGGGCCGGCCTCACTAACAAGAATGGCTCTCTAACAGTATCGTTTGGAGCGATGCTTAACGGCTGCTGACGGTTGGACGACCACTTTGAACCAATTGCAGAGCGTTCATCTGAGCTTGAGCAAACAGCCCCAGGCTTGCACCCGTTAGTAGATAGAGGGCAACGGCTAGGCTGGTTTTTGAACGTAAGCGTGAGGTAAGAGAGTTCATGCGAGCGTAAAACCTTTTCAAAGAGGTTGAAGTGACAGTCGGTTTATTGAATTTTCATATTGATAACGCTAATTATAGATGCGTTGCTCATCATTCTTAAAAAATAATGATCTTCTTGTAAATAAGCTTAAAGAAATATTGATTTATGCCTCTGTTATTGTGTCGGCGAGCATTAGGACTCGCTACTTGTGATCCATGCTCATGGGGCTTTCTGAGGACGGATGTATCGGTAAAGTCTCGCAGAACCTGAGAGCTGAAGTTCATCTAATAGAATAATTCTTTGACGTGAAATAAGTATAAATACTCTGCAAGGGCGTCGAGAGATTTTAATTTTAGCTATCTAGAAAAATGCATCGTTTAACTTGCGACGCTGCTGTTTACGATGCGTCTGCGGCATCTGAATCGGCACTAGAGGAGCGTCGGCGACAGCGTTCAGAGCAGTATTTAACGTCATCCCAGCAGTTGGCCCACTTTTTGCGCCAGGTGAAGGTGCGATCGCAAACCAAGCAAACCTTCTCCGGCTTTGGATTTGATCGACCTTGTCGAGCCATAAAACTATCCCCTTTGAACTGTAAGGTGCTTGGATGAGCGGTAACCGACTGAAGAGGTCGACTGTAATGCTTGGCAAACCACCCTCAGTCCAAAGGAGTTCTGCGAGGAATCGGGTGATGAGCGGTAGCGAAATGCAGAGCGACAGGTGTGTGGGCCTTCATACCAAGATCCGCCTCGCCTGACTCGGCGTGTGTTGGTCTCCCCGCTGTTGATCCAGGCTGTACCGTCGGTGGGGGCACCCTCATAGGTGTCATGCCAGTGGTCTTGGCACCATTCCCAAACTTGGCCGTGGATGTCGTAGAGGCCGAAGGTATTTCCCGCAAATGTTCCGACTTTAGTTGTGGTCTGCCTGAATGTGCCCTTTGCGCCTCGACCATAGGTATAGCGGCCATCATAGTTGGCTAAGGCTGTGGTTAGAGTTTTGCCAATTGTGAACGGTGTGTTGGTGCTGGCCCGAGCCGCATATTCCCATTCTGCCTCGCTCGGTAAGCGATAGGCTTGGCCCGTGGCGGCAGACAGTTTTTGACAAAATTCCACTGCCGCTAGCCAGCTCATCCCTTCTACTGGAAGGTCAGCGCCCTGAAATTGCGAGGGGTTGTCCCCCATTATGATCTGCCATTGGGCTTGGGTAATCGGGTATTTCCCCATAAAAAAGGAAGGGACTGTGACGGTGTGTCGCGGACCTTCATTTTTTTGCCGATGGGCTTCTGTGACGGATGAACCCATGCTAAATTGCCCGCCCGGTACGTAAACCATCTCTAGGTCCACTGTATCCTTGAGGCTCTGGCGATAATATTGGGCTGACTGAATTCGACGTTTTCGCACTTGGCCCTGGTCGTCAACGCCCAAGACCTCAAAGGTAAAGCTGGATAGCTGTGGTGCTGACGGTGTTTCCGGCGCAGCGTCTGGGGGCGGTTCTTCTGCTGCGGCAGCCTGAGCGGGTTCGGCGGGTGGCTCAGTCGGGGGCTGATAGTTTTTTCCTAAACCAAAGGCTGCAATAGCCGTGTCTACGGGAATACCTAGATTAAGGCCATCTTTGATGCGAACGT
Source organism: Acaryochloris thomasi RCC1774 (assembly GCF_003231495.1). Lineage (NCBI taxonomy): Bacteria > Bacillati > Cyanobacteriota > Cyanophyceae > Acaryochloridales > Acaryochloridaceae > Acaryochloris > Acaryochloris thomasi. Next base: position 69,152 of record NZ_PQWO01000002.1, read on the forward strand.
CCTGGAGACGCTGTCCTGCGGCCCGACCATGAATGCCAATTAACTGACCCCCTTGATCTAGAACAGGGCCACCACTCATGCCTGCTTTGGTCACGGCTGTATAAGAAAAGCCGTAGCCGTCCTCAAAGCTATCAATAGAAGCCACCTCTCCCCGCGTCAAGGTAAGAGTCGAAACGGAGATTGCCTCGTCGGCCAGAGGATAGCCGATCACGTAAACCGCATCTAAGACATCTAGGGATTTAAACTTGCCCACATTGGTCACGCGATAGGATTTGTCGCTGGAGAAGGTTGCGATCGCAATATCTGCTTCAGCCCCCATCTTGACCATCTGGGTGTTGAGAGGGTGAGTTTCGCCATCATAGGTCGTGATATAGGCCTCTTCCTCTGGGTTAGAGTTTTTGACCACATGGGCTGCTGTCAGTACGGTATAAATCGAGCCGTTCTTGTGAATCAAAACGCCAGACCCAGACGGACCTTGGGTAATTACCTTTACCGTAACCTGACGGGCTATTTTGCGGATTTCTCTCACTGATTTAGCTGCAGCCCATCTTGGAGAAGCGATGCTGAGAAATACGGTGCCTCCGAATAGTAAAAACTGTCTACGCTTGATTCCCATACCCGTTGTAATTTGCTTGTGGGTTAACAAAAGCACTCCAATCTGTGGTGCTCTATATTTTGATCGTCATGAAAATCTAAATTGCATGCTCAGAGAAAACGTGAGCATACGTTATCGGCTATAGGAGGAATCCATGAGCCTATCTTTGCCTAAAATCAGTTCATTTGGATGACTGGCATGCGCCAATAGGCTTGTAGGGTCGCGTCTTGAGCTTTAGTGCAACAACCTGATTCAGTGTTAACGGTTAACTAGCTCTCAAGTCAAGTTCTTTGATGCGACTCTAGGGCTTTGAATTATTCTTGAGATTAAAATAATTCTAAAAAAGTAAATTTCTTGAATTAGATTCGAGCCTTTATTATTGATTTGATCTTATCATTTTGTGGCTTTTATTAACTCTATTAAGCCTAAATATTGCTGGTAAGAGTAATTGAATTCCATGCTTTTTTCTCTGGGAATACTAAATAAAATTATTGCAGCCTTCGCCACTGTTGCCCAGGCTGGCTCTGATCTGCAGAGAATTGCGCTCTCCCCTCTTCTGTCATTTCTGTTGTCGGGTATTGAACAGCATATCAATATGGAATTTAGAATCTCAGGCATTCTCGGAGACTCTAGAAGACGTTAGCGGGCCATCAAACTATCCCTGCTGAACGGCAAAACGCTTTTGATTGGCGGCAATCGACTGCTGGAAATCCACCATTGGCTGAGGGTAGTCCTGGCCGAGTCGAAGGTTCAGGCGCGCTTGCTCTTCTGCCGTCAGCCGCCAAGGCTCATGGACCTTGGCGCGAGGCACCTTTGCCAGTTCTGGGAGCCAATGACGAACATAGTCTCCCTTCGCATCATAATCACGGGACTGCTTGAGAATATTGAAATAGCGGAACTCTCGGGCATCGTTGCCCACTCCAGCGGTGTAGTTCCAGTTGCCCCAGTTGCTGCAGACATCGTAGTCAATCAGCTGCGATTCAAACCACTCTGCTCCCCACTGCCAGTTAATGCCCAGATTTTTAGTCAAAAAGCTTGCTACATTTTGACGACCGCGATTGGACATAAAGCCCGTTAGCTTCAGCTCTCGCATATTGGCGTCCACTAGCGGATAGCCCGTTTTTCCCTGCCGCCAGCATTCAAAGGCGTCAGTATCGGTTTGCCAGGGCAGATCAAGTCCCCTCAGCCCGGATTGACGGAATAGGTGAGTGCCGTGCTTTGCCGCGATCAGCCGGAAGAAATCTCGCCACAGCAGCTCAAACACCATCCAGTAAGTCGAGTCATTGCGAACCCGTTCGGTTTCGTAGGATTGGACATGCTCATAAATTAGACGAGGTGAGAGACAGCCTAAGGCCAGCCAGGGCGAAAACTTAGAAGAGTAGTTGGCCCCCAGCATCTCGTTACGGGTTTGCTTATAGCGCCTGAGGCAGTCCTGCCCCCAAATATAGTCATGGAGTCTGGCTCGCCCAGCCGTTTCGCCGCCCTGAAAAGACAGTACGGCGCGTGGATTAGGTTCAACGGGCGATAAATCTAGTGCTGACAGTGTGGGGATTGCGCCTGCATCGATATTGGGCAGCGGTGGCAGATTCTTGGGTGTCGGGAAGCTGGGGCGCACCGTCGATTGCTTTTCCACTTGCTTACGGAAGTGCGTGAAAAGTTCTGGAATTCGTGAGATCTCCACGGGCAAATCATCGGGGTGGTACAGTGTTGCTCCCCAAAAGCGCTGGCAGGGAATCTGGACAGCCGCTTCAACGCCTTTTGCGACCGCCAGTTCCTCAGACGTTGCCTCTCGGTGGAAATAGATAGCAGAGAGATCTAAAGCTTGAACAAGCTGTGGGATGACAATCTCAGGGCGTTCGTGGCGCACGATTAGGTTGCTACCTAGAGCTCGTAGCGAGTTCTGGAGATCGGTCACGCTTTCTGTGAGGAATTGCGATCGCATCGCCCCTGTCTTATCAAAACCAAAAGGCGTCGTCGTAAATTGCCGAGGGTCAAAGCAGTAAAGGGGAATAACCTGTGCCCCCAGCCTCAGCGCCTGCGTCAGCGGCTCATGGTCATGGAGCCGCAGATCGTTCCGAAACCAGATCAGAATTCGGTGAGCACCCATGATTGCTGTCTTGCCCTTTTAAATTTTAGGTGTGTTTACAGAAACACATACTAACCTGAGAATAGGCGTGAGAGCCTTCATGTCAAATGTGCAAAGGATTATCAATTAATGAAAGTCAAGTTCAAGCAATTTTGTAAATCACTCTTGGTCACCGTCTGCATGGCGGGGCTACTGCTACTCACTAGCGTCAATACTTTGACCCCAGCAGCCGTTGCCGCAAGCGACCAGGTGCAGCTCTATACCGATAGTGTGCAGTCCCTTAAAGATCGCGTCCCTGAGCTAGAGCCACTCATTCAATCACAGAACTGGAATGGTATTAAAACCTTCCTCCGTGGTCCGTTGGGTGAGCTAGGGATCCGTCTGAGTCGATTAGAAGGTGCATTGCCAAAATCTGACCTGACCCAGTACAGACGCTCTGTCCAAAATTTGCAGGATCATCTTCAAAAACTAGACGTTGCCGCCAGCAAAAGAAATGTAAAAGTTGCCGCAACGGCCTATCAATCAATACTGAATGACTTTGAGCAGATTCTATAACGCTAATCTTAAACCTGTCTTTCTCAAGACCTGTGCAGAACGTCATAGCTGGTAGCGTCGGTCTGTATTGACACATTCTCAAAGCAGTATTCCCCCGGTCTGCCTTCCGATTTTGGAGGCGCTGGGGGAGTTTTATTATTCTGTCTAGGGAGCTTCATGCCATACCTTTGTTCCGAAGTCCTGTCGCGGTCTGAACTCTGTGTCAAGATTGTCCAGATAACCCGGAACAGAACTGGCTAGTTTTTAAGATTGAGATGACGATTGGTGTTTGGATATTAGGTGATCAGCTCTGGAGTGAACAGGCTGCCCTACGGACTTGTGAAGAAAAAGGACCGGTGCTTTTCATTGAGTCGGCCCAGCAGGGGCAAGAGCGCCCCTACCATCGACAAAAGCTGATTTTAGTTTGGTCAGCCATGCGTCACTTTGCTGAAGAGTTGCGTCAGGCAGAGTGGTTGGTTACCTATGAGATTGCCTCAGATTTTGTGAAACCGCTCACAAATTGGGTCAAGGCTCAGCAGATCACAGAACTGCGGGTAATGGCTCCCAACGATCGCCCGTTTGCAGTATTTCTGCAGTCTTTAGCGTTGCCCTGCTCGCTAACGCTCGTGCTCAATAACCACTTCCTCTGGAGCGATGCTGAGTTCCAAGACTGGGCAGAGGGTCGCAAGACGCTGCGTATGGAAACCTTCTACCGAGAGGGTCGCAAGCGCTTTCAGGTTTTGATGGAAGGCAAGCATCCCGTCGGGGGGCAGTGGAATTTCGATAAGGAAAATCGGAAGCCGCCTTCCAAGCAGCTCCAGCCTCCTGAACCGCTGTGGTTTGAACCAGACACGATTACTCAGGAGGTGATAGACAGGGTTGAATCGGAGGACTTGTCTAATTATGGTGCCGCGCAACCTTTTCGTTGGGCCGTCACTCGGGCACAGGCGCTACAGGTTCTAGATTCTTTCATTGAGCATCGACTTCCGACCTTTGGTGCCTACCAAGATGCAATGGTCACGGGGGAGGACACGCTGTGGCATGCTCTACTGTCGCCTTATCTTAATTTAGGATTGCTGCAGCCCCTTGAGGTGGTTGAGGCTGCTGAGCGGGCCTACCATGAACGCCAAATTGCGCTTAACAATGTTGAGGGTTTTATTCGTCAGGTGCTGGGGTGGCGGGAGTATATGCATGGCCTCTACCACCATGCCGATCATAGCCAGAGTAATTGGTTTGGGCATACGCGTGCGCTACCCGATTTCTATTGGACGGCTCAGACCGAGATGAACTGCCTGCACCAAACTCTATCCCAGGTGGAGCGAACCGGCTATGCTCACCACATTCAGCGCTTGATGCTGCTCAGTAACTTTGCTTTGATTGCGGGGCTATCGCCCCAGGCTGTCGAAGATTGGTTTCATGCAGCCTTTATCGATGCCTATGACTGGGTGATGCAGACTAACGTCATCGGCATGGGACTTTTTGCTGACGGCGGTGTTCTAGCCTCTAAGCCCTATGCGGCGTCGGCTAACTACATTAACCGCATGAGCGACTACTGCAAGGGCTGTCAATATAATCCCAAGGTGCGAATCGGCGAGACGGCCTGCCCATTTAACTTTTTTTACTGGGACTTTTTAGATCGCCATCGAGATAAGCTTCAGTCCCAAGGACGCATGAGCTTTATCTTGGCGAATCTCGACAAAATGGCAGCAGAGGAGCTGGCCGCGATCCGGCAGCAGGCCCAAAACTGGCATCAAAAGCATCAGCCCGTGCAGTCAGATTGAGTGAAACACCATTAAATCGGCCACAAGCGCCATTCAAGCATCTGCGCAGATAGCAAACAGCTACTGCAGAGATGCTGAGGGCAGTTAATCTTCTGTCTCTACTTGCTTGCCGGCTGGAGCGTCATCACAATATCTGTTTTTAGGGTGGAGTTATCCATTTGTGAGGTTGTGGCACCGACAGCCCGAATGGATTTGAGAATGGCCTGTGTTTCGGGCGTGAGCCAACCGCTTTGGGCGATGAGTGGATTGCTGGCTAGGATGCCGGAGGCCTGCTCCATATTGAGGTAGAAGTAGCCTGAGTTCTCTTTAGGGAAAGAGGCTGTTGCTTCTTGAAAGACTTTGCTGCTGCCCAGGGTCCGCTCAGGCTCGGAAACTAAGATATCAGCCATCGGTCCACCCAGCGCCATAAAAGAGGTGTCTTGGTCGAGCCAGCCATGACTGACCAAGGTTCCCTGGACGGGGATTTGCCATTCTGTGACTGAGGTGCTGTCAATGTCGCGTTGCTTGAGCTGTAGTAGGTTTTTCGTGGCTAGGGTATCTAGCTTGCCAAAGGTCTTTTCGGCAGTGTTGCGATCGCTAGTCTCCAGCAGCAGCGCCCCACCAAATCCCACATCGGCGAGCAGACCCTCTTTGGAAGGAATGAGGCCGAGGGCAAATTCGCCATCCATCCATCCCAAAAGATCCTTGTCGAGATCCAGTTGGGTGAACTGTCGTAGTTGCTGCCGTGTTTGATCTAGTCCCTGCTTAAACTCGGGCACTTTATTGAGCTGCTCCACGCTGGTGGCCCAAGACTCACTGATGCCGCTGCCGCTGACCAAGGCCAGCGTATTTTCTGGAAACTCCGCAATCACCTTGCCGGGGATTGGTTTGTAGTTCCACTGCTTTGTCTCGGGATTCATGGCTGTAATTGCCCGCATCTGTAAGCCCTGATCATCAATGCCCATGCCGACAACGACGGACTCAATCTGATCAAGCTGGTCGAGCACCTGAGGCGGTACAGGGGATGCGGATGCTGCGGAAAACTGCTTAAAGAAAGCACTGTAGTTGGGGATGTAGACCTGAGCAACTGGATTATTGAAGTCTTTCAGGGCATCGGCCATTGCCCCCTTCGATTGCGTTGCAAGGGATGGATCACCCTTGGAAGTGTCAATGGCAAGCTCTAGAGTTTTGCGATCGTTGGTAATGAGCAAATGGTTCTCTAGAACGCCCAAAAATGAAGATGATTTGGTATCAGCTAAGACCTTAATGCCTTTGTACTCTTCTTCTTCGATGGTGGATTCAGCATTCTCCTTCATTTTGTTGGCGAATTTGAGGGCTGCCAGTTTGTCTTTGATACCCACAACAAGTAGGGACTGCGGCTCAGCTTCTTTTTCTGATGGCATTAGTGCCACCATGATGCTGCCGAGCCAAGGTCGTACATCTTTCTCGACATCAATCTTCTGGTCCGTGGCAGATTTCTCTAGACTGCCGATGAACTCTTCGTATCCCTTAGAGAAAAGTGCCTGAGCTTCAGGAGTGCCAAATTTTTTCAGCTTGCTCCATGCCTGATCATCTCCGGAAACGAAGCCGGTCATCAATGCTTCATCGGGCACTATGGCGGCGCTGGCGCTGGGGTCAATCCCAACTTGAGCTGGAATGCCTTTGAAGTAGAAGTAGGCTGCTGTTCCACCTGCGACGACGCTCCCTCCGAGAAGAGCGGGAACAATGAGCTTCCACTTTGCCATAAAAATTCTCCATAGTTAGTCTTAAGGGTTCCCCATTGGGAACGGAATTATTCAACGGTGAGCAATCCATGTAGGCCAATGGCGGCTAAAAGGCTGCTCAATAGGGTCCAGGTGCCGTCTGCGAATAGGTTGATGCGCTGAGTCGTTTGGGCTGCATTCGCTTTAAACAGCGTTGACAGGTCTGATGTTGCTACCACCACCCGCTTGAATTCTGCATAGTCTTGCTGGAGCTGATCCCAGTCCTGGAGGGCATAATGGCCGAAAACAGCCATCCCTGCTATTCCGGGCACAATCAAGAGCAAAGCGAGCAGAACTTTCTTCATTCGTGGGTGTATCGGGAGAACATGACACAATAGACGACAGTAATTAAAAACTGTTGCCACTCACGCGGACCATAGCAGAAATGCGGTGGTTTACGGGTCTTTTAGGTTAAGCCGCGATGCCAAACAGCCGTATTTATCACCTTGCTCCTGTCTCTGAGCTGCAGTCTGGGCTAACCGAGGTTTCATACAAGCCCCAAAGATTTGCGCTAGATGGGTTTGTGCACTGCGCGGAGACGCCCGTTACGACTGTGGCAGTGGCAAACGACTACTTTGCAAGTCTCAAGGAGCCGCTGGCTGTTCTTGAGATTGATCCGCTGCGGCTCACTGCTCCTCTAAAGTTTGAGGCTCCTGCGCCGCTGCCGGGTGGCGATGCACACTTGAAGATGGCTTCGCTTTTTCCCCATATCTATGGCCCGATTGATGTGGGGGCCATTCAGTCAGCCGCTTTGCTTGTACGGATGAATAATCATTACGTGTGGCCTTCTGCCTTCCATTCTCTCCCTAACTTTATGGAACAGCATGGGGCGACTGGATAGAGTTGGTTTCAATTGCTCACGCCGGTCTTGCAAAAATACAAGCGTCCCAGTTACGGTAGTGACTATTCTTTGAAGTTTGCCATCTTGACTCCTATGGATAAAGTCGCGTCTGTAGCTCCGTCCGAACGCTTTGTCCTGCGAGTTAAGCCCCTTGTGGAGTCTGTTTATGGGCCGCTGGGGATTGATGTTGATGGGGTTTGCGATCGCATCCAAACTCTCCTTGCCCCACACCTCAGCAACGCAGCGAGAGATCTCAATCCCATCGACCGCTGGAGTCAAGATGATGTCTTACTGATTACCTACGGCGACAGCATCCTCAGATCAGATCAGAAAGAATCTCCCCTTCGTACTCTGCATGACTTTTTGAGTAACTATCTGCGCGACGTGCTCACGGGCGTACATATTCTTCCTTTCTTTCCCTACAGCTCAGACGATGGCTTTGCCGTGATTGATTATCTGCAGGTCAACCCTGAGTTGGGGGACTGGAAGGATGTCGGACGCATCGCTGAGCAGTTCGATCTGATGACTGATTTGGTCATGAATCACGTCTCCAGTCAGAGTCAGTGGTTCCAGCAATTTAAGCAGGGCCAGCCACCGGGCTGCGACTACTTTATCGCCATCGATCCAGAAACAGATGTGTCTGGAGTGGTGCGTCCTCGCAATACCGCTTTACTCTGCCCGGTGGAGACACCGGATGGCACTCAGCACGTTTGGGCTACCTTCGGCCACGACCAGATCGATCTGAACTTTGCTAACCCCGATGTGCTGCTAGAGTTCATTGGTATCATTCTGCATTACCTGAACACGGGGACTAAGCTGCTGCGCTTAGATGCGATTGGTTATCTCTGGAAAACCCTAGGCAGTCCCTGCATTCATCTGCAGGAGACCCATACGCTGATTAAACTCATCCGGGAGATTGTGGCTCTGGTGAAGCCGGACGCAAGCTTGGTGACTGAAACTAATGTCCCCAATCGCGAGAATCTGAGCTACTTTGGCAACCGCAACGAAGCCCACCTGATTTACAACTTTAGCCTGCCGCCATTGGTGGTCAATGCCTTGCTGCAGGAACGCTCTGATCACCTCAAAACCTGGATGATGAGTATGCCGCCCGCTCCTCTGGGCTGCGCCTACTTTAACTTCACGGCCTCCCATGACGGTATGGGAATGCGACCCACAGAGGGGTTATTAGAGGCTGAAGAATATGAGACCTTTTTACGCTGTATGAAAGCGTTTGGCGGCGAGATTAGTATGCGTGCCCAGGCAGATGGCTCCGAAAGCCCCTATGAGGTCAATATCTCTTTATTTGATGCCATGAAAGGCACGGCCCAGGGAGAAGATGAGTGGCAGATCCCTCGCTTTCTCTGCTCTCAAACCATCATGATGTCTTTAGAGGGAATTCCGGCCTTTTATATCCATAGTTTGCTGGCGACCTCCAATGACCATGAAGCAGTACAGCGGACGGGACGGAAGCGATCCATTAATCGCCACCAATGGAATTATGATCACCTGCTGGCCCAGCTCCAGACACCAGACTCGGCTCAGTCCCTTGTGCTTCGCGATCTTTCTCGATTGATTCAACTCCGACGTCAACAGCCCGCTTTTCACCCCAACGCGACCCAATATACGCTGCATTTACAGCCCGCATTGTTTGGCTTTTGGCGACAGAGTATCGGTCGAGATCAGAGTATCTTTTCCATTCACAATTTGACGCCGAGACCCCAAGTCTTGAATCTCAGAGACATTAACCTCATCGGCATCGATCCTTGGTTTGATCTGATTAGCGATACCGTCATCCCAGAGGGAATGTATGAGTTCAGTCTGCCACCTTACCAATCAGCCTGGATTACCAATAAAGTGCAGGCCAAAGCATAGACTTCATGCATCAAAACGCACTATGGGCTTTCGTCGGTTGTTGAAGTCTCGAAGTGCTGAAAGCCTTGACTGAGCGATAGCGTTCGAGGAGCTTCTATGCCTCGCGGGTCAACGAACTGCACATCGCTACCCCTGACAATCTGGCCAATGATTTGAGCGCTGTCTCCGAGGGAATTCACCATCGCTTCTGCAGCGTTTGCAGGCAAACAGAGCACCAGTTCAAAATCTTCACCACCGTAGAGGGCCCAGTCAAGCGCTTGTTCTGGGGCTATCGTTTGTAAACAAGTCGGAATGGGGATACGGTCTAGAATGGCTCCGACGCCGCTAGCCCGACAGATCTGTAAAATTGCATCCGCTAGTCCATCACTGCTGTCCATTCCTGTGACGCACAGCTCAGGGTAATGCTGTCGCAGTAGCGGTGACACGTCCAGTCGGGGCTGAGGTCTTTGATGAATGCGACACAGTGCGGTTCGTTCTGCCTCGCTGAGTGACTGGCCCCACTCAGGTTTAAGTAAAATTTCTAGACCTGCTCGAGAGCCACCGTGTGCCCCTGTGACTAAAATCGCGTCTCCGAGTTGAGCCGTTGTGCGGCGGATTTGTTGCTGGGGGCTGACTTGCCCCAGCGCGGTCATACTCAGCGTTAGGCAATCACTACGGCAAATATCGCCGCCAATGATTGTGGTGCCGTAATGCTGTAGACAGTCGCGAATGCCCTGATAAATCTGTTCGAGCTGGGCAACCAACAGGGCGGGCGGTAGCCCTAGGCTGACCGTTAATCCTAGAGGCGTTGCTCCCATGGCGGCGAGGTCAGAGAGATTGGCCGCAGCCGTACGCCAGCCGATATCGAAGGGAGATGTGGTGCGATCGCTAAAATGCACCCCATCGACTAGCATGTCTGTCGAGATAACCAGCAAAAAACCTGGCTGTGGTTCTAGAACGGCTGCGTCGTCGCCCAGCTTGTCGCGAGAGCAATAGGGTTGCAGTCGCTGCAGAATAGCCTGCTCCCCTAACTCAGCAACCGTTTCTGACATCCTGAGCTAGACCAAGTTCTCTAAACCTTCTACGACTTTTGCTGACTTAATCTTGTCACCTTTCGTCAGCTCTCCTAGGACCTCTTGACCTTCAACGACATAGCCAAACACAGCATAGCGACCATCCAGCAGATTGGCTCCTGCGGGGGTTAGATCAGCTTCAAACGGCAAGAAGAAAAACTGAGAAGAAGCACTATTGGCGTCATCAGGAGACGTTGCCATGGCCATCGTTCCATAGGCGGAGAAAGGCAAGGCGGGTTTGGCAGGGTAGAGACCCAGCTCTTCCGTCGTAAACCCATAGATGGGTTCAGAGTCGCCTTCGATTAAAACTTCTAGGGGAATCGTGCGATCTTTGAAGCCCTGCTCTGGGCCTTCTGGATCACCTGTTTGAATGACGTAAGAAGAATCTGTGCGCGTAAACGGCAAGCCGTCATAGAAGCCGCGCTTGACGAGATCGACAAAATTTCCTGCTGTGACCGGAGCGCTGTAGCCATCTACAATCGCGGTCATTGGTCCCTTTGTGGTGTCAATGACCACCGTTGCTCGACCTTTAAGCTGCGGTAGGTTACTGTACTCTGCTGGCACCTCGAAGGGGTACCCCTGCACCATCATTTCTTCTAAATCGCCTACGTTCCTAAGCACAGGTGCTCTCGCATCTTTGAAGGGCTGCGGATCCTGCTGTGCAGCTAGCGTTTTAAGTTCGCTGATCCCAGTCCCAATCTGCTCGATCAGGGCCTCGGCTTTATCTCGATCTGCCGCAGGTACATCATCGATAATGCCTGCCTTCCTCACTGCCAAAGAAGAAGAAGCTTTGTCGAGATCCTTCGAGATCTCTGTCCAGCGTTTGCCCCGCAGTTGCGGTGACGTTCCCTCTAGATAGAGCTGCACTTTGCGAATATCTTCATTCTCAAGGGGCAAAGAAAGCCGCAGCAAAGCTCTTGGATCGTTGACTGCATTACCGGGGGGCAAAGCAGCGGTTGCGGGTGGAGAAACGGTGGCCCATAGGCTAAAGGACAGCATCAGACCCAACGCAAATGTGAGGGCTTGTCTGAACCGTTGATGAAGCATATGCATGATTTGAGGTGTCACAGAACGTCCAGCTAGAGCTTTGCCTCACGCGAGAACAATGATCGACCACCGCCGATCCCCTAACTCCTTTGCTAATCTTGACAGATTAGCTGCGCGGTTGAGACAGAACTATAAAACTATTTTTTCAGCAGTGGCATCCGCTGTCGAGATCTCTGGGGTCGTTTCTGGCCCGTCGGCAAAAATCACTTGGTCAACCCAAGGACGTCTGCCTAACCATTGTTTTGATAGGTCGGCAAATTGTTTCGGGCAGCCGCTCACAAAAAATCTGGGGCGCTGGGGACGACGACTGGTATGTAGCTGTAAAATGCTCAATTCTTGGGCCGTGGCGGCGGCCATCCGGACGGCTGGATTAACGATATGAACAGACTTTGGCAGCAGTTCTTCGATGACAGGGGCAAGGTGAGGATAGTGGGTACAGCCGTATACAAGGGTATCAATCTGGGCCTCTAGCAAAGGCTGTAAGCGCTGCCGCACAATCTCAAGAGTGGCGGGTTCATGAATCAGGTTGCCTTCGATGAGAGGGACAAATTCAGGGCAGGCCACTTGAAAAACTTCTGCCTGGGGATTTTTTTCTAAAATAGCGCGTTGGTAGCTGTCGCTGGCAACGGTTGCGGGTGTGGCAATGACACCGATACGCTTTCCCTGGACCGCCGCTGCTCGGGCGCCGGGGAGAATAATCCCGAGAATCGGAATGCTGAATTCAGAGCGAACTGCGTCTAGGGCTAGGGCTGAACTGGTATTGCAGGCCATGATTGCCATTTTGACTGGGTACTGCGTCATCCAGTCTAGGATTTGTCGGGAGTAGCCGAGGATATTGGCCTGTGGCTGTGTGCCGTAGGGAACGTTGGCGGTGTCGCCAAAGTAGAGAAAAGATTCGCGGGGCAGTTGGGCCTGAAGTTCTTTAAGGACTGTTAGTCCACCTGAGCCACTGTCAAAAACGCCGATGGGCAACTGCTGGCGTGATTTACGCCCTCGATGAGGCTGGCTCAACCCTTCAGATACACGGGTCGAGCGGCCATCCTTAGATAAAAACGCCACGGGCAACTTTCCTCACACACCAGAACTTTGTCTCCTCAGTACGTATTATTACTCATTGAGCGCCAAAAACGTACTCCAAGCACCAAAAAGCTTGACTTTTCGGTCTGTCTAGAACCTATGTTTTACAGCATAGATATTGATGAATCTTCAGGCTGTGATTTTGGCCGGAGGGTCCGGTGATTTAAATCATTTGCCTTGCAAAATAATCCTGACCATAGACCTGCCCGTAGCGGTTGCATGGAGTAGGTTGCGGCCTGTGATTGGCCTTGAGCATAGCCGACTCAATCCCAAGCTGCAACCCCTAATTTTGAGTTTTAATCTTTGGTTAAGCAGCGGGGGCTGTTTCAACCTGAGTAAGGACTCGTTCTGCGACTTTATCGGGGACGATTTCTAGATGATCATCTTGCCAGTTGAAGAAGCCGACGCCTTGGGTTTGCGATCGCAACTCAATAATCAAAGTCTGCATTTCCGCCATCGGTAGATAGGCCGAAATCTCATCCCAGCCGCTCCAGTCTTTCTTGGGTTCATAGCCCAGAATCTGACCGCGATGATGAGTGATCACGCCCAGTACCTTAGACGTCAAACTTGCCGGGGTCGAGAGCGTTACCCGCTCAATCGGCTCCAGCAAGACCGGATCGCAGTTCGCTAGCCCTGACTGCATGGCAATCCGAGCCGCCTGCTTAAAGGCCTGCTCTGAACTATCGACGGAGTGGTAGGCTCCATCGGTGAGGGTGACCGACACGTCTACGACTGGGAAGCCTAGCGTTCCTTGCCGCAGGAACTCCCGCACGCCGGTCTCGACGCCAGGAATGTACTGCCGAGGCACAGAGCCGCCCACAATCTTTTCCTGAAACCGGAAGCCCTCACCCCGAGACTGGGGCTGGATGTCAAGGTGAACGTCGCCAAACTGTCCGTGGCCCCCGGTCTGGTGCTTGTAGCGACCGTGGCTGTGGGCGGCTTTGCGAATGCTCTCTTTATAGGGGACGTGGGGGGTGTTGGTGCTAACGGGCAGGTTGAACTTGCGGCCCAGGCGATCCTTGGCAATCTGAAGATGGATGTCTCCCTGGCCCCAAAGGATCATTTCGTGGGTGGCGTCCCGATGCTCCCAAGAAAGGCCGGGGTCTTCTTGGATCAACTTTGCGATCGCACCGCTTAGCTTCACCTCATCCTTCCGGTTCTCCGGCTTAATTGCCAAAGAGAACACTGGCTCTAATGGATTGGCCTTCGGCAGCGACAGCGCCTTACCCGCCACTGTCAGCGTATCGCCGGTCTTAATGGGTTCCATCCGGCTGAGAACCACAATCTCGCCCGCCTCAGCCTGAAGCGTGCTTTTTTGCTGCTGACCTGTCAAGTGATAGATGCCACCAATCCGCGCCTCATTGAGTGTCATCCCGTCGTTGAGCTGTCCCTGCCAGATCCGCACCAGCGATAGCTTCCCACCTTGAGAGGACAGGAATGTCTTCAAGACCTGCGCCACAGGGCGCTCTGCTTCTGCATGGAGGCCACGACGGGCTGCGGTCTCACTTGAATCGGGGGCTTCTTTGACGAGGGCATCTAAGAGCGGTCGAACTCCGAACTCCTTGTCCGCTTCGCCGATGAACACCGGCACAATTTGGTCTGCCCCTAGCTCTGCTTTAAAGTCCTGCAGCACTTCTTCCTGGGGTGGCTCTACATCTTCTAGAAGCTCTTCTAGTAAATGATCGTCGAAGTCAGCCAGCGTCTCTAGCATGGCTGCATGGGCCGCTTGCTCCTGCGCCTTCAGCTCTGCCGGGAACGGAATCGGATCGGCGGCGGCATCAGGATGGTACTGGTAGGCTTGCTCACTGACGAGATCGATAAAGCCCGTGAGCGTTTCGCCATTGCCGATTGGATACTGGTGCATCACCAGCGGTCGACCGGAGACTTGCTTGAGCGCCGCTAATACCTCATTGAACTCAGTGTGGGACCGGTCCATTTTGTTGATGAATACTAGGTGCGGAATTTCCCATTCATCTAGCGTTTGAAATAGGGGGGCCAGGGTTAAAACGCGATCGGGTTCGGGTTCGCAAACCACCACGGCGGCGTCCACGCCTACCAAGACGTTCAACGTCTCCTGGAGTAGCTCCACAGAACCGGGACAGTCTAAAAAGTTAAAAGAAAGGCCGCCATGCTCAAGGCTGGCAGCCGTTACTTCTGTACTCATCTGGCGGTCGCGGGCTTCTGCCGCAGCATCACCCACCGTATTTTTGTCTGAGATGGATCCTTTACGGGTAATCACTCCACTAACGTAGAGTAGACTTTCCAACAGGGTAGTTTTACCACTAGAGTAAGGACCCACAATCGCAATATTGCGGAAAGTGGTCATAATTGCCTCGCTGATGGACTATAGATAACCGTCCTGACATCGTATTCAGCGGAAAATCTGCCAAACTTGAAACTAGAACGGCAAGATTTAAGTCTTTATGGGGAGAGACTTAATTTAGATGTACTTCTGGTGTAACCCAAACTTGGGGAATTCTAGTCAAAGGTGCCTTTTGTTTTAAGGACGGGTTAAAAACCATGAAGTATGTTGCTTTTTTATGACTATCTGCGGTTGAGATATAGGAGACATTTGTGCGTTACTCTCGGGTCGTTTTAATGGGGCTATGTTTGGCTTTGAGCGGTGGTATAGTGCTGCCGCTCTCCGCGCCCGTTCAGGCTCAAAGTCAGGCCAACAGTGAACGGCTGTTCAAGCTCTTTCAAGAGGGAAAAAAGCTTGTCGAGCAGAAAGATTTGCCGGCTGCGCTGACGAAATATCAGCAAGCGGCTCAGCTCGATTCTAAAAACGCCCGGATTTTTTCTGCGATTGGCTATATCCAGGCAAAGCTGGGTGAATATGATGAGGCTGCAAAGGCCTATCGTCAGGCCATTGCGATTGATGGCAAAGACGCCAATTTTCATTACGCTCTGGGCTATAGCCTCGGCAACACGGGTGACAACGAAGGGGCTGCCGAGGCCTATCGTCAGGCTGTGCAGCTCAACCCTAAAAACCTGAAGGCGCTGGAGGGACTCGGCGTGATTCAGAGCCGCCAAAAAGACTTTGAGGGGGCCGTTGAAACCTTTAATAAAATTGTTGCGATCGCACCTAAAGACTGGCAAGCCCACGATGCTAAAGGTCGGATTCTGCTGCAGCAGGACCAGCTGCCGGAAGCGATTGCCGCCTTTCAAGAAGCATCGAAGCTTTCACCCAATACGGGCGATATTCAGATCAACATAGCGATGGCCTACCTGCGACAGGGTAAGGTCACTGAAGGCTTAGCAGCCCTTGAATCAGCGGCGAGTCTTGACCCGCGTAACAGTCGCGTTCACTACCGCATCGGGCAGTTACTCAGCCAGCAGAGCCAGCTTGATGAGGCGATGGCCTCCTATCGAAAAGCCCTGCAGTTTGAGCCTCGATATGCTGATGCTCTCATTGGGCAGGGAGATATTGAACGATCTCGTGGCAATGATCTGGCCGCAGTGGTGGCCTATCGTCAAGCTATTAATGCTGATTCCCAAAAGCCCGAAGCACACTACAGTCTTGGGTTAGCTTTAATCGAACGGGATCGCAAAGAAGAGGCCATCAAAGCGCTCAAAATGGCCCGTCAGCTTTATCAAAAGCAGGGCAATCGCGATGCGATTGAAAAAACTGATGAAGCACTAGAGCAGCTGGAGTAAGTTGATTTATCTCGCTTCTGCAACTTGTTGGAGCTTTTGCGCCTCTGAATGAATATTTATTAGAAAATCCTGACTTACAGATTCTCGGCTGTGCGGTCATGCTCTTGCTGTTTAACGAGGTTGTTCTCGAGATCTGTTCTGGGGCCGAATTATTTAACTGCAGCCAACCATTATAAATGTGGTATGAGTTGTGAGCGTTGACCAATTATTATGGGTGTTCCATGCCTTTCCCGAGAGCCAGCGGCCTTCTTCTACACCCCACGTCTCTACCCGGTTCTATGGGAATTGGCGATCTAGGCCAAGCCGCCTATGATTTCGTTGACTTTATGCATCAAAGTGGTCAGCGACTCTGGCAGGTATTGCCGCTAGGGCCCACTGCCTTTGGACATTCTCCCTACATGAGCTATTCGGCGATGGCCGGAAATGTTCTGCTCATTAGCCTTGAACGGCTGCGGGACCAAGGACTGCTGGAATCATCGGATTTAGAGGTGGGAGTCGGCTTTCGTCCGGGTACGGTCTCCTACGAGCTAGTGGATCAGATTAAGCTGCCTTTGCTGTTAAAGGCGTTCCAGAATTTTCGCCGGGTCGCAACCGTTGCGACCCGGCAAGCCTTTGCTGAGTTTTGTCGAACGCGGATCCACTGGCTTGATGATTATGCTCTCTTCATGGCACTCAAGGCTGTGCATCGGGGCATGGCTTGGAACACATGGGAGCCTGGATTAGTTCATCGGGATCCAGAGACCTTGAGGCAGTGGAAGAGTAAGCTGGCTAACGAGATTGAACTGCATAAGTTTCTGCAATTTGAGTTTTTTCGGCAGTGGTCGTCTCTGAGGCAATATGCCAACGAGTGCAGTATTCAGATTATTGGGGATATTCCCATTTACGTCGCCCACAATAGCGCTGATGTCTGGTCGAATCCAGAGCAGTTTCACCTCGATCCGCAAACGGGGGAGCCTGCCTTGATGGCCGGGGTGCCGCCGGATTATTTCAGCGAGACCGGGCAGCTTTGGGGCAACCCTATTTACCGATGGGATCGGATGCAGGCGGATGGTTTCAAATGGTGGCTGCAGCGCTTTCGCACCATGCTTGACTATGTTGATCTCATTCGGGTGGATCACTTCCGAGGCTTTGAATCCTACTGGCAGATCCGGCAGGGGGAAAATACGGCGATTAATGGTGAGTGGGTTCCTGCACCGGGTGTGCAGCTCTTTGAGGCTCTCAACAATGAGTTGGGCCGCTTGCCCATTTTGGCGGAGGATTTGGGCATCATTACGCCAGAGGTTGAGGCACTGCGGGATCGATTTGGCTTCCCGGGCATGAAAATTTTGCACTTCGCCTTTGGCTCTGGTGCAGGCAATCCTTATCTGCCCCATAGCTGCCCGCGTAACTGCTTGATTTATACGGGCACCCACGATAACGACACGACGGCAGGCTGGTTTTCATCGATCTCAGCGGATGAGCAGCAGATCGTTTCTGATTATGTGGGCGGACTCTCTGACGAGGGAGTTCATTGGGATTTAGTCAGGCTAGCCCTGCGTTCTGTTGCCAACCAAGTGATTATTCCGGTACAGGACTTGTTGGGATTGGGCAGCGATGCCAGGATGAATCTCCCGAGTACGGCGGGCGGAAATTGGGTCTGGCGTTATGACACCCACGATTTGACGGATGAGATTCGCGATCGCCTTTTGCACCTGACGCAAATCTATAACCGCGTTTACTGAACTCAAGTCTTTTTTTGATGCTGCTTGATCGCTAAGCTGACCGTCATAACAACTGCTCCTGCTCCAAGAGGAAGAGTAGTGATTGCTGGTTTGTTTTTTGCTGTTTGATTTCGACGCTAGGTCCGGCAATGTTTGCGATCGCATCTTTGGCCTCCGCCAACGAAGACACCGGCTTTCCTTCTCGAATGTGTTTCAGCATACTTTCCTCAGAGACATGCCGATGGTCGTGCTTCAGGAAAAGGTAGGGATATAAACCGGGTAATAAGCGACCCTCTTGCACCGGAAACGCAGCCTCATCGCTAACGCCAATTGGATACCAGAGTTGTGACTGTGGTTCTGAGTCCAAAAACATTAGTATCTGCTGGCCTTGGGAAAAGCGATTCCCCTGTATGGGTGTTAACGGTGTGCAGGAGGGGCCCGTATCGTAAACCTGATTATCAATCAACAGCTTGGGTTCTCGATGCTCGCCTTTGAGATAGGACTCAACAGCTAAAGTTGCTGTCGTTTCGCTGGCTTGGATGACGGTGCCCACCACCACAATTTCACTATTTAATACGTAGCCGACTAGCGGTGGGGCAATCCAGGAACAGGCGACCGCCTTTGTCGATGTCATCAACGAACTAGCGATCAGGACGCCGCAGAAGAGAGACTTAAAATTCATGATCATTGCTCTCCAGATCCATCTGAATATTAGGACTGGCTTGACTGTGACTTAGTTTCTTCTGTTTCTACTATGGCTGCAAATAACTGGGGTATCGTCTATGATTGGAAAGTTCTCTGCAGCCGGTGAGCTGGGTCATTCCGTCGCCACAAGCTGGCCCAGGTATAAGCTCACCCTTCTTAAGGGCCTATCGGTTTAGGTCCTCAACTGTTGCCCGACGCGGCTGTGACGCTGCGGGCTGTTCTTCTATCTCTGTACTTCATGTCTGATACCCCAACAATGCCTCGGTTCGCTGATCTTGCGATCGCACCTCCCCTATTGCAAGCCATCGACGACGCTGGCTATGAAGCTCCGTCTCCTATTCAAGCGCAAAGCATTCCCCCCTTACTGGAAGGGCGCGATCTGCTAGGGCAAGCCCAGACCGGCACGGGCAAAACCGCAGCCTTTGCTCTGCCTTTGCTCAGCCGCGTTGATCTCTCCTGCAAGCAGCCGCAAATCTTAGTTTTGACCCCCACCCGCGAACTGGCAATTCAGGTCGCTGAAGCGATGCAGGGCTATGCTCGCCATCTGAGTGGGTTCCAGATTGCGACCCTCTACGGTGGTCAGAACATCAGCACTCAACTGCGCCAGCTGCGGCGGGGCGTCCATACCGTTGTCGGTACGCCGGGACGTTTGATCGATCACCTGAAGCGCGGCACTCTCAAGCTCGACAGTCTTGCGACTATTGTCCTTGATGAAGCTGACGAAATGCTGCGGATGGGCTTCATTGAAGATGTTGAAACTATTCTAGAGGAGACGCCCAAAGGGCGACAGGTCGCTCTTTTCTCTGCCACGATGCCGTCCGCCATTCGCCGGGTGGCTCAGCATCATCTCAACAATCCAGTAGAGATCAAGATTAAATCCAAGACCGCCACTGTTGCCAGCATTACGCAGCGTTACTGGCAGGTGCAGGGTCTCCAGAAGCTCGATGCCCTCACCCGCATCCTAGAGGTTGAAGACTTCGACGCCATGCTGGTGTTTGTGCGGACCAAAGTGATGGCGGCAGAACTGACCGAGAAGTTAGAGGCGCGGGGCTACTCCAGCGCGGTATTGAGCGGCGATGTCAGTCAGGTGCTGCGGGAGAAAACCGTTGAGCGCCTCAAAAGTGGCCGTCTCGATATTATTGTGGCGACGGATGTGGCGGCGCGGGGCTTAGACGTTGAGCGCATTAGCCACGTTATTAACTACGATATTCCCTACGATACTGAAACCTACGTCCACCGCATTGGTCGTACGGGAAGAGCCGGTCGCACCGGCGATGCGATTCTGTTTGTCTCTGGCCGTGAAAAACGGATGCTGCGCTCCATTGAGAAGGCAACGCGACAGCCTATTCAGCCGATGAAGATTCCTAGTCATGCTGATATTGCCGATCGCCGGATTGTGCAGTTCAAGCAGATGATCACCGATACCATTGAAGATCAGGATCTCGGCTTCTTTGAAGATCTGGTGAGCAACTATCAGCAGGATCAAGACCTCAGCCTGCGCGAGATTGCAGCGGCTTTGGCCTACCTTGTTCAACGAGAGCGGCCTCTCGTTCCTTCTGAAAAGGAGATCCAAAAAGACGGTGCGTTTACGGCCGGGAACTGGGCTGCAGATCTAGGCAAAAGCTCTCAGGTACCGATGCAGCAGTTTCGGATTGAGGTGGGCCGCGAGCATGGCGTGAAGCCGAAGAATATTGTGGGTGCGATCGCAAACGAGATCAACCTTGCACCGTCCTACATCGGTCAAATCAAGTTTTTCGACACCTTCAGCACCGTGTACCTGCCAGAGGACATGCCAGACGCCGCCGTCAAGCATCTCAAGAAGGTGCGGGTCTGCGGGCAGCAGCTCAAGATTAGCGTCGGGGCTGGCGGTGGCGGATATAACGCTGACCATGGTAAGCCTAGCCACAAGTCAGGCAAGCGTAAGCACGTCAAGAAACAGCCTCGCAAGGCTAAAGCCTAAATCATAGGCACGCCTGTATCTGTGTATATGAGCGTGCCCGTTGTTTATACAAGGTTGTCTTTATACAGTCCGCAGCTAGGCCGATGTCTTCGCTGCTCTGGCTGCTGCTGCCTGCTGAAATATTTTGCAGTACTGCAAATGACCGTCAGGGAAGGCCATGTTAAGCTGCAGCGGGTCTTCTGTATCTTGGGGATCGCAGGGTCCTTCGATGACGGTGCCGCCCTCTAGCTTCAGGGGCTTACGGTTTTTGACCTCTCCGGCGCTGCTGTCGATGTAAACCGTGAGGTTGCCGGTGTTGAACTGGCCGCCAATGTCTTGGATCAGCGTTAAGAAGTTGCGATCGCTTCCCCCTCTCCGCACCACGATCTGTCCTGACTCCTCAACGACTTGGCTGTTGACCGTATCGCCCACGCCAATGATTGTTGGCATCTGATCGGGATCAAAATTGGTTTTTACTAGGTCTAGTAAGGCGTTGCGATCACTCGGTGCCTGTCGAGCGTTGAAGCCTTCCCCGAGTGGGTATGTTCCTGTGCGGTTAAAGATATAGCGATTGAGCAGCGCCAGCACTCCTGCTTCTTTGATCGCTCCTTGAACCATGAATTGAAAATCTGTCGTTCCTGAACCCTCTGGACCCGCAAACCAAATGAGCTCTTGCCCCTGCGAATCTTGTCCAAGATTGGGAGCATAGTGAACAAAGAAAGAATCCCCTAAGTCCTTTTCCTGTGCTTCTGCAAGTAGCCGATCAATGAGGGCCTTTATGTTTTTCTGAAGTGCCACGTATACCTCTGGAGCATCTTGGAGATGGGCATAGAACGTATTGAGATTGGCCGTGGGTGACGCTTTGTTATCCAGGACAGAAGCAGCAATACACTCTTCTAGAATGCGTGATTCTAGTATCTCTGGATATTGTTGAAAAAAGTCGTGGAGTTGCCTCGCAATGCGGTCTGGAACGGCTTGGAGAAAGGCGAGCTCTGCCTCACTCACGCCAGGATGTGATACAGCCCCCTCTCGGTCTTGCCACTGGATACCGCCTGCTGCCAGTCCCGGCAGATAATTAGGGACTGAAGAATCTTTGAAGGCTTTCTCAACAATGTGATTAACGCCCCGCTGACCGATATGCTCACCATTGGTTAAGACGTAGAAGTGCTGATCAAAGGCATTCGTCGCCCGAACGTAGTCAGATGTAATCACCCGCGTGAGGGGATCTTTAACCAACCCCATACAAACCCCATCTAGATCTTGAATAATCAACAGATTCTCGGTGGTCGCTAACAAAGCTGCGAATGTCTGATGGTCAAGACTCAGAGATTGATCATGGAGCGGGGTATCAGGCATCGGGAACCTCTCCTCAAAAAGTGGCGGTGGACTTGCTCTCAATAGTCTAAGGGAGTAGGCCGACGGTCTGGAGACCCATGCTCATATTGATGCTTCAGTGCGTCTCTTAACTGACTGCGCCTGAACGATGCCGAAGTTCCTTCGCCTTCAGTGGTTTGCAGTATCTAAAATTCCTGAAAAAATCCGATTGTGGTGACGGCTTGTATGTCGGAGACTTGCGATATAGAAACGCAATCTCCATGGATGGAAACGCTCTATGCGTGGCAGGTCGGGGGGCGACCCTCGCAGCAGCATTAGAGGACAGCGTGTTGCTAAACTAAGTGCCGAAAGGACTTCAAAACTGCCTGAAATGCATTCAACGTCCTCAATCCCTCATTTTGAGGAACTTTGACCTTCAACACCTCCCTCGGGAGCAGGAGGTCAATCCTATAAATAAGCGCTTTTAGCAACGGCTTATTAAATATCAATCGTTTCGCTAAGGTAATGATGAAATTTAACTGGTGTGTAAGGATTTTTCTCGGGATAAGCCTGCTGGGTTTAACCGCCTGTGAGTCCACTGACGACCCCAATAAGAAAACAGTCACGATCTTAGGGGTCGTGGTCGGTGAGCAGCAAGACAAATTAGAAGCAGCCTTGGTGCCCTTTGAAGAGAAGACCGGCATTGAGGTCGAATATGAAGGCACAGACGCCTTTGCCACTCTTCTGCCCGTGCGTGTTGAAGCCGGTGATGCCCCCGATGTTGCCATGTTTCCGCAGCCCGGTTTGATGCAGGACTTTGCCAAGTCTGGCAAGCTGATTCCCGTGACCAACTTTATGGAGCCGTCGGCGCTAGAAGCGGCCTACCCAGAAGACTGGCTGAACTTGGCAACCGTCGATGACAAGCCCTATGGTGTCTGGTACCGAGCCTCTGTGAAAAGCTTGGTGTGGTACAACCCAGAAGCCTTTGCCGCCAAGGGCTATGAAATTCCTAACAACTGGACTGAGCTGATCGCCCTGAGCGACAAGATTGTGGCCGATGGTGAAACCCCCTGGTGTCTCGGCATGGAAAGTGGCGACGCGACCGGCTGGGTCGGTAGCGACTGGGTTGAAGACATTATGTTGCGTACGGCTGGCCCGGAGACCTACGACCAGTGGGTCAGTCACGACATTCCCTTTGATGCGCCCCCTGTGAAGGCGGCCTTTGAAAAGTTTGGTGAAATCGTACGCAATCCGAAATATATTTCGGGTGGTGCCGTCAGCGTTATTAGTACGCCCTTTGGCGATTCTCCGAAGGGGTTATTCAATGACCCACCCCGCTGCTATCTCCATCGGCAGGCTAACTTTGTGTCTAGCTTTTTCGGCGATGACGTCATCCCTGGCGAAAATGTGGATGTCTTTCCCTTCCCGGAGATCGATGCCAAAAATGGTTTGCCGATCTTGGTGGCAGGCGACGTGTTTGGGATGTTCAACGATACCCCAGAGGCCCAGGCGCTGATGGAGTATTTGGCGACCCCTGAACCTCACGTCATTTGGGCTAAGAGCGGTGGCTTTATCTCTCCCCATAAAGAGGTGCCGCTAGAAGCTTATCCCGATGATGTGGCGAAGAAGCAGGCTGAGATTTTAGCCAATGCTGAAGCCATTCGGTTTGACGGTTCAGATCTGATGCCGGGGGCCGTCGGGACGGGGTCTTTCTGGAGTGGGATCGTCGATTATGTCAACGGCGCTCAGGTGGATGCCGTCGTGTCGAAAATTGAGTCGAGTTGGCCAAAGTAAATGCTAGATGCCGAAAATCTCAATCGCATTCTAAATGCACTGGTCGCCATTGTGGTTGGTTCCGGTGGCGTGATTGCGCTGTTCTATGCCATGAATGCGCTGGTGGCTGCGCTGCCCTTCAAGGGGAAGTCGAGGCTGCTGCCCTGGGTTTATATCAGTCCGGCGCTTGTCATTTTGGTAGCTTATCTGGTTCTGCCAACGATCTGGACAGTGTACATCAGCTTTTTTGATCGCCGCTCAGAAGATTTTGTGGGGCTTGATAACTACATCTTTGCGTTTACCGATGCCTCGATGCTGGTGGCGTTCCGTAATAATTTGCTGTGGCTGGTGTTAGTGACCGGCGTGAGCGTGGCCCTGGGGCTGGTGATTGCGGTGCTGGTGGATAAGGTCAAGTATGAAGCCTTTGCCAAGGGACTGATCTTCATGCCCATGGCGATCTCCTTTGTTGGGGCTAGCGTCATCTGGCGGTTTGTCTACGCCTATACACCGCCGGAGTTCGAGCAGATTGGGTTATTGAATGCGATCTTGGTCCAGGTCGGCTTTGAACCCATTGGCTGGCTGGTGAACAAGTCGGTGAATAACTTTGCCCTGATCGCGATTATGATTTGGCTGCAGACCGGCTTCTGTATGGTCCTGCTGTCTTCAGCCGTTAAGGGTATTCCTGGCGATGTGCTAGAGGCGGCCCGCATGGACGGGGCCAATGAGCTGCAGATCTTCTGGCGGATTACGATTCCGATGATTCGCTCCACGATTACGGTGGTGGCGACGACGGTGGTGGTCTTGGTGTTGAAGGTCTTCGATATTGTGTTTGTGATGACGGCAGGGAGGCTGGACACGGATGTGATTGCCAGCCGCATGATTAAAGAGATGTTTAATTCCCGAGATTTTGGCAGAGGAAGTGCGATCGCAGTCATTCTTTTAATCGCAGTTATTCCCGTAATGGCGGCCAATATCCGACGGTTTCGTCAGCAGGAGGTGAGTCGATGACTGCCGCTAAGCCCATTAAAAAGAAGCGTTTCAGCAAGTTTGAGACTTTCGTGAGCCGTGCCCCCGTGCATATCGCAGTGATCGCGATTGCGCTGATCTGGACGTTGCCGACGATTGGACTGCTGGTGAGTTCAATTCGCATGCCCGATGTGCTGCTGGAATCAGGCTGGTGGACGGTCTTTCAGCTCCCCTTTGACTTCACGCAGTTCCAGCTCAAGAACTATGCTGACGTTCTTCAAGGGGAAGATATGGGTCAGGCGTTTCTCAATAGTCTGGCGCTTTCGATTCCGGCGACGGTGATGCCAATTGCGATCGCAACTTTCGCCGCCTACGCCCTCGCCTGGATGGAATTCCCCGGACGGCAGGTTCTGTTTGCCCTAATCGTTGGCTTACTTGTTGTTCCCCTGCAGATGACGTTGATTCCGATTTTGCGGGTCTACAACGAGACCAACCTAGCGGGCACATTCTTGGGCGTCTGGCTCGCTCACACGGGATATGGACTGCCCTTAGGAATCTATCTGCTTCGTAACTACATTGGGTCGCTACCTCGTGATCTAATTGAGGCCGCTTCAATGGATGGCGCTTCGCACCTGAAGATTTTTACGCGACTGGTGGTGCCGCTTTCGACACCTGCGATCGCATCTTTTGCTGTCTTTCAATTCCTGTGGGTGTGGAATGATCTGCTTGTGG
Organism: Acaryochloris thomasi RCC1774; assembly: GCF_003231495.1. Taxonomy (NCBI): domain Bacteria; kingdom Bacillati; phylum Cyanobacteriota; class Cyanophyceae; order Acaryochloridales; family Acaryochloridaceae; genus Acaryochloris; species Acaryochloris thomasi. Next base: position 94,565 of record NZ_PQWO01000002.1, read on the forward strand.
CGCTGGTGTACTTAGGAGGCGATCAGAAAGTGGCTCCAGTGACGTTGATTTTAAGAAATCTAGTAGGCGACCGCGGTCAGGATTGGCATCTGCTCACGGCTGGGGCCTTTATCTCTATGATTGTGCCCTTAATTGTGTTCTTCTCTCTGCAGCGCTACTTCGTGCGAGGCTTGTTAGCCGGATCGGTAAAAGGATAGAAATTGGAGCGATAAACATGGCAGGCATTGTTTTTGAGCAGGTCACCAAGCAGTATGAAAACGGGTTTGAAGCGGTCAAGAACTTCAACCTTGAAATTGGCGAGCAAGAATTTTTGGTCTTAGTCGGACCCTCTGGCTGCGGCAAAACCACATCACTCCGGATGCTGGCGGGGCTAGAGTCCATTAGCACGGGCAACATCTACATCAATGACAAGCGCGTTAATGATGTGGCCTCGAAAGATCGAGATATTGCGATGGTGTTTCAGTCCTACGCCCTGTATCCCCACATGACCGTATTTGAAAATATGGCCTTTAGCTTAGATCTGCAGGGCGTTTCTAAGGCTGAGCAGAAAGAACGGGTTCAGAAAACAGCCACACAGCTCGGGATCGAGGCCCTGCTGGACCGGAAACCCAAGCAGCTCTCGGGGGGACAGCGGCAGCGAGTAGCGGTGGGACGCGCCATTATCCGTGACCCTGCGGTATTCCTAATGGATGAACCGCTCTCTAACCTAGATGCCAAGCTCAGAGGACAGGCTCGGACAGAGCTGAGCGACCTGCAAACAAAACTCGGCACCACCTTTGTCTACGTTACCCACGATCAGGTGGAGGCGATGACGATGGGCACCCGGATTGCCGTGATGAATCAGGGCATTTTGCAGCAGGTTGATACGCCCCAAACGCTCTATGAGCGTCCCAATAATATGTTCGTGGCCGGATTTTTAGGCAGCCCGTCCATGAACTTTCTCAAGGCAAAGCTTACGGCAGAGCAAGGGCAGCTTTGGGTCGTCAATCAAGCCGTCAAGCTACCGTTGCCGCCGCAATTACAGGCAAAATACCAGCAATATCAGGGCATGGAGGTTATCTTTGGCCTCCGCCCGGAGCATATTGCGCTGTCTGCCGCTGGCGATTCTGCCACAGATGTTGCGGCTCAGGTTTCTGCCCTAGAGATGATGGGGCATGAGGCTATGGTTTACTTCACGCTATCCGATGGTCAAAACTGCATTGCTCGCGTTCCTCCTCAACTGCAGCTTGTGCCGGGAGATAACTTCACAGCCTATTTCGACATGAATTACTGTCATTTATTCGATCTCGATTCGGAGCATGTCCTGTAGCCCCTATTCTTTACCCATAACTCCTGCAATTCCTGTGAAGACCGGGGTCTAGCCCCCCTTTTTAAGAGGGTGGGTGGGCGAATCTCCCCTTAACTATCGCTATACAACTGACGATTTTGGAAAGCCCGTTGCATAGCGATGATCTAAATCCCCCCAGCCCCCCTTGCAAAAGGGGGGAGAATATAAGCTATAAGTAGACTTCAGGGCTTATGGGCGAATGCGAATGCAGCGCCAGCGGCGATTTGCTTAGCGCTATTTTAAGAGCGCTGGCCCCACTTTTTAAGCAGCTCAGCAGCAACCTCCACCATCCTGGGGTCAAAGGTTTCGATATAGTCGATCATGGGTTGCGGAACAGATGAATCCTGGAGCTGTTCAAGGACTGTCTCCCCATCACTAGAAGTAAAAAGAGTTTCCAACAGATGGTCCTGAAAGGCTGCGAGTTCCCTTTCCTGCATTGTCCTATCCTTCTCTGTCGGCTTGCACAATAGCTTGAATCCGGGCAAAGTCTTGTCGAAATTGGCTTTGTTCAGAGGCGGGTCCCAGCGTATTGCCTAGACGCTCAAAAATCACGAACTGGACATTAAGGCACTGCTGCAAAGCCAAGGTCAGCAGCTCAAAGACCGCTTCTGGAACAGGTTGGTCATGGGTGTCGCGTCGAATTTGCCCCCCTGTCCCTTTGCTCCAAGAGCCACCAGAGATATGGATCTCTCGAACCCGATGGAGGGGGTAGAGTGCCAATAGTTCGGTGGCAGAGATCTGAAAGTTGCAGACTTGGCAGTACAAATTATGGACATCCAGCAGCAGAAAACCATCGACTGACTCTAGGAGCTTCTCTAGAAAGATACCCTGCTCTCGTACGTCCTGCTGGCTGAAGGCGAACGCTAAATTCTCCAGCCCCACCGGCACTTGTGCCACCTCAGCAAGTCGCTGTAATCGTTCACGCCCCAACTGTAGAGTCTCAGGGCATAACGGCATGGGTAAGGGGGCACTTTGACGAAAGGTCTCTGTTGCTAGCCAGCCAAAATGTTCTGAAATATGTTGATAGTGATACTGTCGACGCTCTGCTTCTAAACAGGCTAACCAGTGACTCCGATCGAGTTGGGCCGACAGTAGAGAGTAGCTAACGCCGTGCCCCAGCAAACGATCTTGCTGACTGAACTGATCTAGCAGAGGCGGCACCCACGTTGGCAGGCCAACCTTACCCCATCCCATATCAAAGCTCCATTCCAGGACTTCGACAGCACTAGATTCAAGTAGAGGTTGAGCCGTTTGCCAAAAATCGGCCTGAGGCATCAAAGACAGGCCTAGGCTGGGGCGAGTGGTTGTGGTTGTCGCCACGATTACCCCCGACCACAGGGTGGGCAATAGCCGGCCCGATAGCGAGGGTCTTTGGGATTGAGATGTGTTGGGAGGGTCTGAACAGGTGGCTCGTCCTTGGGCTTTACCTCAATGTTGTTCGACTCAGCTTTGGCCTGTGCTTCCAGGACCTGTGGCTGGGAATCAGATGGCTCAATTTCACCTGAGGGAATTGCTTCGAGCGGTTTTTCGTGACGTTTTGGGCTAGCCCGTACGTTCTCTATACCGCTCAGAAGAAACAATAGGCCGAGCAGAAACGGAAGATAAAGCTTCATAGAACATAGGGGAGTGAGTGAATGGAATGACTTCAGTCGCCTGACTGTTAACCCATGCCGCAGGCGGGACAATTACCGTCGAAGCTGTGGCGAGGATCCTCTAGCTGATAGAGGGGAGTTGTCAGTGGGACTTTAGGCTGTTCTACTTGGGGCGTTGGCTGTTCGGCTCTCGTCGATTCGACCTTGGCTGTGATCGCCTCTATCTCTTCTGAGGTGATTGGCGCTTGCGAGTGGCGTTCGGTGACTTTAGCGGCAGGGGGCTGATGATTTTGAGGTGGCTCACTCAGTCGTGGCTTGGCCTGTGTGCTCCCGACAAAGCTCAATAGAGGCAACAGGCTTAGCAGGGCGGGCAAAGAAAGTGATTTCATGGGCAGCGTCTCTTCAGGAGGGCTTGAGTACTTTTATTCTATGGGGGTGCTTCCATTACTGCTGTTGTGGTTTCACTTTTAGTAACTGCTTTTCTTCTTTGCGATCTCTAAAGGAGATCGTTGAGTAGGAATGCATTAAGGTGAACTGAAGGTAAGCGTCTATCCCCGGCCCACCATGCAAAACTTCAACTGGCATCAGCTTCAAAACGGTTCAGATATTCGTGGGGTTGCCCTCGATGGCGTGGCGGGCGAAGCTATTAATCTGACTCCCGAAGCGACCACCATGCTCGGGAAAGCCTTTGTGAGCTGGTTGGCTGAGCAGGTGAATAAACCGGCTGCTGATTTGGTTATTTCTATTGGTCGAGATAGTCGCCTATCGGGGCCTGACCTAAAGCAGGGACTTATTTCAGGGATTACGGCAATGGGGAGTCGGGGCTATGATTTTGAACTGGCTTCGACGCCCGCGATGTTCATGAGCACGGTGACGGATGGCTTCAACTGTGATGGAGCGATTATGCTGACGGCGAGCCACCTCCCTTTTAACCGCAATGGCCTCAAGTTCTTCACGACTCAGGGGGGCTTAGGCAAGCCTGATATTAGCGCGATTCTTGCTTTGGCCGAGGCCGATGCGTTTACGACGGCGGCTCAGGCTGGAACCGTTGAGCCACGGGATTTTATGGGTGTTTATGCCCAGCAGCTTGTGCAAACGATTCGCAAGGGCGTTGATCATCCTCAGCAGTATGAGCAGCCGCTGCAGGGTCTTAAGATTGTGGTGGATGCAGGGAATGGCGCTGGAGGATTTTTTGCGGAGCACGTCCTGCAGCCGTTGGGGGCTGATACCACCGGTAGCCAATTTTTAGAGCCAGACGGGACGTTCCCGAATCATATTCCCAACCCTGAAGATGGAGATGCGATCGCATCCCTAAAAAAAGCCGTCACCACCCACAACGCCGACTTTGGCATCATTTTCGATACTGATGTTGATCGTTCAGGGGCTGTCGATCATACCGGCCAAGAACTCAACCGCAACCGGTTAATTGCCCTGATGTCCGCCATCGTCTTGAAAGAGCATCCCGGCTCCAGCATCGTCACCGACTCGATCACCTCCGATGGATTGACCCAATTTATCGAGCAACAATTAGGGGGGCAGCATCATCGCTTTAAGCGGGGTTATAAAAACGTAATTAACGAAGCTATCCGACTCAATCAATCAGGCCAAGACGCTTGGCTAGCCATCGAAACTTCAGGCCACGGAGCTATGAAAGCCAACTACTTCCTTGATGATGGTGCCTACCTGATCAGCCAGCTCCTGATTGAACTTGCCAAAGCAAAGCAGTCTGGGCAAGCGCTCTCCGATTTAATTTCTACGCTACAGGAACCGACAGAAAGCCAAGAGCTACGCATCGAAATTACTGCGGATGATTTCAAAGCCTGTGGCAATCAGGTGATCGAAAAACTTCAGGCCTTTGCTGCTCAACAAGCAGACTGGACCTTGGTCCCCAACAACTATGAAGGGGTTCGGATTGCCTGTACATCGCCTTCAGAAGCAGGCTGGTTCCTCCTGCGTCTCTCGCTTCATGATCCGGTTTTGCCGCTCAATATCGAGTCAAATGTCACGGGTGGGGTGGCTCAAATTGCTCTACGACTGATGGCCTGCTTGCAAAAGTTTGAATCTCTAGATATCCCACCCATCACTTAAACCGCAGGTGAACAAGCTAGCGCGGCGCTGCAAAGCAACGGTTGTGTTGAGATTTGATGACATTCCTGACGTTTGATCAGGGGCATGCAGGCTCCTGTTTAGCAATGGGCGCATGGCAGAAAAAATTGGCTTCGATCTGATCACGAACCGGGCTGTGTTTTGAGTGCACCCAGAGTCTAGATCTCTGCTGCTAGAGCCTGTACCGTCCCTGAGGCAATTGTTGACGATAGGGTCTGAGCGATGAGAGAGACTGGGCACAAGATGCTGAGAATCTTATAGCGAGAGATCTCTCGGGGCCAGCCACCCGCTAACTTGAGTGCGTATTTTGTCCCCATCATGATGACGATTGTCAACTAGATTCTGCCAGAGAAAAGTTACACCCCTCACTAAAGGTGGGCACTCTACTAATAGAGAGCTAAAACTCCAGACAGATTATTCAAGTTAGGCGCATACGCACACTGTAGTCAACAAGTGGCTGAATACAGTCGTTCCATTGCAGACGTCTATGTTCTAAGACCCCTGTAGCAGAGTTTAAAGAGTCAATCACAAAGACTTGGGAACCCAAAAAACAGGCTCTTTACGTCCCACTAACTGCTGTCAAGGTATTCCGCGAAGTCAGCCCCTGTAATCGCCCATGATTCAACAAGCACCCACCCAGCAAGAGACCTTTGCCTTCGGTCCTCAAGAGCTTTCCCAAAAGCTCCTGCGGCTGCCCCATACTGAAACATCTGGCTATTGGAAAATTAGCTTTGACCGATTGGCCCATAAAAATCATCACTGGTATATTGGCCTATCTGCCAATCAAGAGGTCTGTTATACAGGGACACAGCCTTTCTCCTGTCAGACGCTGCTCAAGATAATCAAGCGCTATTTACCGCAGTCTCGTCGGGAGCCGACGCGGTCTTTTCTTGCGGGGCTGCACAAGACGAGCAAAGAACAATCATTATCGACTGTAGACACGATTGAAGAGCTGATTCAGATGAATATTCTGGATCTCAAGCAGCTAGCAGACATCCTGCGCTCGAAAATTCTCGCTGATTTTGAGCTGTATCTCTCGATTGGGGCTGGAGGGGCTGTCTTTGTCCCTGACGAGTCTCTATCGACACAGATTCCCGTCCCTGGCTTGCCGATAGAGACGCTTCTCAAACAGACTCAGCAGCGGCAGGTTCAGTGGCAGCGCGTCAAGCAGATTGTGCCGTCTATGAACGTGATTCCGATTTTAGATACAGAGCGCCTAGAGCAGTCTGAGCTACCTGAATCCCAGCGTCAGTGGCTAAAAGGCGTTGTTCGTTCGGGCAAAACCCTCAACGACATTAGCGTACTGGTTGCCAAAGATGTCTTAGAAATTGCCACCGCATTCGCAAAATTTATGCAGGCGGGCGTGATTCGACTGGACTCTGCAACGCAGTCTGAGCCTGGGACGGTGATGATTATTGATGATTCACCGATGGTGCTCATGCAGTTTCAGCGCTTGGTTACGGCGTTGGGGCATCCTGTTGTTGTGAATCAAGAAGTTGAGAAATCAATTCCCATGATTTCTCAGGTTAAGCCTGCCATTATCTTCATCGATATCAATATGCCCGGCATTTCTGGTTTTGAGCTGGTCAAGCAAATTCGGCAGACCCCTGAGATTGCTTCGATTCCACTGGTTATTTTGACGGGCGAGCAAAAGCTGTCCAACAAGTGGCGTGCCCAGTGGAGTGGCTGTGACTTTCTAACGAAGCCACTGTCAATGAACGAAATCAATCAGTTTCAGGTTGCTCTACAGGAAAAACTTGAAACGGTGATGTCGACTGCGTCTGTTTAAGTCTTCCTATCCCTCTACCCCCCTACCCTGGAGAATATTATGCGATTTCTAATCATTGACGATAGCTCTGTTGATCGTCATTTCTTAGCCAAGCTGTTAGAAACAATTGGTCATGATGTTGATCAATGTGATACCCCCAAAGAAGCATTGAGCTTAGTCGAATCGGGTGAGTATGACTTAGTCTTTTTAGACGTTGTGATGCCGGAGCAGGATGGCTACAAGTTTTTGCGAGAGCTTCGGATGAATCCGACAACGGCAAATCAGTATGTTGTCTTCTGCTCTAGCAAGAAAACGCCCCTAGAAATCAACTACGGTCTCAAGCGAGCCGGAGCCAATGACTACTTAACGAAGCCGGTCTCCCGCGAAACGGTTGAGCAGGTACTAGAGCGCGTTGCCGCTTAAAGGAGAATTCTATGTCTGCCGTTGCAGAACGTCCTTCAACAGCGTTGGAACAGCGTTTGGTCTTAGCCCAAGTTGGAGCTTTTACCCTGGCAATTCCCGCATTATGGGTGTCTGAGATTGCTCGCTTTGAGCCATCTCAGATGCTGGAACTTCCCTTTTACCCGTCCCCGCTCATGGGCCTCATGCACCAAGGCGGACAAGTTGTACCTCTTGTGTCGGCGGCTCAACTGCTGCAGCAAGAGCGGCAAATGCGTCAAGAGCGACCCACCGTTATTTGCCTAGGAGAAGCGGCTGAGTCACTGAATCAAGTCGGAATTGTTGTGGATAAGATTCTGGGCAGTACAACCCACTCTGAAGTACCGGCGACGCTCTTCGAGCCGATTGATGTCTCAGCGTTGGGCTCTGAACAGATGGTTCTTCTGAGCCAGGAATGGTTCTCTTCAGATGTCTGGAAGCCCCAGCAGTGGGCGATTTAAATAACTGCAACTGTCCAAACCGTCATTCTAAAATCTTGCCTTTTTACCTACCTGATCGCTGATTCTGTGATCGGGAAACTCATCTAGCCGTTTTCCCTTTGTTTCGCCATGAATACCCTAGAGTCTCAAGATAACCTCCAGCTTACAACTGTTGAGCCGACCACGCCTGTGGGAAAGCTGCGGCAATATGTGCGCTCCCATCTGCTCGGAACGATGGGAGTCACTGTGGCCGGTAGTGTTGTCCTCACCTTTGTCTCCGTTGGGAATATGGTCCGCACCTATCAAGGATTCCAGTCGACGGTTAATAAGCAGTTTGAACTCCAGAAGCAAGCAGATAAAATCACCTATGCTGACGAAGTTCTAACGATGTCGTCTCGGATGGCGGCCAGTACCGGCGATCTGAAGTGGGAAGAGCGCTATAACAATTTTGTGCCGCTGCTAGATGATGCGATCGCAAACACCCTAGATAATGTCACCGACGAGATTCGGGCTGAGGCCAGCAAAACCGACGCTGCCAACCAAGCCCTGATTGAAATGGAAACTCAGGCCTTTGAACTCGTTCGGGCTGGTCGAGCATCTGAAGCTCTTCAGCTTTTGCTGGGACCGGAATACGGTGAGCAGAAAACAATCTATGCCGAAGGGAATGCGCGTGTCCTAGCTGACGTAGAGGCTTTTATTGATGCACAGCTAGAGAGCTATCGCCAGGGCTTCCGGGCCTCCATCGGTTTTTCTGTCGGTACGCTGTCACTGTTAATGATTGCCTGGGTGCTGGTGTTATCTGCCGTTCGAGACTACATTCGAGATCGTATCAGAGCCCAGTCCGCGCTCAAGCAGTCACAGTCTGAACTCTCCGCCATTAACAACGAACTCCGTCAAGAAGCAGAGGCTCGCCGCCAGCAGGAAGAAAAAATCAGAGCTGAAAGTGAGCAACTGCAAGAGGATATCGGTGAACTGCTAGATGTGGTGTGTGACATCGAAGAAGGCGATCTAACCGTTCAAGCCAAAGTGAACGACCGAGCCACCGGGTTGGTTAGCGACACGCTCAATCGTCTGGTTGAATCGCTAGGCAGTATTCTGCAGCAGGTAGATGCTAACACTCAAGAGGTCTCGCTCAGTGGTCAGCGCCATAAGCGGATTGCGGCAGTGGTTGCTGAAAGCACCGAGCAACAGACTCAGGCTGTTAATAAAGCCCTTGAACTGACCACGATCGTACAGAAAGCCGCTAACAGCGCTGCAGATCAGCTCGATACGACGAAGCAATCTCTATTGACGCTCCAGGGAACGGTCGTCAACGGCCAAGCCACAATGCAGCACTTGACCGCAGACATTGATGTTCTTCGGCAGGGAAGCGATCGCATCGTCCAGCAGATGAAGACTTTGGGTGAATTTGTCGGTCAAACCGATCAGTTTGTGCTTGACCAGAGTGAAATTGCCGCAGAAACGCAGGTTCTGGCCCTCAATGCTTCCTTGGTGGCGGCCCGAGCGGCTGAACAGCGTGATCCGCAGCAGTTTGCCCGCGTTGCCCGAGATTTTGAATTAATCGCCAACCAGGTCAGTCAGCTGGCCCAGCAGACGAACGACGGACTGAATACCCTAGAGCAGCGTAGCGCTCAAATTCACCAGGTGGTCTCTGACGTCGATGCCAACGTTCAAAGTCTAGGTGGGCTTGTGGAAGATTTCAATCGAGGCGTACAGCAAACCGACATTGTCTTCCAGGATGTTCAACAGGTTACTGGACAGGCTGTAGAAGCAGGTGATGTGGTAGCTCAGACGAGCCAAACAATTGTGGGATCCGCTGAAATTACGGCCCAAAGGATGCAGGCCATTGCCGATTTCTCGGCGCAAATCGCCCAGCAGTCCCAGCATGCTCGAGAGGTGTCAGACACTATGAACACCTTATCGACCGATCTTCTAGAAAAAGTCCAGGTCTTCAAGTTACCTGCCCAGGCCGAGACTCCAGCTTCTGAGACTCCAGCTTCTGAGGCTGCCGCAACTGAGCTGCCTATCGCTGTCGAAGTCTAACCACATCTAGTCCCCCACTCATCCATTGTTGAAGGTAATAACCATGACCGCTGAACAAATTGCTGTGACGCAAACATCAGGATCCAAAGCTTCGCTTCTCCGACGTCTACAGTCAGGGCTACAGGCTCGCCTCGTCCCTACTATTACGGTCTCGGTACTGTTTAGCTTGGCGTTGACCGGCACCTCTGCCTGGAATATCTGGCGTATTTATCAGGGCCTACAGAGCACGATTACGAAGCAATTTAAACTGCAGGAGCGTAGTGGTCAAGTCATTCACCTTGATGAAGTGTTGACGATGTCCGCTCGGATGGCTGCTAGTACAGGTGATCTACAGTGGGAAGAGCGCTACAACATCAACGTCCCGCCCCTGGATGAAGCGATTGGTGCGGTCTTAAGTGAACTGCCTGAGGCTGAGCAAACGAATCCGGCTAAGACTAATGCTGCCAACCAGCGTCTGATCGAAATGGAAACGCAGGCCTTTGAACTCGTGCGGCAAGGACAGTCTGAGACTGCCCTAGATTTACTGCTCAGCCGTAAGTATAGGATGCAGAAGTTTATCTATAGCCAAGGTATCAATGGCACCCTGCAGACGGTACAGCAAAAGGTTGCAAATCAGCTAGGAGCCTACCAGCAACGTCTTGCTTGGTCTGTAACCTATGCGGTTTCGAGTTTGTTGCTGTTGGCTTTGACTTGGTACATCGTGCTGATGGCAGTACGCGGCTATATTCAAGAACGACGCCAGTCCCAAATTGATCTGGAAGCATCGCAGACGAACCTGCTGTCTCTCAACAGCACTCTAGAGGGTGAGGTTAAGCAGCGAGCCGCGCAAGAGCAAGCGATTCGAGAAGAAAGTGAGCTGTTGCAGATGGATGTGGGGCACATCTTAGACGTGGTATCTGCCCTAGAAGATGGCGATTTGACCGTCGAAGCAGAAGTGAATGAGCGCGCCACAGGTCTTGTGTCTGATACGCTCAACCGACTGATTGAATCTCTGAGTCGAGTGGTTTCTTCGGTTGTTACAACCGCAGAGCAGGTGACAGAGAGCGCCGAACAGCTTGAGGGTATTGCTGTTGAGACCGCAGAGCAGGCTCAGTTCCAGACCGCCTCGGTCCAGGACGTACAGTTGCTGATGGAAGCGGTGAACACACTGACCTCTGACTCGCTGGAGCAGGCGCTCGCAACCGGGCAAGCCGTGGAGAAAGCTAAGACTGCGGTGTTCACCGGTCAGCAGGGGATGGACGCTATGGTCGGTGGCATTGAAACCCTACAGGTCGGAACTGAGCAAATTGTGAAACGAACGCAGCTCTTGGGTGAGTTTGTGGATTTGGCAACTCAGTTCTCTAAAGACCAAAAGCGAGTGGCTTCGCTCACGCGAGTTCTCTCTCTGAACGCTTCTACCGTAGCGTCTCGTGCCCTTAAAGAAGAGGATCCAGAACAGTTTGCCAGCCTTGCCAATGAGTTTGACGTGATTGCTCGCCAAGTTAATGATTTGGCAACTGAAACCAATAATGGTTTGGTCCTTCTGCAGCAGCGCACCAATCAAATCCAGACGGTGTCTTCGGGCCTCAATTACGATGTTTCTGAGATTAGCGAACTGGTGCAGGCCTTTACGCAAGAGGTGGGCCAGGCCCGTCAAGCCTTTAGCAACATTCAGCAGGTGACCGATCAAGTAGAGCAGGTGGGTCAGCAGGTCAGTTTATCTAGTCAAGGCATGGTGAAGGTGACCCAGAATACTCTGGCTGCTACCCAAAAGATCGCAGAGATTGCCCAAGAAACGGATGCTAAAGCAGCCATCACTCGTGTGCAGGTCGAAGCTATGGGTAACGTGGCCCGCACATTGCTAGAGGTTGTGTCATTCTTCCAGGTTCAGGCAGAGGAATCGCCAGAGTCGGTTGCGGTGGCTTCCTCAGAAGAATCTGCTGCAGCTCCCATGACGGAAGAGCCAATTTCTGAATCACAGCAGCTTGTCTCCGCTTAGCGGCCTACCGTAGTTTCTTTCTCCCCTTCAATTGTCTTGTATTGAGTCACAGTGGCACCATGACACTCGAACCTTCATCTTTTCCTTCTCAGACTTCTGTTGATGCAGCGGAAGCACAGCTACAGCAAGAATTGTGTGCCATGTTTGAACTGGACACACAGCAGCACTTTCAGGCTTATGTTGAGGTGGTTCAGCGCCTCGATGCTCAGTCTTGGACTGCCGATATTCAGCACATTTATCGCGCCGTCCATACTGTTAAGGGCGGGGCCGTAACGGTGGAAGCTGAGGCGGTTCTCAGAGCTGCTACTGTCCTTGAGGATTTACTCTCTGACCTTCGCTATCTGGATCAAGCGCCGCCCCTAGAGGACGGACAGCTTGTGCGGATGCTGCAGGAAGCTGGGGAATTACTCAGCAGTACGCTGGAGGTAAAGGGAACTGGGGAAGATGCGATCGCATCTATTCAGCCCACCCTTGATCGCATCCAGGCGCTGCATGCTCAGATCAAGCAGCGCTATATCCCAGACTGGAACGAACTGACCCAGGTCCACCAAGAATTCGCAGAACAGGGCTTTGACCTCGTAATCCTAGATCTTGAGATGGCGGTCAATCAGCTCCCGGTTCAGGGACAGATCTCAGATGCAGCCCTACAGATAGCTCAGCAGACCCTAGCGCAGCTCACCCAAATCGGGGATGACCTCCAGTTGGCTGAAGACTGGACTGCCCTCGTTAACCGGAGCCACGAACTGGCCCAGCACCCCGACAGTGCCGTCTGGAAATATGTCTGGCCGCTTTATTTCGCCGCCCTAAAAGACTGTGCCAAGCACAGTGGTCACTATGCGCTTGAACAGCTAGCCGATCTTAGCGTAATGGCTGCGAATCTCCCTGCGGTTGCGAGTCTAGAAACGCCAGCTGCTTCAGAGGCAGAAATAGAGTTGGTCTCTAGTGATGTGGATCTCATTGCCGACTTCCCTGACGACCTAACTGATATAGATTTGCCGGATCTAGAGCTGTCTAGCCTAGATGAAACTTTGTTCGCAGAGAGCGATGCTGGACTCGGTGGTACCCTCAGTGATGATGTGTTCTCCACAGCGTTCACCGACGACCTTGGGGCCGAAGATCTAGACCTTGCTGCTCTCGAAGAGGATGAGGCCGCTATTCATCAACTCGTCGATGCAGATCCTGAAGATCCAGAGCTAACCTTCGACTCAGGTGACGTTCAGGGACTCTTTCCTACACCCGTTGCTGAGGCTGGCCTCTTCCCCACGACCCTGGCACCCGCAAATGTGCCCGCAAAGGCTGATGCTCCTGAGTCCAGTGTCACCGCCGAGGGTGCCGACGCTGAACTTAGGCGTCGGATTAAAATTCCAGTGCCGCTAGAGCGACTAGATCAATCTGCCCAGCAGGTTGTTGAGACGCTCCTGACCACTCGGTCCACGCTCACCGTCTCCCAATCGCTAGAATTCCAAGTCTCGCAGCTGGCGGCATTGACTCAAGAAAGCTCGCAATATATTACCCGCCTCCGTCAGCTCCAAGATGACTACGCGTTGCTGCGGAGCCTAAGCCATGAACAAGACCCCACTAACGGTACCTCTGTTGAGCAATATCGTCAGGGGTATACAACGATCAATCGCCTGCTGGAAAACATTCTGCGGATGTCGGAGCTGAGCAGAGAAATTGAAGGCATGTCACACCAAGCGGTGGCGGGCATGGGACAGCTCGACCGGGACATGCTGTGCCTCAAGGATGAGATTGAATCTAGCCGTCTAGTCCCGTTCAAAAATCTGACGCTGCGGGCTAAAGCCATTGTGCGAGATCTCAGCAATCGCTACGATAAACCGGCTCAACTGGTGATTCATGGTGAACAGCTAGAGCTGGATGCCGGTGTGATTCAGCAGATCGAGCCAGCCCTACTGCACCTGTTGCGCAATGCCTACGACCATGGTCTCGAATCTGTAGAAGAACGAATGGGCAAGGGTAAGCCTGTGGAGGGCGTGATCCAGCTTGTGCTGCAGCGCCGAGGTAATCTTTATCGTCTGACAATTCAAGATGATGGCCGAGGGATTGATGCTGCTGCCATTCACCAGAAAGCGCAAGAGAAAGGCTTCCCGCTCACCGAGACTCAAACCTCTGCTGATTTGTTGGCCGTGCTCTGTCAGCCGGGCTTCAGCTCTCGCAACGTTGCCGATGATGTCTCCGGTCGGGGCGTGGGTATGGATGTGGTGGCTGGACAAATCGCCAATATGGGCGGACGACTGAGCCTCAATTCACGCCCAGGTGAGGGATCAACGTTTACGATTGAAGTACCTGCGCCCCAGCTATTGGTGCCCTGTGTGCTGCTCCAGGTGGGTAAGCGAACCGTCGCAATTCCCACGGAAGAAATTCGTGAAACAGTCTTGGCTAGCTCGATTCAGGTGCGTGCCAATGCAGAACCTGATGCTCTCTGTCCTTGGACGGTGGAAACGGCTCGGGGAGAAGCCCCCGGCTTTGGTTTAGCCGCCTATTGGCAGCAGTCTCAGACAGAGCTATCTGAAACCGCAGTGTGTTTACGGATTCGCCAGAATTTCGATCGCCTATCTGATGGTTCAGAAATGTGGTTGATTGCCGATGAACTGCTGGGGCAAGAAGCCCTGCTTATTAACCCGATTCCGAGTCCACTAGTGGTACCGGCTGGTTTGTTAGGGGTGAGCCTACGCTCTGATGGCAGGCTGATTTCGGTGATTGACCCCATCGCGCTGATAGAAGCGATTGAGACAGAGACACAGACTCAGCCAAAGATTCAGCCTCAGCAGCCTATAGTTCCTGCCGCTCAACCAGAAGATTCAACGGCTCCTACCCTCCTGATTGTGGATGATGCAGCTTTAATGCGTCGTCGTCTTGAGGGAAGTTTGCGTACCTATGGATTCGTCATACAGGCCTGCGTTGATGGTCTAGAGGCGCTCCAGTGGCTCCAGTCTCATCCGGCTCCAGCTCTGCTGATTACAGATATCGAAATGCCTAACATGGACGGGTTTACGCTTGTAGATCGCTGTCGGGCGCAGGGCTTGGAAATGCCAATCCTGGTGATTTCTTCTCGGATCTCAGAGGAATGGGGGCGAGAGGCCCAGCGATTAGGAGCCAACGCCTATCTCAATAAAGGGTTTGCCACCCCAGAGCTGCTTCAGCAGGTGAACCAACTCTTAGAGGCAAAGCAACCGCAGGCGATCTCCTGAGCGCGCTCATGGAGTCGCTATTCTCTCTTTCTCGGGGGCGTAAAAAAGGAATTGATAGCTAAATTGGCATCAATTGCGTATCCTTGAAAAGATTTTGCAAGGAACCTGCGCCCCTGTTTGAACGTTAACAACGTAGGAGTGGCGTAAGCCCTGCGGTGTGATCTGGGAGAAAGATAATGACGATTCGACGAGTGCTGATGGCTCTGCCGGTGGCGAGCCTATTGTTAATGGGACTGATGGCCCCAGGGCTAACACAGTCAGACGGTGTTGCAGAGTCCGAGAAGTTGGATAAAAAGCTGGAGCAGGCCGAAGGTGAGGTTGAAGAGGCCATTCAGGTCTTTGAAAAAATCATGAGTGATCCCGATAAGCGGATCCCTGCGGAGCTGCTAGCAGAGAGTGAGGGCATTGCCATCATTCCTGATGTCTATCAGGCGGGCTTTATCTTTGGGGGTCGCCGGGGAACCGGGGTGATGATGGTGCGTTATCCCGATGGCACCTGGAGCAACCCGACGTTTGTGAGTTTGACGGGTGGAAGCTTTGGCCTTCAAATTGGTGCTAAGTCTAGCGATATTGTCTTGGTTTTCCCGAGCCGAGAAACGGTGAATGAAGTGCTTTCCCGCGACTATCGGCTGGGGGGTAGCATCTCGGGGACGGCGGGACCTGCTTCTACGAAGGGGGGCTCTGCTGAGCGCTATAGCAAGGACAAAGTCTATACTTACTCTCGTAGTCAGGGGCTGTTTGGTGGGCTGACGCTCAACGGTTCTAAGTTAGGGCTTAAAAAAGATCGGGTGCAATATTTCTACGGAGATGATGCAATCACGACCCGTAAGATTTTCACCGATCCGTTTATCCCAGCTCCGGTGGTGGTGAATTCTCTCCGCGATGTGCTGGAGCAGTCAGAGTTAGGGACGTTCCGTCGCTTCTAAGCAAATTTTGGAGGTGACGATCATGAAGCCGTGGGTGCGCAGTCTGCTTTTGTGGAGCTGTTGTCTCACGGCTTTGGGGTTTCTATTGGTACGACAACGGCAGACGGTGCAGGTACAGGCGCTGCCCACGCTGCCGCAGCATTCTCGGGTTCAGGTGTATATGAATCAGAACCCGACGGCATCCTACCAAGATCCCTATCGTCAGATACTGCGGTCTGGTGATGATCTCGAACAAATCATTGTGGATCAGATTCTCGCGGCTCGGTCGAGCGTTGAGGTGGCGGTGCAGGAGTTGCGATCGCAAAAAATAGCCAAAGCCCTCCGCAATAGACACCAGGCTGGTGTGCAAGTCCGTCTGATTCTAGAAAACATCTACAGCCGACCGTGGAGCAGCTTTACGCCATCAGAAGTGGCCCAATTTACCGAACGTCAGCGAGATCGGTATCAAGATGGATTGGCGCTCATTGATCGAGATAGGGACAATCAGATCAGCCCCAGCGAAAGTGCTCAGTTTGACGCCCTACAAATCATTCAAAATGCAGGCATTCTCTGGCTAGACGACACCGCTGACGGATCGGCAGGCAGTGGTCTCATGCACCATAAGTTTGTCGTTATTGATCAGCAAATCGTCGTTTCCACCACTGCGAATTTCACCCTGTCTGGCCTACATGGTGATCTCCAGAATCCAACCAGCCGGGGAAACGCCAATTCGTTACTGGTGCTTGAAAGCCCTGAGTTAGCGACAGCTTTCCGGGATGAATTCGACGTGATGTGGGGCGACGGTCCCAGTGGTCAAGTTGACAGCATCTTTGGCGTGCGGAAGCCGTTTCGGCCCGTTCAACGGTTTACGCTGGATGATGCCACCATTCAGGTGAAGTTTTCGCCGACCTCTAGCCGTCTGCCCTGGCAGAGCAGCACCAACGGCCTCATTGGTTCCACACTTCAGCAGTCAAAGGATACGGTCGATTTAGCGCTGTTTGTCTTTTCAGAGCAAAATTTGGTGAATCAGTTGGCTACGGAGCATCAGCAAGGCACCGTTGTTCGAGCGCTTGTAGATTCAAGTTTTGCCTATCAAAGCTATAGCGAAGTGTTGGATATGCTGGGGGTGTTCCGGTCTCGGCTGCCAAATACTTGCGCTATTGAGGTGAATAATCAGCCCTGGCAAAGACCGATTGAGACCGTTGGGGTGCCGCGATTGCCTAAAGGCGATCGCCTCCATCACAAATATGGGGTCATAGACCAGCGCACAGTCATTGTCGGCTCACACAACTGGTCGGATGCTGCCAATGAGATTAACGATGAAACGCTTTTGGTGATTGAGCATCCCACAGTAGCGGCTCATTTTCATCGGGAATTCGAGCGACTCTATGCCAGCAGCCGGTTGGGTATTCCCAGCTTTTTGCAGCAAGAATTTGAACGTTGTTCAGGAGTCGAGTCAGGACGTTCAGTCACGCAGCAGGCCGAACCTGTCAACTTGAACACCGCAACGCAGGCAGAGTTAGAGAACCTACCCGGCATCGGGCCTAAATTAGCCGCCAATATCATCACAGCCCGACAGATACAGCCCTTTAACTCACTAGAAGAGATTGATCGCGTTCCCGGTGTGGGGCCGAAATTACTGCAGACGCTACAGGGTCAAATAACGTGGTGAGCTATGGACCCACAACCGATTCGGCAATCCTAGATCCCTTGTCTGGCTGCATTGTGCCGAAACATGATTCCCTCACGAACTTTAGTGTCTCTTGCATTGTTAGAAATATCGACGATTTTCTCAGATCCATCAGGATATTTGAAGACAAATTCTTGAGAGTGCTGATCAATGCTAGCGGGACTGGTATTCACTCCAGAAACGGAACGAATGGCTTCCTTCTCCACCCATGCAGTCCGAGGTGCTTGACTATCAGCGACGCAGCTACGGTTCAGGGTGTAGGCAAGACTGAGAACAGATATGCCCCCAATCATGACCATCACTGAGAACATCTTGTAGTCAAAAATATTGATCTGATTACTCTCGCAAGAGTCATTTTTTCTACGTAGCATGCTATTACCCCGTACCGTCATCACATAATATTTATCCAGCGAATCGTCACCCCTTTATGCGAGAAAATAGAATCCTTTATAGGAACTTAATAATCCTCATTAACGAATAAAGATTTAGGGGCTGTCGGTTGCATACAGACTGTTTTTAATCCTGTTCTGGGGGAGCCTTTGCGTATTGAGCCGAATATCGACAATAAAAAGCAGCCCAAGACTCCCGGTTTAGAGAGATTGTTAGGCTGCTTGATTGCTGACTACAGTGATTAAAGCGTTAGAAAGGAGAGAGCGTGAAAAGTTGATATCTTCAGCATGCCCACTTCGATTAGCAAATTGATCAGGTTCATTCGCCTGAAAGGTGAACCACGACTTCACGGGTCGATCCGCGGGCGCGATGCTCCCAGAGATAAATGCCTTGCCAGGTGCCGAGCGCGAGTCTGCTGTTGCCAATGGGAATGTGTTCTGACGTTTGGGTGAG
Organism: Acaryochloris thomasi RCC1774; assembly: GCF_003231495.1. Taxonomy (NCBI): domain Bacteria; kingdom Bacillati; phylum Cyanobacteriota; class Cyanophyceae; order Acaryochloridales; family Acaryochloridaceae; genus Acaryochloris; species Acaryochloris thomasi. The sequence goes on from NZ_PQWO01000002.1 coordinate 112,904, forward strand.
TGCGGTGCGAATGTGGGCTGGCATGTCGTCTGAGCCTTCAGTGCTGTGGCGATACTGCCGATCTTCTGGTACGAGATCGGCAAAAAACGATTCCATATCGCGCAGAACGTCGGGGTCGGCATTCTCTTGAATCATGAGGCTAGCAGAGGTGTGACGAATGAAAAGCGTACATAACCCTGTTGAGATGCCCGATTCAGACACCAGCGCCTGAACTTGGCCTGTAATGTTCGCGAGCGATTTTCCCTGGGTTGAGATTCTTAACGGACGTTGAACTTGCGGCATGGGTTAAGTCATTGAGGCTGCATGTTCTAGCGTAATCGACCTTGTCCTGATCAGGGGAACGCTACGGCATACAATGGGTGCGCTAGGGCCGGTGTCCAAGGCTAATATCCAAAGAGAGTACTGATGTCCTCGGATCAACGCTATCAAAGTCAGATTTTTAACGTTATTTTGCGTCAGTCACGGGAGCTGACGGATCAATGGCAGCGCAATGTGCGACAGGCGAAGGTGGCGTCGTTCTGGGGGATGCAAATGGCTGTCTACCCGGTTTATTTGCTCTTCCAGGTGACCCGATTGAGTGAACAGGTTCTGCGGCAGGCCGATACCCAAGGGCAGCGATTGCTGAAGGCGGCTCTTGATCCCGATCAGTCGCCGCTGCAAGGCGCTCAGTCTGATCTGCCGATTCGTCGGGTGCTGGAGGCGATTCAGATTGTGACCGCGTCTGTTGAGGCAGAAGACGCTCAGTTTGTCGTTGAAATTACCGCTCCGTCTGCTCAGCGCTCTAGCCTCTTGCAGCGATACCGGCGTTGGTTTAGGCGTCTCAGTCAGCGCCGTTCCCTACACCCTAAGAATCATGATGGCTCAATGCTGCGGGGGCTGGCGACGAATATTGAGAGTCGTCATTTAATTTTGGTGACGCCCGCGAATGAACCGCTAGATGTCTTGACGCCAGCACAGCAGAAAACGCTGCTGCAGCTGATGACCTGGGAGGTGGCGCACTACCAGCGTCAGCAACGGCTCAATCAGCAGCTTTGGAGTGTCACAAAGCTCAAGCAAAAACCGCTCAAGCAGCCGGTGATGCGATCGCAAATGCTGCCCCCTGTCCGTGGCTTCCGTAAAGTGATGGGCTGGTTTCAAACGAGCCCAATGGCGACCACCACCAACTTATTCCAAGAAGCGAAGGCGGCTGATCCCCTGCTCGTGCTGATGGGCGGTCACGAGCATATCCCGCTGCCGGATGATTTAGGTGCTGCTTTGAAACGTTTGTCCCCTCAGGTTACCCCTGAAGCATGGGAGATGATGGATGTTGCGATCGCATCTCTAGAAGCTAAATCACAGCAGCTCATGGGACCGACCACAGAGCGACTTGCCCAGCAAATAACCCAGCAGCTCCGAAACCACAGCCCTCACGTGCGGTCTAGTCCCGATCTCAACCCACCGACCCCTGCTGTGCAGGCAACAGGCTGGCTTCAATCTGCCTTTGCGACTCTCTTCGGCAGCGGTCCCGTGTCGCCGCGTTCATCTGCGACCGTTGCCCCAACCGTATCTGAACCTTCCGTCTTCGAGGCTGGACTGTCATGGAATGAACTCTATGGCGCTAAAGTTCTGCAGACGTCACCGCCTAGCGCTACCAAAGATGCGTCACCAGTTTCGCTTGAGTCATCAGCCGGAGACGTTCTTGTTGCGTCTGACCTAGCCGGACGCGTCACGATAGATGAGCAGGGCATTGAAATTGAAGTAGATGCCGTTTTTGTTGAGTACGAGCAGCATTCCTTAGAGCGAATTTTGAACACTCTAGACCGCGTTGTCTCTTGGCTCGAAAAGCGTCTGATTCCTTGGTTTGAGCAGAGCTGGTCCGTCGTCAAAGTTTACTTTCAAAAGCTTGGACAGCCATAATGCGGCAACATTCCGATATGATGGAGAGAATTAATCTTCGTTAAGCTGTCTACTCTACAGTTGGAATAATCAATCATGTTTGCCCTTAAAGTAGTTGTTTACCTATTCGTCTTTTTCTTTATTGGCCTTTTCTTCTTTGGCTTCATCTCCAGCGACCCCACTCGCAACCCCAAGCGCCAAGACTTCGAATAGGCTCACTGTTCTAGTACAGGAATAACTCATCCTTGGTTATTCAATGAACTGAATAGACATTTTTGAGATGGCTGTGCTCTTGTTCTTATAGAGTGCAGCCGTTTCAGTATTATGATTACGGCTCTGAGCGACAAAACCTTCTGACTGGTTGAAGCCACAAACATCAAAAGAGTATCCAACTCTTGCGCTGGGCCCTCGTCCCCCAGTCTCTTCTCTCACTCGTTGGGAGAAGGGGGCAAGATAAAAGCACTCAAAGTCCCTCGCCCAGAATTGGGAGAGGGATTTAGGGTGAGGGCCGTGCAATACTTTCGCTAAAGTGGGATGCTCCCAACGTAAACCCAGCTTCTGCGGATGGCTCAAAAGCTTGATATATCGCGGTCTATCGATTGATTAAGCGCCTAGGCCGCAACTCATTTACGGTGCAGCAAGGCTGTCCAAACGCAGTCGAGCGCTGCCATACAGTCTGTGGCGGCAAACTGGGTTCTGATCGGCGCGAATGTTACTGGCTGAGCTTGACTTGCCAGCGTCGCAGCATCCCCTTATCCTAGCGATTTGTAGCCCCAGGAACCAATGCCCTATCCCGCTCTCCCGCCAGAGCCGCCCGCACTCGTTTCTGCCCCTGCCGAGGGCCGGTCGTCTCTCTGCCCGGATGTCACCGCTGTAGATGGCTCGAAGCTCCCCCCAGCCGCGACCTTGCCGCGACTCTCTTCAACCCTGTGGCCCACTGCTCCCTGCGCTGCTCAAATAACGGACCAGCAGCAAACAGCTTTACCTTTTTTCGCCGAGCCGATCACCTCCTATTCTGTTGCGCCTCGAGCTTCAGTCCTGCTCTCTCAACTAACCATTGACCCGCAGCCCCCAAGCTCTGATGCTGGCACTGAACGAGATCCGTTAACTGAGATCGATCGCCCTGCAGGCAATCCGCCAGACCTGGAGACCACGCCGGACCTAGCGCCCACACCAGAGACTGCACCCGTCGAACAGCAGCCTGACATTCTCGAGGTGACTGGAGACCGTCAAGACTACGACACTCTTAAGCAGGTGTTGTCTGCTGTCGGCAATGTCCTGCTGCGGTTTCGAGAAGCTGAGCTTACGGCTGACCGCGTGAAAACCACAGTCCAAAATCGTCAGGTGGTCGCCGAAGGGCAGGTGAAGCTAACGCGGGGCAATCAGGTTCTAGAGGGTGAGCGATTAGAGTTCAGCCTCGATCAAAATCGCGGGGTGTTCTTCAAGCCCAGTGGGACAATTTCGTTCCCCACCAGCGATCGTGACTTTTCCCTTGACACCACCAGCACCAATATCACCGGCAGTACGCCCCTTGATCCGCTCAGCGATCCAAGGCAGACCGATCAGACCGTTGAATCCGGTACCGGTATTCAGACGGTACGCTTTGAAGCCGACCGGATCGAATTTATCGATGGCACCTGGACCGCCACCAATATTCGGATCACCAATGATCCGTTCTCGCCACCCGAACTGGAAATTAGAGCGGATGAGGCTCGTCTGACGCGCGTGTCAGAGACCGAAGACGAAGTAAAGCTGAAGCGGCCCCGCTTAGTCTTTGACCAAGATGTCTCGATCCCGCTGTTGCGCTCTAGCATTCGACTCGGGCGAGGGCGTCAAGATCCCTTTGGTTTCCAAGTGGGTTTCGATAATGAAGATCGGGGGGGCTTGTTCGTGGGCGGACGCTTCTCACCGTTTACAGGTGAAAAGCTCAATTTGACCCTGACGCCGCAGCTGTTCCTCGGCCGGCTGATTAACCGTGGGTTTGATGTGACCGATCCTGAGGTCTATGGTTTTACTGCAGCCCTGAGCAGCCAGTTTACCCCGACGACTAGTTTTGATGCCTTTCTGTTTTTCAACACCATTGACATCACCAATGCCGCTGATAACATTCGCGGTCGCCTGCGTCTCCGGCAGCGGCTTGGCGATCATCAGCTCTCTCTCGAATCTGCCTATCGAGAGCGCAGCCTGAATGGTTCTTTGGGCGAGCAGGAAATTCTTAATCGTAACGGTCTGATCTTGACCTCCCCCACGATCCGTCTCGGCAAAACAGGTCTGGATTTGAACTATCGTGTGGCTGCAGAATATGTAATCGCCGTGAGCGATGACCCGAGTCTTGGCGATCCGGCGGACCTGGGCCGCTTTCAAGGGAGTCTCACCCTGGGGCGTTCCTTTACGCTCTGGAAGGGGAAGACGCTGCCAACCACCGCCACAGAAGGGCTGCGCTACACGCCCGAACCAGTTCTTCCGCATTTGCGCTTGGTGACGCGCCTGACGGGAACGGCCACTAACTACACCAGTGGTGATACCCAAACAACCCTGATTGGCTCGGCTCGCCTAGAGGGACAGTTTGGTCATTTTTCTCGACCGTATCTGGACTACACCAGTTTTAATGTGGGTTATGCCCAGGTTCTGCAGGGAGGCAGCTCTCCGTTTCTGTTTGATCGAGTTGTGGATCAGCAGGTGCTATCGGCTGGTATTCTGCAGCATATCTACGGTCCATTTCGGTTGGGCTTCCAGACCTCTGTGAATCTCGAAAACGGCAATTTTTTTAATTCAGATTTTATCCTGGACTACAGCCGCCGCACCTATGGGATTACGCTGCGCTTTAATCCTGAACTAGAGGCGGCCTCGCTGCTGTTCCGTGTAGGTGGCTTTAACTTTGTGGGCAATCGCGGCCCCCTCTCTAGTCCTGAAATTGGTGTGGTGGAGGCAGGGGTGCAGGAGACAAACGATTCCTTCTAGTTAAGAGCTGCATCCTTTATTGTGGCGGAGGTTGCGAGTCGGTTAGCCCCTGCCTGCATGGTTGTGATGTCAGCATCAGTCCAAGGCCGAATTCCTTGGCAGTGGTGGGCTGCTAACAGTCCCCATAGTCCTTGGGAGATTAACACCGGCACCACTAGATTTGACTTCACCTGAATGCTGCGTAAAAAATCGCGATGACAGTCGTGGATGGGTTCTGATTCGATATCTTTTATAGCTCGATATCGACCGTCCTCGTATAGGGCTGCGTATTCATCATTGAAGCAGTCATCGGCTCCAGTTATGCCAAAAATAGAGTAGCTGGGGTGACTGAGGGCTTCGAAGGTCACTTGGCCTTTCCAGCGTCGGTAGAAGTAGTACAGTACGACCCGATCAATCTCTAGGGATAAACGGAGGCCGTGAACAACGTTTTGCACGAGATCATCGCGTTCAATAGACTGAGCGAGTCGTGAAACGACATCCTTTAGTTCAGGTCGAGGGTCGGGATGTGGGGGAAGTTCAAAGGCACCATCTGAGATGCGATCGCTAGGTTTTTCAGACATGGATGACAGACTTTCGAGAGATCTGAGCTATGAATCAGTGAACAGAGAGCGCTATGTCGCACGATATTTTAACCTTACCGCAGATAAATTATTGATATGTGGTTCTTTAGGGCTGACAGAGAAGTCCGCTAGCCTTTGCGAGAAAGGTTCTGGAGGGTTTGCTGACAAAATGCGATCGCAACTCTCAAATCACCCGTCTGCTGCGGATAAGCGAGCTGGGGCCGTTGAATCACCACTAAAGGAATGCCTAAAGCTTCTGCAACCTGACGCTTGACCCCCTCTCCACCGGGCTGTCCTGACGCCTTAGTGACCACCCGCTCAACGTTCCATTGCCGCCACAGCGCCATCTCTAGTTCCATTGAAATGGGGGGCCGTAGCGCGATTAAGCGTTTTTGGGCAAAACCTGCGGCCATTGCCGCCTGTAAAGCCGTCTCTGACGGTAGAATGCGCGCAAACAACGTGCTGCGGGACTGCCAGGGCTGAAACTGATTCAGGGCCTTAGCCCCGAGCGTTAGCAAAACCCGCTGTCCTAACAAATATTCAGGCGTCAGAACCGCCGCCACGTTCTGGACTTCTTGGACCCCACAGGCCATCTCTGTGATCGTTGGACGTTCCACCCGCAGATAGGGAATCTGAAAATCCTGCGCCACCTGGATTGCCAATGTAGAAATTTCAGCAGCATGGGGATGCGAGGCATCCAAGATCACCGCAACATTTTGGACGGTCAAAAACTGAGTCAGCGTTGTGTAGTTGAACTGTCGGATGCAGATCTGCAACAATGGCGAACAGGGATAAGGATATCTAGCAACGTCAGTCGTCACCGAAACAGTACAGCGCAGAGACTGCTGTGCTATGAGTTCTGCGAGTTCAAGACCCTCTGTTGTGCCGCCAATTAACCAGATTTGTGGAGGTGTATCCCTTGATAGCATTGAGACATGGCGCAACATCTGGTGCCTGAAATTGTCAGCCGTACTACGAACTTTGGGCACTCTTTAAGTATGGGCCATATCTTGACGCTATAGCCGCTCACGATTCGAAGTTTGACTTAATGCAGCGCAGGCAATAGCCACTTTGCCCGCCTAGATAGACCGGAGTGTGTCTCAACTGTGGAGATTAATCAGCAAAAACAGGTGCGACACCTGTTAGTTATTGGAGGAGCGGCAGGGTTTAGTCTAGTTCCACTAGAAGCCTCATCCCACTCCATTGGGCGAGACCCCACAAACTCGATTGCCCTAGCTTCTAAGGCCGTTTCTCGCCAGCATGCGCTATTGCTGCGCGTGACCAGCGCTGACGCCAGTAGCTTTGGCTTTTTGCTCATTGATGGTGATCTGCAGGGCAAACGGAGCACCAACGGTATTAAAGTTAACGGCAAAAAGCAATTCTCCCGTCGTCTCAAGGGGGGAGACTGTATCCTATTTGGCAATCAGGTCAAGGCTCGATACTTGAACCTACAGCCGCTGTCTGACGAAGAGTTTGAGCTTTACTGTCAAGACATTAACTACGAAGAGTTACTGGCTGAAGAAAACTTTGTGTTTTCTCCGACAACAGGGGATTCCCTTGAACAAGAGAGCTTTGATGAAGCCTCGTTAATTCGACTCGCTTCCTTCCCAGAGATTATTCCCAGCCCCATGTTTGAGGTTAATCTAGAGGGAGAATTAACCTACCTCAATCCAGCCGCTGCCAGCACCTTCCCTGAACTGCCCGTCGAAAGAATCGAACATCCTGTGCTCCGGGGATTGCTGGAGCTGATCTCGGCCTCTGAGCAAAATATTCTTGTGCGGGAAGTCGAGGTGGCTGGCAACGTCTATGAGCAGTCTATTCACTACATCTCTGAGAGTGATCTGGTCCGCTGCTGTGTTTTTGATATCACTGAGCGCAAGCATGCTGAAGCTGAACTGATAAAGCGAGATCGCCTCCTGCAGAGCGTTGCCCAAGCAACTACGCACCTGCTTGAGAGCACGGGGTACGACCTCGCGATTTTTAAAGCCCTAGAAATCTTAGGGAAAGCAGCAGGAGTCGATCGCATCAGCATCTGCGAAAACCATCCGCTGGCGCAGACCCATGAAGTCGTGACCAGCATGCGCTTTGAATGGACCCGCGATTCTATTGAATCCATTCGTCACAAAACCCACCGCCAAGGTCTGTCCTATCGCAATCCGACCCTTGCCCAGTGGCATCAAACTTTCCAAGCCGCTGATGCTGTGTGTAGTCTCACCCAAGAACTCCCTGATGCTGAACGAACCCTGCTGTTGAGAGATGGCATTCTTTCGATTTTAGTCGTGCCTATCTTTATCAATGGTGCGCTTTGGGGCTTCATTGAGCTTGATAACTGCACTGTTGAATATCGCTGGTCTCCGCAGGAAGAATCGGTGGTGTTCGCAATGGCGGCCAGCATTAGTGCGGCGCTACAGCGTCAAGATAAAGAAGAAATTATTCGCCACCAAGCCTTCCATGATGCCCTCACTGATTTACCCAATCGAGTTCTGTTTAACGATCGTCTCAAGCTAGCGCTGGCGGGTGCCCAGCGAACCAAGCAAGACATTGCCGTCATGTTCTTAGACCTGGATCGCTTCAAGGTTATCAACGACAGCCTCGGCCACTCCGTGGGTGATGAACTGCTGCTAGAGGTGGCGAATCGGCTGCGAGCTTGTCTGAGAGAGGGGGATACCGTTGCTCGTTGGGGCGGGGATGAGTTTACGCTGCTGCTGCCGCAGGCCCAATCGATTGATGATATTACGTTGACGGCCTACCGTATCTTAGAATCTCTCAAGCTCCCCTTTGTGATTCGTGAGCATGAGCTGCACGTGACGGCGAGTATCGGGATTTCGGTCTCTGCTGGCGCAAGCGATAGTGCAGAGACCCTAATGCAAAGTGCTGATGTCGCGCTCTACCGCAGTAAAGAGCACGGTCGGGGTACCTACCAGCTTTACAGTCCGGCCATGAATTCTAAGGCTCCAGACTTACTGGCCCTAGAGAATGGACTACGCTACGCCATTGAGCGTGATGAGCTGCTGCTGTGCTATCAGCCCAAAATCAATATTCAGACCGGAGCCATCATGGGCCTTGAAGCTTTGATTCGGTGGCAGCATCCAGAGCGGGGCTTGGTCTCACCAGCCACTTTTATCCCTCTTGCTGAAGAAACGGGCCTGATTATCGAGATTGGTGAGTGGGTTCTTCGCACGGCCTGTCAACAAACCGTGGAGTGGCATCGTCAGGGACTGCAGCCGCTTTCTGTCGCCGTCAACCTCTCGGCTCGGCAGTTTTTCCAGCCCAACTTGCCCGAGATTGTGGCCCAAGTCTTGCTGCAAACTCAGCTCGATCCCCAGTCTCTGGAGCTAGAAATCACTGAGACAACGGCGGTGAAAAATATGGACTTCACCAAGTCGGTTTTGGCTCAGCTCAAGGATCTTGGGGTCCATATTGCTATGGATGATTTTGGCACCGGCTACTCGTCCCTCAACTATCTCAAGGAGCTACCTTTCAATACCCTGAAAATTGACCAGTCTTTCATCCGCGATCTAAAGCCTAAATCTAAGGATGTTGAAATTATTAATGCCGTTCTGGGTCTGGGGCGAGGCCTGAAGCTAGATATTGTGGCAGAAGGAGTTGATAGCGAAGAGCAGCTCACAGTGCTGCAGTCGCTAGAGTGTGAGATTGTACAGGGCTATTTGTTTAGCCGCCCGCTTCCGGCAGATGAGATCACGAAGCAGTTAGAGGCCAATTGGCTCGATCGCAAAAATCGCAATCTTATCAACCGCCGGTTCAAAACTTCACCCTCCGCAAGCTAAAGAGTTCCCCCGCAGTTGTTTTTGTGATTTTACCGCCCGCACTTTTAATCAGTTGTTGCCAAGCCTCCAGCGGCTCTAGCAGTACTTCCGAACCCAGATAGGTTTCTAAAATAGCCCAGTTTTCGGCCAGGGGACTGTCGGGGATTAAAACATCAAAAATGAAGGTGCCTTGGGGTTTGAGGACTCGCTTTACTTCTGCGATCGCAACTTCCCAATAGTCCAGCGGATAGTAGCAGCTAAACCCGGTGGTAACGACACCATCAAACTGGTTCTCCTTATATCGAAGATGATGCGCCGGTCCCCGCTCTACGCCCCGAAACAGCTTGGAATTGAGCTGGGGGCCGCGCTGATTCACGGCTTCCTGCACCACGGGGCTAAGTTCCTGTCCGTAGAAAAACGCATCCCAATCGCGCCAGGGGTAGACCAAAAAACTAAGGCCGCAGCCGATATCGAGCCAGTGTTCCCCTTTCTTGGGCTTAGCAATTTCCCAGAAGGGCGACGCGATCCGAGCCTGTAGGCGTCCGGTTGCCCAATCTTGAAAGACAGGCATGGCTTCGACTTCAGGGGGAAGCTCCACTGCATCTTGGTGATACTCGCGATCATAGCGATCGGTGACGGCCTGAAGCTGAGTCTGCCATTGGTCAGGAGCCAGACTGAACCAGTCTGACTTCTCAGATGCGTCTGGCTGCTGGCGGCTTTTTTTAGCCATGCTCTACCCGATATTGGTGCATTAGATTTGCTGGTTCATTAGCTTTTGAGGGCTTTCATGAAGTTTTGCCGATAGGATTTGCTGCTGGGCAGCATAATCGGCCACAGCAGCGTCAGTACTGCCCGGTTTTGGCTAAAGTTAGTGCGGTTGAAACCTGACCAAAACTTCCAGCCTCCACCGACATAAATCACGATTAGGAGAAATCCAACTAAACCTGGCATCAGTCCAGTGACTCCGATTACAGAATTCTACGCAGCTTAATTCTAAGCTATGGCCTCTGTCGTTGCTCTGGAATCTTTATATCCCTTTATTAAGACTGCTTCTACGTCTTACGTTGACCGATCCGCTTATTGGAGAATCTTATCCTTTTAAGAGCTGAACTTGCTGTCTTTCAAGGGATGTTCGCTGGAAGCTCCAATCCTACTCAGTAAATACCCAGACAACACCTAGGGACCACTCAGCAGACTTGCAATTTCCATCAAGGAATCGATCATCTTAGACTCATCTCTCCTCGATATATTCAAATTCATCGGCCCAGTTCACAACCATTTCCTTGAGAAGGGATAACGCCATGAATCAGTCTTTCGTTACCGCCTTAGCTTTAGTCAGTGCCTTAGCTGTTTCTTTCCCGGTCAGGGCGGAGCAGCCTGCTCAGGTCCGACAGCTTATAGAAACAAATATCTGTGCAGGCTGCGACTTATCGGGAGCTGATTTAAGTCAAGCTCATCTGATTGGAGCAGATCTCAGAAATGCCAATCTTCGAGATGCCAACCTTGTAGAGGCCAATCTCGAAGGTGCAGACCTAACCGGTGCGAACTTACAAGGCGCTGATTTGACCCAGTCGTTTTTGACGAATGCCGTTCTCACGAAGGTCAACCTCGATAGTGTCAATCTGACGCAGGCTCGTCGTGACAGCATTATTACTGAAGAAGAAACCTCCACACCGAGTGCCGGTCTGGCAGGCATTGAAGGTCAAGAATTGAAGGCCGAACGCATATCTCTCTATTAATCCATTGATGAGTTTTATGTGGGAGATTCTGCAAGCCCTGTTAACCATCCTCAATTTTTTGGAAGGCTCATGATGAAACCTACCTATTCTGAAATTGGTCCAGATATTAAAGAACAAGCTGGAGGTCTGCCTCTATCTATAACGCCTGAGATGCCTCAGCCAGCTCTATCTGCCTTTGATCAGCTCAACTATGTCTATGGAGCCATCGCGGCTAACTGTTTTCTGGAGCTAGAGGCGCTTCGCTAGTTTCTCCCTTGCAGTGATTCCCGGTACTCACAGTCCAAAATCAAAATGGGCATCTGTTGAGCCATCCCGGAGCCTGCGATAGAGTCGTAAGCAGTATCCTTACCTACTCCTTCATGAGCGACGCTGCCAAATCTGATTCCCCGCCCCTCAGAGAAGGGAAAAATCCGGCCCATCATCGGGAACGCTCCCAGATTAACCGCGATGATCTCTCGCCGATGATGCGGCACTACGTCGATCTCAAAGATGAGTATCCCCACACGCTGCTGCTCTATCGGATGGGTGATTTCTATGAAACGTTTTTAGACGATGCGGTCACCATTGCCCAAGCCCTAGAGCTAGTTCTGACCAGTCGCTTGTCAGGAAATAACGTCGGTCGAGTGGCGATGGCGGGTATTCCGCATCATCAGCTCGAACGCTACTGCCGGATGTTGGTGGGGAAAGGCTACGCTGTTGCCATCTGCGATCAGATGGAGGATCCGGCACAGGCCCAAGGGCTTGTCAAACGCGAAGTTACACGGGTGATTACGCCTGGAACAGTGCTCGATGAGGGGATGCTTTCGGCGCGTAGTAATAACTTTCTCGCCGCCTTTGTGCTGGCGGGCAACAACTGGGGGATGGCCTATGCCGATATCTCAACAGGGGAATTTCTGACGACGCAGCACTCAGATCGCGATCAGCTCGCCCAAGAGCTTCTGCGCCTGCAGCCCTCTGAAGTGCTGTTTCCCACCGATGCCCCTGACATCCAGCGACTGCTGCGCCCTGGTGAAACCTCAGAGTATCTGCCGGAGGGTATCCCCAATCAGTTCTGCTTTACGATGCGGACCCAGTCGTCCTTTACGCTGCCGGAGGCCAAACAGCGCATTCAGCAAGTGTTCGGCGTCCGGTCTTTAGAGGGAATGGGCTGTGAGCATCTGCCTCTGGCGATCCGGGCTGCGGGGGGGCTGCTGGTCTATTTGGAAGAAACTCAAAAAGAAAACCACATTCCGCTTCAGCCGTTGTGTACCTATATTCTGAGCGAATATATGGTTCTCGACCATCAATCGCGGCGCAACCTAGAAATCACGAGAACCTCTCGGGATGGAACGTTTCATGGATCTCTACTTTGGGCGCTAGATCAAACTCGCACGGCAATGGGGGGACGCGCCCTGAAGCGCTGGCTGCTGCAGCCACTGCTGAACTCTGAGCAGATTCAAGCGCGGCAGGAGACAATTTCAGAGTTGAGCCAGAATACGGCTTTCCGGGGTGATCTGCAGTCTTTACTGCAGCAGATCTATGATTTAGAGCGTCTGGCTGGGCGGGCCGGTTCTGGGACGGCGAATGCCCGTGATCTGGTTGCTTTGGCTGAATCGCTGGATCGCTTGACCGATCTGGCGAATTTAGTAGCGGATGGCAAGTCTGAGCATTTACAGGCGGTACAGATGGTACCGTCTACGCTTGAGAAGCTAGGAGTGAGGTTGCGATCGCATCTCCACCAAACCCCTCCCATCAGCCTCACTGAAGGCAACCTGATCCGCGACGGCGTCAATGCTGATTTAGATCGCCTACGACAGCAGGCCGTCAGCGACCAGCAGTGGATTGCCAACCTAGAAAAAGATGAGCGAGAACGCACCGGCATCCCCACGCTCAAGGTGGGCTTCAATAAAGCTTTTGGCTACTATATCGGCATCAGTCGCGCCAAATCAGCCCAAGCGCCCGACGACTACATTCGCAAGCAAACCCTCACTAATGAAGAGCGCTACATCACCCCCGAACTGAAGGAACGGGAAGCCCGGATTTTTAACGCTCAAACCGAGCAGTTTCAGCTTGAATACGACATCTTTGTTGATTTGCGGAGCGAAGTCGGCGAATGGGCCGGATTAATCCGCACCGTAGCGGCAAACGTTGCCGCTGTTGATGTACTGGCGGGGCTGGCTGAAGTGGCGATCTATCAGGGCTACTGTCGCCCCAAGATGGCCGAAGGCCGTGAGATCAGCCTTGTGGACGGGCGTCATCCCGTTGTAGAGAAGTCTCTGCCACCGGGTTTCTTCGTCCCTAATGCTGCGCAGTTAGGAACCCCCGGTATTTCGCCTGACTTGATTATTTTGACGGGGCCGAACGCGAGCGGCAAGAGTTGTTATCTGCGGCAGGTGGGTTTAATTCAGCTGATGGCGCAGGTCGGAAGCTTTGTGCCGGCGCAGTCTGCGGGGTTGGGGATTTGCGATCGCATCTTCACCCGCGTCGGAGCTGTAGACGATCTGGCGACAGGCCAATCCACCTTCATGGTGGAAATGAACGAAACCGCCAATATTTTGAACCATGCCACCGAGCGATCTCTGGTGCTGCTAGATGAAATTGGCAGGGGCACTGCCACCTTTGATGGCCTCTCTATTGCCTGGTCCGTTGCTGAATACCTCGCCATCGAGATTCGCGCTCGGACGATCTTTGCCACCCACTACCACGAACTCAATGAGCTAGCGACCTTGGTAGAGAATGTGGCGAACTATCAGGTGCTTGTCAAAGAGCTACCGGACCAAATTATCTTCTTACATCAGGTCCATCCGGGTGGAGCCAGTCGCTCTTACGGTATTGAAGCCGGACGCTTGGCTGGTCTACCGCCTTCTGTAATTAAGCGAGCCAAGCAAGTGATGACGCAAATTGAAAAGCACAGCAAAATTGCGGTGGGGCTACGAAAGGGGAGTCCCCATGCTAAACCTCCCGTTAATTCTGGATCTAAAACTGTCCCTGCAGAAGAATCGCAGCAGTTTGAGTTGCCATTCTAAACTAAGAGGCCATAATGCAGGCTGTCCTGAAAGAGAGGCTTCAATTTGACTTGAAAATTAAGTGAGGGAGACGTTGCGATCGCAGCATTACAACTCCGGCTCAATTCCAGCAGCTCGCAATTGTGCAGCCAATCGCTCAGCACGACCTGACACCTCAGCCACGCGTTCTTCTCCCCACAGCAGCATCTCACCCTGATCATCCCACCAACGCAGCCACCGACCTTCTCTGTTATTAAGACAGCCTTGCCAAGGCCCAAGAAAGAGCGCCATAGTCTCGATCCAATGTCGCCCTTCAGCATCGGGTTTGTGAATCTGATAGCGTCCTGTTTGATCGATCTGATATACCTCTAGCTCACCCGTTTCTAGAGAAAAGAGGGCATAATAGGGCACTTTTAAAATCTGCTCGTAAAAGAACCACTTGCCGGGTGGATAAGTTGGCTTAGTGGAGTATTCGCCTCCATCTGTTTCAGAAAGAAACTCCATCACAATAGATGGCAGATCCCCTTGCAGATGAGGGGTATAGCTGCGGTCTATCTCTATTCGAGACACCTTAGTAGAAGGGACAAAGGCCCAGTCGGGCGCCTTGATCACCATCTTGCCGTTTAGCGTGGCACAAATGCCGTAGTTAGTTGTGGTGAGGGCCGTCTTAGGGAGTCTCCCGGCAAGGCTAAGGCTTTCAGTCAGGGCTGCTGCCAAGGCCGGCTGATTGATATTGTCCACAGGATCATCTTCTAAAACGTAGTCGTCAGGTAGTTTTTCCCACGTAATGTTGAGAGGGGCAGTTGCAATCATGATTCTGATGGCGCTTGTTCGACGATTAGACGAGGCTTGTACCCCCAATCTAGCACCTAGCAATGGTGGACGCTTTATTCTATTCGTTATTGAACAAGAAAAAACCTAGCTGTTAATAACAGCTAGGCACAAGAGAAACTTACTTAATCATTCAATAACGCAGGATATCAGCGAAGCGAAATGTTTATGCCGTGGTAGATGCGATCTCAACTTTAACGACTTTGTTTTTTTCAGCCTCTGCCTTAGGGAGCGTTAGGTGAACAATCCCGTCCTTATATTCAGCCTTGACCTGAGTATTATCCACCCGTGCAGGGAGCGGAACGACGCGCTGAAACTTACCGTAATTGAACTCAGAACGAATTTTACCTTGGGTCTCAGAACTGGTCTCAGATTTGCGCTCGCCACTGATTGAGACCGCTTTCTCGGTGACTTGAATATCTAAATCATTGATATCGATCCCCGGTGCTTCAAGATTGAGATAGACCGCTTCTTCATCCTGTGAAAATTCAGCCGCAGGGACAGAGAATCCACGTAGGCTCGGAGAAATATCCTGATCAAAAAGGCGATTTAAGCGACGCTCTATAGTATCGATCTCTTGCCAAGGGGTCCAGTGAACTAAAGTCATTTGCTTGCCTCCAATTGCGTTGTTCGAGTGTATAAACTCAACTCGATTTGCTTGCATGTTTCAATGGTAGGCACTCTGTTTGAAATTGCCGATACGGTTTCTATCCCTGAATAGATAGGGGTTACCGCAGCCCGTTTCACCGTACGAAGAATGATGGTTTGAGAACTGAAGAAACTGTTCGGTTTCCTCTATCTTGGCTTGCTAGAAAAAGCTTACGACAATCTACTCAGCCGATTGTGCTGCGACTCTAAAGTAAGGATTGGATAGGGAGCATCCCCCTTTCTCACTTGGCCCTCATCCCCCATCCTTTTCTCCCGATCGTGGCAGAAAGAGGGCAAGATAAAAGCATTCAAAGTCCCTCGCCCAGAATTGGGAGAGGAATTTAGGGTGAGGGTCGTGCAATACTTTAGCGAGATGCTCCCGATTGGATATTCTCTTCCGATTTTGCTGAATAGTAGTGCTAAAACAAAGCGCTAAACGGGATATCCCATTTAGCGCTCTGGTTATTGAATGTGTTTTATCTGCCATACGAGCATCAGCCCTGTGTCTGCCAATCAGGGCCTACTGATCTGCTAGAACCGCCAGCTTTGCAACCCACATATCTTCGACATTTGAGTAGAAGTCAATGTCTAGAACCTTGTAGGTTATAGATTCAGAAACATCGTGGATCTTAATCTGGTCATCTTTTTTGACCCCTGGTTTTTGAGAAATCATTTGGATTTCTTTAGGGCCTTCGGTGCTTTCTTCTATACTAAAATCCAGTCCGGCGTTAGAAGATTGATAGTGGTGGGTTTTATTCTTTTGAAGCCAACCCTGCAATAGCTCAGAGATCTTAGGCGACCGTTGCTTTTGCTTCGGTAGTACGCTGGTTTGATTGAACTCGGCAGAGATACTCATTAAACTTCCCCCGTGGACTCAGTGATACTTATTATTAGCGTAATCGTTGATAATTTCCTCTACCTAAATATATAAAAAGTAGAGAGAAGATCTGGTGAAGTCTGCTCTCTGACTGGATTTTTGCTGTTTAAGTGAAGTATTTGCGGTATAAACAAGCGCAGCGATTATTCGTGCGCCTCAACCGTTATTTTCTTGCTGATCCCTGGTGATTTAATGGAATTTCTGTATATCCCGCTCGATGAGCGTCCCTGTAATGTTTACTATCCTCAGATCATTGCTGAACTTCAGGCCGATATTCAGTTGACAGTCCCCCCTCGTGAACTTTTGAGTCAGAAGAAACAGCCTGCAAAAACGAGTCGCTTGTGGGATTGGCTAGAAATAAATATCACGGACTGTCGAGCCGCGCTGCTGTCTATTGAAATGCTGGTTTATGGGGGACTGCTGCCTTCTCGGCTGCACCAGGAGTCTATTTCTACCCTGACGCAAAGGCTTTATCATCTTCGCAAGCTCAAAGCTGAGCATCCCCAGGTGGAGATTTTTGCCAGCAATTTAATTATGCGAACGCCTGCCTACAGCAGTAGCGAAGAGGAGCCAGACTATTACGAGACCTGTGGAGAGCAGATCTTTCAATGGGGCTGGCTGCAAGATAAGTGTCAGCGTGTCGGTCTCACCGCTGCCGAGCAAGCGCAGCTAGACCATATTCAAGCAGAGCTTCCTTCAGAGTATTTGCAAGATTATCAAAAGCGGCGGGCCTGCAACGTCGCCGTGAATTTAGCCGTGATTGAGTTGGTTCAGGCCGGCGTGATCTCTTTTCTCTCTATCCCTCAAGACGATAGTGCGCCCTACGGCTTTACCGCGATTGACCAGCGGCAGGTTGTGGCTCAGGTGACGGCACTTCGTTTGCAGCAGCAGGTCCATCTATACCCAGGAGCCGACGAGGTCGGCTGCACGCTGTTGGCCCGAGCTTACAATCAGGTGCGAGGTCGCTCGCCTCAGATCTACTTGCTATACAGCTCGGTTTGCTCAGAGCAAATTGTGCCGCTATACGAAGATCGGCCTTTGGGAGAAAGCGTTAAGGCCCACGTTCTGGCGGCCGGGGCGCAGGTTGCGACGACGCCTGAGGCCGCAGATGCTGTGTTAGCCGTGAATACAGCAGGCCAGGTGATGCAAGAAGCCTGGGATCAGTCCATGAAAGATATTACCTACACCAGTTTTCGTAACCTGCGCTTTTTTGTTGCTGAGATAGAGCGGCTGCAGAATTTGGGTAAGTCGGTTGCGATCGCAGATGTTGCTTTTGCCAACGGGGGGGAAACGGAGCTAGTTGAAATGCTAGACGACGCCGCTCTTTGGGACTCTCTGCTCGCCTATGCAGGCTGGAACACTAGCTGCAATACCCTCGGGACTGTATTAGCAACCGCCAGTCTTGGCCTCGGGTCTGAGAATAAGCATGCGTTGGCCTTCAACAAGATCTATCACCTGCTAGAAGATTGGGCCTATCAATCCATTGTTCGCAAGTCGATTATTGGGACCTGTCTGCCTCGTTTGGGGGCCTCCTACTACGATTTCAATCGTCAAGAGGCCCTGATTACCCAGACGATTGCTGAGCAGCTTCTAGATGTTTGGTGTGAGACACTGCAGCAGTCGTTCACCTCATGGGACATTCAACAGCTCAGTGTGTTTGCCCCCTGGCAAAGAATGTTTGAAATGGGCCTGAATCTAGAAATTGCGCCGACGGAATAGAGAAAGGATTCTGATCCCCAAAATTTCCAGTGCAGTCTAAAGATGCTGAGTGCTTTCCCTGCTATTCTCAAAAGTTGATCCCCGAAAACGACGCAAATTCGCTACCCTAAAGGGTACGAGCAATCCAGGTTCGAATGGCCGCAGGAGCTGAGACATGACTACGCTTGACTATTTTCAGTGGTGGAAACAGTTGTCTGTGCCCTCACGATTGCTCATGGTGGGTCTCGCTGCCCCGATCTTAGTGCTCAATTTTTGGGCCGTTGCTACCATCGCCAATTTTTTAGGCGTCTTAATTGCGATTATTGTTGTGGCCTCGCTCGTGGCGTTTTTGTTGAACTACCCGGTGAGCTGGTGTATGCAGCGGGGGCTGCGCCGAGAGCCAGCCTCCATCATTGTCTTTCTCTTGACGATTTCACTATTGACCGGGTTGGGCTTGATTCTGTTCCCGGTGGCCTTTACACAGGCTCAGCAGCTCATCAACCGCCTGCCGGAGTGGATGGAGTCAGGGCGTGATCAGTTCATTCTGCTCAGCCAGCAAATGGAGGAACGGGGACTGCCGCTCAATTTAGATGTGCTGACAGTCAAGGCCTTCGACCGGCTTGAAGGGCAGCTGCAGACGTTGACGAAGAGCGTCCTTAATATTGCCGTGGGGACGGTGAGCAGCGTCCTAGATATTTTGATTAGCCTTGTGGTTAGTATTATTCTGACTTTTTATCTGCTGCTACACGGTGATGAGATTTGGCAGAGCTTTATTCGGTGGTTGCCTCGCGATACGCAGCAGCCCGTTTCTCAGACGCTTCGCCTGAGTTTCCAGAATTACTTTATCGGGCAGCTCATTTACGGCATTTGTATGACGGCGGTGCTGATCCCCGCATTTCTGATTCTGAAGGTGCCGTTTGGGGTGTTGTTTGGCTTAACAATTGGCACAATGGCGCTGGTGCCTTTTGGCGGCACGGTGGGCATCATTTTGGTGACGCTGCTGGTGGCGCTGCAGAATATCTGGCTAGGGTTGAAGGTCTTGGCCGTTGCCGTGATTGCGCAGCAAATTCTAGAGAATCTAGTCGCACCCAGAATTTTGGGCAGCATGACGGGGCTGAATCCGGCCTGGATCTTTATCTCGCTGCTGGTGGGGGCTAAAACAGCCGGTTTGATTGGAGTGCTGGTGGCAGTGCCGACGGCGGTGGTGATTAAGACGGCTTTGATGAGTTTGCGATCGCGTATGGGGCTGCCCTATACCCCAACAGCGACTGTGCCCCCACCGGGCAAGAAACTAGAAAAGAAACCGCCTAAAACAATTTCTGAGGTTCCCCAAGCTTAGATTGTCTAACTGACCGCCTTTTTCAGGGCGTTAAAATAAGCTGCCACTCTGAGGTCGGTGATTCCTGCGTGGGTAGCTTGGTTTGGCCCACAACATAGGGGCCCCAGTAACGGCGCGACCCGTCTAAGGCAAAGGCCGTGAGTACGTCACCGTCCTGAAGCTGAAGCTGCCCTGTAGGCCGAGAGAGGACAAGTCCCTCTTGGTTCCCTTCCGCTGGCGCAAAGTCCCAGTGGAAGCGTTTGTCATTAGCTATGCTCTTGCGCGGCAGCAGCACCACTCGAATGGGATAGATACTCCGGTTGCTAACGCGTAGCTGATTGAGTACTGCTGCTGATTTCTCTGGTAAGGGTTGAGTCGCAATGGACGGACGAGGAGCCGGTGGCGGCGTAACATCACGCGATAGTGCTGCACCGGGTGGGTCGATCCCCACAACTAACTGCGACACGAAAAAAGCCGCTGTTCCACCGACGACCGCAGACAAAACTTGGATGGGAATATTTGTCTTGGAAACCATTGCTGATAATGCTGCTCCACCAGCTTGGGGAAGACTCTATCTCCCATAAACCTGATGCTTGAGATCTTTGAAATGGGGTTGAAGAACCAATGTAAACGCTGATGCTTTCCCGCGAGAAATCTCAACAGAATTACAGTAGCTTTTGTGACTGATTGTATGCAGTAACTGTTGCTAGCAGACTTCTCTTAACAAAGTCTGCGCAAATTAGAAATACACCCCGAGTGCTGCCAAAGACCCCAAACCCAAGATAGCACAGCTCCCTAGCTCGTCAGCAAGCCGGCAAAGGCGAGGTAGTGGTTTAGGCTACAGCCTTTGATGCTTTCTGCTGGGATAATTGAAGTGCAAGAATCGTCCACTCCCGCGATAGGCTTTTATGAGGGCTGCAAAGAAATTTAGCTGCCTTAAGAAACGACTCGTTTACGTAACTGTTGGTATATGACTGTACGCACTGAACTGACTCAACCCTACTCTGATCAAAAGCCAGGTACTTCTGGGTTACGTAAGCAAGTTCCGATTTTTCAAAAGATTCACTATCTTGAAAACTTTATTCAGTCTATTTTTGACAGTTTAGAGGGCTGTCAAGGACAAACCCTGGTTGTGGGTGGCGATGGTCGCTACTTTAACCGACCGGCGATTCAAACAATTTTGAAGATGGCGGCAGCCAACGGTATCGGTCGAGTACTGGTAGGGCAGAGTGGCATCCTTTCGACGCCAGCGGTATCCTGCATCATTCGGAAGTACAAGGCCTTTGGGGGGATTGTGCTGTCGGCGAGCCATAATCCTGGTGGGCCTCAGGGAGATTTTGGGGTCAAGTACAACATCGGCAATGGTGGACCTGCGCCGGAAAAGGTGACGGATGCGATCTATGACCGCAGTAAAGTCATTGATCAGTATCAGATTTTAGATAACGAAGATATTGATTTGGATCAGTTGGGTACGGTGCAGCTGGGGTCAATGACGGTGGAGGTCGTGGATTCTGTTGCGGACTATACGGAACTGATGGAGTCACTCTTCGACTTTGGCAAAATCAAGCAGTTGCTTTCCTCTGGAAAATTTCGCATGTGTATGGATTCGATGCATGCGGTGACGGGTCCCTATGCCCATGAAATGTTTGAAGGTCGTTTGGGTGCTCCGGCTGGTACGGTGATCAACGGCAAGCCACTAGAAGACTTCGGTGGCGGTCATCCTGATCCGAATCTGGTCTATGCCCACGAGCTGGTGGAGATTGCCTTTGGTGATGATGCCGTTGATTTTGGGGCCGCTTCTGATGGAGATGGCGATCGCAACA
The DNA here is from genome assembly GCF_003231495.1 of Acaryochloris thomasi RCC1774. NCBI lineage: Bacteria > Bacillati > Cyanobacteriota > Cyanophyceae > Acaryochloridales > Acaryochloridaceae > Acaryochloris > Acaryochloris thomasi. The sequence continues at coordinate 133,985 of NZ_PQWO01000002.1, forward strand.
TGATCCTGGGCAAAAAGTTCTTCGTCACCCCTAGCGATAGCTTGGCAGTAATGGCGGCGAATGCTCATTTGATCCCTGGTTATAAAGATGGCTTGGCAGGTGTGGCCCGCTCAATGCCCACCAGTCAGGCTGTAGATCGGGTGGCCGAGAAGCTGGGACTAGACTGCTATGAAACGCCTACCGGCTGGAAGTTCTTCGGTAATTTACTGGATGCTGATAAGGCAACCCTTTGCGGTGAAGAGAGCTTTGGCACTAGCTCCAACCACATCCGTGAAAAAGACGGTCTGTGGGCGGTTCTGTTCTGGCTCAACATTGTGGCCGAGCGTCAGCAATCGGTGGAAGAGATTGTGACAGACCACTGGAAGACTTACGGCCAGAACTATTATTCTCGCCATGACTATGAGGGGGTTGCGTCAGATAAGGCCAATACGCTGATGGACAATCTGCGGTCTGCGCTCCCATCGATGCCGGGTAAAAAACTGAAAAGCTATACCGTTGAGTATGCCGATGACTTTAGCTATACCGATCCGGTGGACGGCAGCACTAGTGCCAAGCAGGGGATTCGGATTGGGTTCACAGATGGATCCCGAATTGTCTTCCGGCTGTCAGGGACGGGGACTCAGGGGGCAACGGTGCGGGTCTACATTGAAAGCTATGAGGCGGACGCATCGAAGCATGGGGTTGATCCTCAAGAAGCGCTGGGGGAATTAGTTGCGATCGCAAACCAAGTGGCCCAGATTCGTTCTCTTACCGGCATGGACAAACCAACGGTCATCACCTAAAAGGATGGCGAACAGCAAGCAGAGCTTTCGCTCAAATAGTAAAGTCTGTTTTTGCAAGTGATGTATCAAAGCTTCTAGAAATTCGTGTAGATGAACTATGAGTTAGTTGCAAGTCACTGTTCTGAACTTCAAGTGATCAAATAAAATATGAATGTTTTTCTCAAAGTATCTATTGTCGTAAGTGTCCTCGTTTCTAGTGCTGCTAGTGCGTCTTCCGCTCGAGCCGTAAGTCTCCTTACCAATTCTGGCTTTGAAACTGGGGATCTGACAGGGTGGACAGTTGCAGGGAATATCGTTGACTTTGGGGTCAATAGAGATGGTGCGGACTTAAGTGCCAACACTTTCGACTCATTTAATCCCTCATTTCAGAATGTTCGTTCAGGAAACTTTGCTGCATATGCAGTCGTGAGAACTAATCCTGCTGAAAGAGCTATCTTCTCTCAGGCTGTTACTGTACAACCTGACACTACCTATTCTTTGGGATATTGGCTTAGTGCTGATTCGCGCACCGGAGCATACGGCTTATTTAATAACTTTGGAAATCCAACTATCTCTGTAAACGGCTCAGACATTGAAGCAACTGGACCTAGCCAATTTGATACGGGGGCTTCTCCTTCCGACTTCATATTTGTCTCAGGTGAATATACAACAAGTCAAGAAGAGACATCAGTATTAGTGGATTATTCCATCATCGGAAGTGGTACTGCTCGTGCTGCTTTTTCAGTTGATGACTTTACATTTGAGGCAGTTCCTGAATCTTCATTTATGATGACGATTCCTTTTGTTTTTGGAATGGTTTTGATATTGCGAAGAAAGCTTAATTGATGCTCCGCCTCAAGATGTCTGCAGTCCAAGCAGTAGACATGTCGGGCAGTCTTATCGATAACAACGAGCGAGCAAATCGCTGCTTGTGTCTACGTCGGGAACCGTAAAGTAAATTTGGTGCCTATCAGCTCCATACTCTAGATGCACGCTTGCGGATTCTCGTTGCTTGAAATTGCTAGTCTGAGTTGAACCTTTAGGCTTAAGGCACCTGCCAAATGCGCTGGTGATAGTCTGCCTCAGTCTCAGTACTCATTGCCCCATGATGATGCCCATGCCCGTGCTCGTGTCCATGATCATGACTATGACTGTGGGGTTCTTCTCCATCCAGCGCAGCTAGCCGAAACTTACAGAGTTCGCAGTTCATTTGCACCTGACCCAATTGAGTCTCTAATTCCCGCTGACGCAAAACCTTAAACAACTGCGGATGCATCCCCATTTCTGGTAGGCAGCTAATCTGAGCTTCAGGATGTGCGGCCTGCTGCTGAGCTGAGATATCAAAAATCTTCTCCATTAGCGTGCCTGTGAACAAGAAGTAGGGCAGCACGATGATCCGCTTCGGTTGATAGAGCCGTGCCCGCCGGAAGCCTTCTTCCAAACGAGGATGGGTGATGCCAATAAAGCAGGTTTCCACCGTTTGATAGCCGCTGCCTTCCCAAACAATACGGGCCAGCTTCGACACATCGCTATTGGCATCTGGATCGCTAGATCCCCGCCCGACAAATAGCAGCGTCGTCTCCGAACGCGGAATATTGTGGGGGTTATTCTCTGGTGAATCTAGAGCATCGAGACGAGATTGCCAAAGATCTAAAATATCGGGAGTAATGCCAAAGTGACGTCCGTAGTAGTACTTAAGCTGAGGATGCTCTCGACGAGCCAGATCTAGCTCATTGGTCACATCGAACTTGTTATGGCGAGCCGCAAACAGCAAAATGGGCAACGCCGATAGTTCCGTGTAGCCCTCTGCCGCGCAGTGAGCCACCACCTCCTTAATGCTGGGGCCGGTTAGCTCTAAAAAGCAAGGGAACACCGGACGGGAGGTATCGAGTTTTTGATAAGCAGTAGCGAAGTCTAAAAAGCACTGGCGTCCTGAGTCATTGCGAGTGCCATGACCAATCATCAGCAGCGGACGCTGTAGCGCTAGGGGTGGGAGCTGCAGTGCATTCAAAGATGATTGCAGGTCAGTCGGTGACCATTGCTCCAGTTTAGAAGCGGGTGTCATTATCATGTAGAGTCCTTTCCCGTGCTCGCAGGAGCTTGTAGTTATTGGGGCGGGCTAAAAGCCTCCCCAAGAGGCACGAACGACAGGCATTCCGACTTAACAGATTGAGATGTTCGGCGGTGCTCTCGGCACCCCCTATGGTAGCCCTGATTTCTCTCAATCGCTCACGGCTGCGGCACAGCACCAGAATTCCTTAAGGATTGACTTGCGTAAGCTTGGCGCGAGTCAGCTTGAAGGGCACTGGATTTTCCCTGAACGCTCGAATCTAATTATAGGTCTCTATGGGTAAAGGATTGTGCGTCTTCACCTGCGTAGGTGGCAACAATGTGTCCCTGACCCTGCAGCAGATATTTGTACGTGACCAATCCTTCTAACCCCACGGGTCCGCGAGGGGGCATTCTCTGAGTACTGATGCCAACCTCAGCGCCGAAGCCATAGCGGAAGCCATCGGCAAACCGCGTTGAGCAGTTATGGAAGACTCCGGCAGCATCGACTCTAGAGCAGAAGGTGGCGGCGGCTTGGTCGTCGGTGGTCATGATAGCGTCGGTGTGACCAGAGCCGTAGGTGTTGATATGTGCGATCGCATCTTCCAAACCATCTACAACCTTAATCGACAACACAAGGTCGCTATACTCCGTTGCCCAGTCCGTATCCGTTGCGGAATCCATCTCTATAACGTCTCGAACCGCAGCATCCCCCCGCAGCTCAACGCCCTGATTCTGCAGTGCTTTCACGGCCTTGGGCAAATAGTCCGAAGCGATATCTTTATGCACTAGCAGCGTCTCTAGCGCATTACAGGCCGCAGGATACTGAATTTTGGAGTCTACAGCTACGTCAACTGACTGGGCGATGTTGGCTTGCTGATCGATGTATAAATGACAGATTCCTTCTGCATGGCCCAGCACCGGAATGCGGGTGTTCTCTTGAACAAATCGAACAAAGCTATTAGAGCCGCGAGGAATAATCAGATTGACGTACTGATCAAGATTCAATAGTTCTAGGGTCTCTTCCCGACTGGTCAGTAACGCCACCGCCTCAGGTGCAACGGTCGATGCTGCTAATCCGGTCTGGATTGCTTCAACTAACGCCTGACAAGAATGAATAGCCTCTTGACCGCCCTTGAGCAGCACCCCGTTGCCAGACTTGATGGCTAAAGCTGAAATTTGCATGACAGCGTCGGGTCGAGCTTCAAAAATCACCCCCAGAACACCGAGGGGGCAGCTCACTCGCTTAAGCTCTAGTCCGGTATCTAGCTCTCGATGAAGCTGAATGCTGCCGACCGGATCCGTGAGCGAAGCGACACTGCGGACCCCTGCGATCGCACCGGCTAATTTAGTGGCATCAAGCTTGAGGCGAGCATAGAGTGCTGTGGCTAGGCCAGATTCTTGGGCACGCTGACAGTCCTTTGCATTGGCTTCCAGAATTTTGGGGGTAGCGGCTTCTAGAGCTTGGGCGATGGACTCTAGCGCCTGATTTTTAAGATCGGTGCTCAAACCCGCTAAATCTTGGGCGGCGGCACGGGTTTGTTGGGCAACGTCAGTGAGGGTCGCAGTCAGAACAGTCACGATCTTTCTCTTGCAATAGCTGTTGTTTTTTCGAGTTGGGGTTTGGTCTTCCATTTTTCATTGATGTCCCGAAGGCCATCAGCGCTTTGCTGCATCTTTTGTGCAGCACGCTTAGCTAACTTTAGAAGGTCTTGCATTTCCTGAGCCTCTTTGTGTGGCTGAGTCATTGCAGGTTCTCCAAACGGGTTTGAATGTCAGTCACCATCATCTTAGCTTCTAATACTCGTCCCAACTCTGTTGACACAGCTTCGCCAATCTCTTCGAGGTCAGCATCTACGATGATTTCCGCTGATGAAACTATCTCCGTGATCTCCCGCAACTGATTTCGGTTCATCTCAACCAAGAGCAATATGCTGTTTCAATAAGCAAAACATTGAATCAATATTTCATTGTTCGGGAAGCTTGCCAACGTTTCTTTGGCAAGCTTCAAGCTCTTCGCTGTGTTCTGTTCAACTTGATCCAGCTCAGTACTAAAGCGCTCAAGCAAAACCAATAGTCGTCTGGGAACTGTCATGAAGAGGCATTCTTAGTCATTGCTAGATGAATTCTACTGCTATAACGGTCCAACAGAAGACCGTAAAACTTTCAAGAATCGATAAGTCAAGATGGCCCGATATACTGCTGTCAGTACTTCCTCGATAGATAGAGGCATCCTTTACTAATAGATATGAGATCGCAACTCCAGCTCCACCCCGTCACGTCTGGTCGATGCCATCTGTTGGTGGCCATAGGATACCTGCTCAGCCTATCGCCTGGTCTCAAGAATCCTCAGGGAGCGATCGCACAGCCCGTTCCCAAAAACTGGCGTGCTCTTGATACATCGACAAGAGCCATCAATGAAGTCACCATCCCAACGACCCATAATTCCTACAATTATGGACCTAGATTCTTGCTACCAAACGTCAATGAATCAATACCTGAACAGCTCAAAAACGGCGTTCGAGGGATTGAGCTAGATCCGCATTCCCTAGGTAAAAAGATCCAGCTCTTTCACGGACTGCGAGGGCTGCTCGGTAAACAACCGGCCTCAGAAGTACTGGCAGAAATTTCAGAATTTGTGCAGCAACATCCCTCTGAAGTGGTTGTGATTAAAATCAACTCAAAGGTGCCTGGGCCAGAGCTAAAGGCTCTTGTTGATCGCGCGGGTCTCTCCCCCTACCTCTACGTTCACAAAAAAGGAGAGGCTATTCCCACTTCCGCAGAGCTAGCCACAACCAATCGTCGGGTTTTAATCACCAACGCTCCCGGTAATCTGTCCTCTCGGTTACCCCTCTGTACGACCCGCTGGAATTTACAATCACCCCAGGCGCTGTGGCCCCCTAGAGAGCATCGTGCCCCCTGTTCTGGCGAATTTTTCTCTGTTGTTGCCTTTGCGGTAGAGCCATTTCTGGGCATTGGTTCATCAGATTATGCCACCATCATTAATGACTATAAATCGCTGCTGAACTTAGCAGAAACAGCCTGGAAGCTAAATGGTAAAAAGGTGTGGCGGCTTGAGGTTGATTTCCCCGACATTGGCAATGTATATGGGGTGGCCGAGACGCTCAACCACTGGAATATTCTGAAGGGCGAAGTTCGTAGTCAAAACGAAGTCCTCCCAGAAGTTGTATGGAAGTGTCAGTACTCTATTGGTGAGGAAGAGGTAGAAACAACGACCTATGGGCGCTTTGCTTTCCCGATGAAGCCCAATGAGAAAGTAACGATCACGCCTTCACATCCTGATTATGTGTTTAGTCCGGCTTCTTTGAGCGTTACTAATACAGCGGGGCAAGATATTGAAGAGAACTTTACCGCAACCCGTCGTCGATCAGGCAATCAGAAGAACAAGCGATTGAAATCGCGGCTACAGGAACCAAGTCCGCCTGCGCGGACTGAGTAGAATTGCAGACTGAACTGGAATGAGACGAAATTTTACACAGCTATACGTGCATCTTGTCTGGGCAACCTGGGATCGATTGCCGCTGATTACGCCGACAATCTGCTCGCAGATTTATAGTGTTATGACATACGAATGTCAGCAATTGAAATGCACCGTCGTTGCGGTTGGTGGAGTCGAAGATCACGTCCACTTGCTGACCAGTTTCCCTGCCAATGTCTCGATCTCCAGGCTAGTAAAACAGGTTAAAGGAAGTGTATCCCACTGCGTAACCCGCCAACATCAAGCCCCTAAATTTTTCAAGTGGCAAGGCAGCTATGCGGCATTCACGGTAAATCATCGGGATCTAAATCCAATTGCAGTCTATATCCACAACCAACGAGAGCATCATCAACATCAAACGACAATCTCTAATTGGGAAATCCCGATAAAAGAGCATCCTTAACCCGCGCAGGCGGGTTTTGTTCATATAGCAGCGATTTCAATCGCCTGATTTCTTGTTCTTAGTAATCAGGCTCTCGCTCATACTCAGGAATCTTCTGCCGCTCAGGAATCTTCAGCTCCTGAGGCTCATAGTCATCATCCTTGTCTGCCCAGGGATCATCCTCAGGTTCATAGGGGGCTCTAGCCGCAGGCGCCTCATCATCCCAGTTCTCTTCCTCTTCATAGACGGGCTGCTGCGCCTGCTGAGGAGCCTCATCCCATTCTTCTTCTTCCCAGGCTTGCTCAGCTTTTTCACTGCGGCGGTTAGGGGCATAGGCTGTTGCACTCGTACCCGCACCTAGTTGATTGCTGGTCGAAGCTGTCCGAGGAATGTAGTCTTCTTCTTCGTCCTGTTCCCAGGGCGGAATGCCCAGGCCCAGGCGCTCCATGACGCCTACGGTGAGCTGATTAAGGCGTTCTTCTGCCCCTTCAAACACGACAAGACGATCGGGGCCGCTGCTGGCGATTTCCTCTACCGGTAGCTCATAGGTGCTAAGCAGCTGGGACGGAATTAACGGCACACCAATTGAAGCGATGACTAATCCCGAAATTTCTCCAGAAACGGTGTCAAATCGGTAGCCTCTCACTTTGCCCAGCAATTCTCCGGTTTCGGTGATCACTTCGTTATTGATCAGGGTGCTGTAGTTATAGGTGTTGATTTCTTCAATGGCTGTCTCGTCATCGACCAAAATCACATCGCCAATCTGACGGATGCTGTCGATATCCATGTAGCGCTGCTCGCCTGTGACGAGGGTATTGCGAAGGCCGAGAACGACGACTTCTCGCTGATCGACATCTGCCCAGAGCTGATTGATGACGCCTAGTTTCTTACCCGTGCTGCGGGTAATCACTTGGGTGCCGATAAAATCAGACCGCTGTTGAACCTGATCAGTAATAGCCATGTATAAATCCTGAGTCTTGTTCCTGAGGTCTTAAAGCAACGCTTTAAGGTTTGTCAAGGCTTAAGTTTTCTGAAGTTTACATTATAGCTGACATCCCTTTCCACTTTGGCTACGGCTGAACAGTCCAGACGGCTTGCCCTGATGCCGTCGTAGCTGCTGATATGGGAGGCTTCAGAATATGGCCTGATTGCTCTACGCTAAAGTTTGAGCCACTTAGGGAGTTTTGTCGTGCAGCTATCTCAGTCTGGTTTACAGGAGCGAGGACATCTCTTAACGGAGCAGGCAAATCCCAATAGCCAAGATTTAGACCAAATGACGGCTTTGGGGATTGTTGATGTTTTTAATCAGGAAGACGCCCAGGCTGTGGCTGCGATCGCAACTACCCGAGAATCCCTCGCCGCCACCATCGAAGCGACTGCAGAAGCTTTGCGTCAAGGCGGGCGACTTTTCTATGTGGGCGCGGGTACTAGCGGTCGTTTGGGCGTCCTAGACGCTGCCGAATGTCCGCCCACCTTCTGCACCGAACCCGAAAGGGTACAGGGAATCCTGGCTGGCGGCGCGGCTGCTCTATTAAAAAGTTCTGAAGCCCTTGAAGACTTGGCCGAAGGCGGTGCCGAGGCGATCGCGCAGGCTCAGGTGACGGATGTGGACGTGGTTGTGGGCATCACGGCGGGTGGCACGACTCCCTACGTACACGGGGCTTTGAAAGAAGCTCGCAGTCGCGGCGCAACCACCGTGTTTATGGCCTGTGTACCGGCAGATCAGGTGAGTGCTGAAGTCGATATCGACATTCGTTTGCCCGTGGGCCCCGAAGTACTAGCCGGGTCTACGCGCTTAAAGGCAGGGACGGCGACGAAGCTGGCGCTGAACATTATCTCCACGGGGGCAATGGTGCGCTTGGGTAAGGTGTATGGCAATCGCATGGTGGATGTTTCGGTCACGAATACGAAGCTTTTAGATCGCGCCCTGCGGATTATTTGTGATCTGACGGATTTGAGCCGAGATCAGGCAATGGAGGTTTTGGAGAGATGCGATCGCAACGTCAAACTTTCTCTCCTCGTCCACTGGACCGGACTTTCCCCCGAAGCCGGTACGGAACTATTAGCGCAACACCAAGGGCAACTTCGACAAGCCATCTCAAGTCACGCTGGTTAGGATAAGCTCTGCCCCCGAATATCCGCTGCCATCTAAATTATGCTGAAGCTGATTTCTGTGTCGCACCGCCGCATCTCTTTCCCTCTGGTCAGTACCCTTGCGTTTGTCCTGAGCGCCAGTACGGCCTGCTCTGCACAAGTACCGGACGTCACCGAGCGTCTCGAAACCCTTGGTAATCCGATGGCGAACGACGGCAAGACAGGACGGGCCCTGAATGTCTGGGATCTGCAGCGCTTTGGCGGCAAGCTTTATTTAGCCGGCGGCAGCACCGTCAGCAACGCAGGCCCCATTAACGTATGGGCCTATAGTCCTGCCCAACAGACCTTCGTTAAAGAATTTACCGTTCGAGAAGAAGCCATTGAACAGTTCAAGGTCTTTGGCAAATCCCTCTACATTCCTGCGGCTGACCCCAAATCAGGAGACAAAAACAAGTTTTACCGTCGCACTCTAAAACAGCCTTGGCAGCTCTATAAGTTCAAGACTCCTGCCCTTGCCCACGTTCGTGATTTGTTCAAAACAAAATCAGGCGATATTTTGCTTGTGGGCAATAATCGCCGTGTGTTTAAAAACCCGTCTCGGCCCGCCGCTGCGATTACCCGAGATCAGGGAGCTTCCTTTCAGGGGGCGGGGCTAGAGCAGGCCACTCAGTTTGCTGCCAATTGGTTCTTCTCGGTTTTCCCCTATCGCGGCAAAATTTATGCGCCTTCTTCTTTACTCAGGGATGCCTACAATCAGACGGGTGTCATTGGTGTGTATAACCCCAAACGCAGAAAAATTGAGCTAAGTCAGACGCTTCGCAACGATGAATTTATTCCCCGTACCCTTTTAGGGCCGCAGGTAGGCGCCCAGGGATCTGAAATCATTTACCGACTCTGGAAGCCTACCGCTTACAAAGGCTATTTAGCCTACCCGGTGCGCTCCTATTCCTATACTCAGGCCACCTACCAATCGGCCTACATGAATTCGATTGGCTTTTACGTCAAAGAAAATATTGGTATCACCCCCACCGCTGTCGTGTTTCCTGATGGTCAATCTGTGGGCGAGGATGTCCTGATCCAGGATGACTATCTTTATGCGTTGGCCAATACTAAAGTCTCAGCCGAAGAATTTTGGGTTTATGTTTATAGAACCAAAAATCTGGCTGATGCTCGCAGTTGGCAACCTGTTTTTCGATTTAAGAGCCGCAACAAAGCGCGCTCATTTGAGTATTTAGAGAACGCCTTTTATTTTGGTCTCGGCCAAGATCACAATGATTTGGTCGCAGATTCGGGCGCAATCTTGAGGGTCTCGCTGCCTACTGCAGCCAAGGACGACTAACTCGCTCTAGTTCTGAATGTTCCTGTTCCGTCAGCGACCAGCCCATTGCACCGGCATTATCACGGGCCTGCTTCGCTGTCTTCGCCCCCGGAATTGCAATCACACCCTCTTGGTGAATCAGCCAGTTGAGCGCAACCTGTGCCATGGTGCGTTCATGGCGATCTGCATATTGCTGCAGTAACTGCGTGACCGGCGCTAGTTTTGTCAGCCCCTGAGTACTAAAGCGACTATCAAGCTGACGAGCACCGTCTGGTTTCGCACCTGCAGCATATTTCCCGGTTAGCAATCCCTGCGCGAGGGGGCTATAGGCCAAAATAGTAACCCCTAGCCGGCGAGCAGCTTCTAAAATACCGTTCTGTTCAATTTGACGATTGACGAGGGCGTAGCGAACCTGATTCACCGCCAGCGGTACGCCGTGGCGCGCCAAAATCCGATGAGCTTCCGTCATTTGGGTCGCGCTGTAGTTGCTGACCCCTACCGTCTCAATCCATCCATCGCTCACCGCTTGGGCCAAGGCAGAAAAGAGAGACTCTGAACTCATCAAAAAATTGAAAGGCCAATGGACTTGGTAGAGCGTGATACGACTTGCCTGTAAGCGTTTCAAACTGTCTTGAAGTGCATCTGTGACCGATTGCCCGGTGAGCCGCCAGGGCAGCGGTCCATACTTGGTGGCGATTTGCACCGAATGGGTTTGACTGAAGCGTCCCAACAGCCGCTCTGACTCTCCGAGGCCATAGACCTCAGCGGTATCAAATAAAGTGATGCCTGCCTCAACTGCAGCTAGAAAGGCCGCCTCGACATCTGCCGCATCATATTGGTTACCGTATCCCCAAAAGATGCGATCCCCCCAGGACCATGTGCCAATACCAATTGCGGTGACCTCTGGTCCACTTTTGCCCAGCGTTTTTTGCATCACTGTTGAGCCTTTTGAACGATTATTGTTGTTAAGTGTATCGATTCTTTAACGCTGCATGTATCTCATGGTGAGGGAGATGCGTGCCAATCGACCCAAACAGAAATTCATAATCTCTATAGGCGGACAGAGATCTTCAATCGCTTCGTCAACGACTGCAGAGCTTTAGGCCTTTATCTGGGGTGCCCTCTCAGAAACGGTTGTAGGCAATTGACAATTCCGAGGACATGCGGGTGAAGTTTTCCCCAGCCCATGCGTCTGTGAATGCTGAGATGCTGAATCACAGTTTGACCGCTTCCTGTATCTTGAATAGGCGCTCCAGCCGAAAGCCTCTTTAAGAAGTTGTGCTAGGGAACGTAGCGGTTTAGGGTAAAACCTATAGACTCGCCATAAAAAGTATTGACTTGCGATTTATGCCCAAAAAGTGGGTATATCTTCATTCTTTACCGTATGTATGTGATTGGAAGCATAGAGATCAATGGAAGACTTCATTCAAAATATATCTGGTGAGCTAGGCAAATCGGTGCCCAGCCTCATCAATGCGATTCTGATTCTAGTCGTTGGCTGGATCGTCGCGGTTGTTGCAGCGTGGATTGTCAAAGGACTGCTTTCTAAGACTGACCTCGATAATCGCCTCGCCAGTTGGGTTACGGGTAGCTCTGATTCGAAAGTGGTTGAGGGCGTTGAGAGATGGATCTCAACCGGTGTCTTCTGGATTGTGATGACCTTTGTGGTCATTGCTTTTCTGAATGCGCTGCAGCTCGAAGCTGTGTCAACTCCGCTGCAAAGCTTTCTCGATCAGATTCTCACGGCATTGCCCAAGCTGGCTTATGCCCTAGTGCTGCTTGGGGTCGCTTGGCTGCTGGCAACGCTGTCTCGGCTCCTGCTCGTTCGAGGGCTGAAGTCTTTCTCTCTCGATGATCGGCTTAACGCTTCAGTGACTGACGAAGAAGCAGGTAGTGCCCCTCCCCCAATTCTCGTTAGCGAGACAATGGGAGATATTCTCTACTGGCTGATTTTCCTTTTATTCCTGCCTGCGATTTTGGGCGTTTTGGGTCTGGAAGGGACCTTAGTGCCCGTCCAATCGATGGTGGATCAGTTCCTGGCCTTCTTGCCTAATATTGTGGGTGCTTTGGTCATTGGTCTTGTGGGCTGGTTCCTAGCCCGCATTGTGCGCATGATTGTGACCAAGTTCTTGGCGGCGGCTGGTGCAGATCGCTTGGGTGAACAGTTTGGTCTGAGTCAGGCAACCGGCGGTCAGCGTCTATCAGCGCTCGCTGGCACGGTTGTCTATGTCTTGATTCTGATTCCTGCCATTATCTCGGCGCTACAGCGCTTGAATGTGCGTGCGATCTCTGAGCCTGCGGTTCAGATGCTAGGGCAGGTTTTGAATGCGCTACCAAAGATTTTCACGGCGGCGGTCATTTTGGGCATTGCCTATGTTGTAGGTAAAATCGTTGCCGATCTCGTGACCAGTCTGCTGACTGGGGTCGGCTTCAATAATGTATTCACGTGGTTGGGGCTACAGGCAAGCCAAGACTCACCGGGAACGGCTTCTAGCAGCAGTACTGTTGGATCGACGTCACCTGCTTCTGAGCTGTCTGCAAGCTCTGATTCATCAACGCTGCCACAGAAAACTCCTTCTGAGATTGCGGGCATCGTGGTCCTCGTCGGGTTTATCTTAGTTGCTTTGATTCCAGCAACGGATGTTCTGCAGTTTGCGCCATTAACCTCTGTGGTTACGAGCCTGTTGGCGATTCTAGCCCAAGTGCTTGTTGGGGTCTTTGTGTTTGCGATCGGCCTTTATCTAGCTAATTTGGCCTTCAATCTGATCTCTAGTTCTGGTGGTGGTCAGGCAAGGCTAGTGGCTCAGGCTGCTCGAGTGGCCATCATTGCTTTGGTCTCCGCTATGGCGCTGCAGCAAATGGGCATTGCGACGAATATTGTTAATCTTGCTTTCGGATTAATGTTTGGGTCTGTGGCGGTTGCCCTTGCGGTTGCCTTTGGATTTGGCAGCATGGATGTGGCTGGCGAGCAGGTCCGGCATTGGCTGAACGATTTCAAATCTCGTGATTGAACCTGAGTTCGCTCTGATTCGTTCGATCTAAAGCCAAAATTAAAACGCCACGGTCTCTCTTGGGACCGTGGCGTTTTTTTGAATCATCAAGCTTGTTCCCATCTACTGATCCCCCAGCGTTGAAAACTTGAGTTTGCTATCGCAATTCTTCTAAATGGAACGCCCCTGAGTGCGAATCGTTTGATCGAGCTGATGGAGGGCAGCAGTCAGCTCCACTGTTGGATCTGGCGCTGCAGTTTCTGCTTCTTCAAGGGTTTGTTGCCGCTGCAGTTTCCGTCGTGCTTTTTCAATTGAGCGGATCATCAGAAAAATTACAAATGCAATCACAATGAAGTTAAGGACTGCGGCTAAAAATAAGCCGTACTTAATACCATTGATAGAAAGCTGAGAGAGTTGATCGACGCCAGCCGCTTTCATTGCTGGATTGAGAATTGCGGGCGTAATGATGTCTTCAACCAATGAGGTGACAATTTTACCGAATGCACCGCCGATGATGACGGCAACTGCCAGATCAACAACATTTCCCTTAGATAGAAACTCACCAAATTCTTTCAGAAAGCCACCACTTCCGCCGTTACTATTTGCCATTACCTCAAACACCTTTTCCTTTTTTGGGAGAATTAAAGCTTCAGAATTCTACCATTTCTAGGTCTGTTCGAGGTGTAGGTTTTGTCCTTCTGATTTATGCTGCAGAGAATCAAGCTGGGAAGGTCTATGGCTATTTTAATTGTTTTGCTTGGAATTGAGGCTTTCGATCTGTCTTGAAAGGAGATGAGATCGCATCTCCTTTTAAACAAAAACTCTAAAACTCAGCATTGAGGGGCGTCCGTGGAAAGGGGATCACATCTCGGATATTAGCCATGCCGGTCATAAACTGTACCAGCCGTTCAAAGCCAAGGCCGAATCCTGCATGGGGGACGGTGCCGTACCGCCGCAGGTCGAGGTACCACCAGTAATCTTCTAGTGATAAGCCTTGCGCTAATATACGTTGCTCTAGAACGTCTAGCCGCTCTTCTCTTTGAGCGCCGCCGATGATTTCGCCCAGCTTGGGAACTAGAACGTCCATCGCGGCGACTGTTTTGCCATCATCGTTGAGGCGCATGTAAAAGGCTTTAATCTCTTTGGGGTAGTCGGTGACGATCACGGGCTTTTTGAACAATTCTTCGCAGAGGTATCGCTCGTGCTCTGATTGCAAATCTAGCCCCCATTCAACCGGATATTCAAAGGGATGGTTGGCTTTGGTTAGGGTTGCGATCGCATCTCCATAGCTAATTCGTTCAAACTCTTGATTAACAATCTGTTCAGCCGTCTCCAGCACCGACTGATCAATCCGAAGATTGAAAAATTCCATATCTTCAGCGCAGTGATCTAAGACCGTCTTGAATATATGTTTGAGAAACGCCTCCGCTAAATCCATATCTCCCTGCAGATCGCAGAAAGCCATCTCCGGCTCCACCATCCAAAACTCAGCCAGATGTCGAGACGTATTAGAATTTTCTGCCCGAAACGTTGGACCAAAGGTGTACACATTACTAAAAGCGAGCGCCATTGCCTCCGCCTCTAGCTGTCCACTCACCGTCAGATAAGTTGGTTTTCCGAAAAAGTCCTGCCCATAATCAACGTCTCCAGCCTCCGTCAGCGGAATCTGCTGCGGATTAAAGTGGGTCACCGCTAGCTGTTCACCAGCCCCTTCGCAGTCACTGCCCGTAATGATCGGCGTATGCACCCAGAGAAAATCACGCTCCTGAAAAAACTGGTGAATGGCTTGAGAACAGGTGTTCCTGACTCGAAAAACAGAGCCGAGCGTATTGGTGCGCGATCGCAAGTGAGCAATCGTCCGCAAAAACTCAAAAGAGTGCCTTTTTTTCTGTAACGGATAGGTCTCAGAATCGCTTTCTCCCCAAACCTGCAAAGTCTCTGCATGGAGCTCAATTCGCTGCTTGTTACCCTGCGAAGCAACAAGCACACCCGATACAGATACAGAAGCGCCTGTCGTTAGTGACCGCAGCAGATCTGCATAGTCAGGCAACTTTTGATCCAGAACAACCTGTAGCCCCTGTAGTGAAGACCCATCATTTATTTCTAGAAAAGAAAAATTCTTGAGCTCTCGTTTCGTTCTTACCCAACCTTGGACAGTAGCAGCTTGTTTCGGTTCTCCTGAGCGGAGTAAATCAATCACGCGTCGAACAGACATGCATTAAGATAGCGAATCGCTTTCAAAGTAAATTTTTAAGCACCAGTGTGCGCAACTAAATTATGCGCCAAGCTCATATCAGGATGAATTTGCTCAGAGGTAAAAGGGGAAATATCAGGCGTTGTCAAGATTGTCAAATCATGAAACTTTATGCCACAGTAGAGCTTACAAGAAATACTGCGTTCAGTTCAGAAACATTGCTGAGTTAACGTTCGTCACTGCAGCAGTGATGGCAGACCGCATCGCAACAGTCTTATGGCGTTTCAAAC
This sequence comes from Acaryochloris thomasi RCC1774, assembly GCF_003231495.1. NCBI lineage: Bacteria > Bacillati > Cyanobacteriota > Cyanophyceae > Acaryochloridales > Acaryochloridaceae > Acaryochloris > Acaryochloris thomasi. The sequence continues at coordinate 149,562 of NZ_PQWO01000002.1, forward strand.
TTCTCCTATCATGTCCCACTCTGTCCGACCCCTCATCATTGCCACCTTAGCAGCCTCCGTAATGGGTGGTGCCCCTGCATGGGCTGCTTCAGGGCAGTCAGAGCAGTCAGTCAATAAGTCTGAGACTCCGCTTTTGGTCGCCGCTGTTAATCCCAACAGCTATATCTTGGGGCCAGGCGATCAGGTTCAGCTGACATTGTTTGGACAGGATAACTTATTCCCTACACCCTATCTTGTCTTAGTTGATGGCACCATTAGCCTTCCCTTCATTGGTAATGTTCCCGTTGCTGGACGCAGTATTGGTCAGGTTGAGCAAGACCTTAACGCCCGCTACAGCCGCTACTATAAGCGACCCCTGGTCACCGTGATTTTAACCAGGCCCCGTTCCTTAAATCTTGCCATTGCAGGCGAAGTTAGACGGCCTGGTACTTATCCCATCGATAGCCCAGAGCAAATTCCCACGGTCACTCAACTCATTCAGCTTGCCGGTGGCACCACCCAGTCTGCCGATTTATCCAGGGTTCAGGTGAAGCGCACCGGCAACGAGGTGGAATCGCTTGATTTATTAAAACTGCTCACTGAAGGCAGCATCAGTGAGAACATCGACTTGAGAGACGGAGACACGGTCATCATCCCGCCCTCAGATAGTCTCAATCTTGCAGACTCAGATCTCATTGCCTCTGCTAGCTTTTCTGCGGCTACCTCAGAACCGCTCAATATTGCTGTGGTTGGCGAAGTTTACCGACCTGGCCCCCATACGATTCGGCCGGGTAGTGCAAACGTTAATGAAGCCGGTGAAGTTGGCCAGAATAGAGGAGGAGGGACCGGACGGGAATTTCCTACAGTCACTCAGGCCATCCAAACTGCCGGAGGAATCAAGCCAGAAGCAAATGTGAGCCAAGTTCAGGTTCGTCGACGCAGCCGTAATGGTTCAGAGCAACTAATTGATGTCGACTTGTGGAAGCTTTTGCAGGAAGGCGATCTCAAGCAGGATATTGCACTTCAACAGGGTGACACTGTTATTGTTCCCAAAGGTGAAGGTTTCACTGCACAGGATCAAGTTACTCTTTCCGCAGCCAGCTTCTCCCCCGCAACGATTGATGTCAATGTCGTGGGTGAGGTGACCCGACCTGGCGTTGTTCAAGTCCCCCCCAACACCCCTTTGAACACAGCAATGCTATCTGCCGGTGGTTTCAACACCAGTCGGGCTAAGAAAAGCTCCGTCCAGCTTATTCGCCTCAATCCTGACGGCACTGTAACCCAGCGCAAAGTTAAAATTGACTTCGATCAGCCCGTGAATGAGGAAACCAACCCAGCTCTTCGTAACAATGATGTGGTGGTGGTTGATCGTTCAGGTCTGACGAAGTTCTCCGATTCAGTAACAAGCGTATTTGCACCTATTAGAGGTGTAGGAGGCGCAACGGGTATCTTTAGAACCTTCTTCTAGAAGACCCGTGGCTGAGACTCGATCCCCGCATAAGGACAGGTTTTAAGGCCAGCTAAGGTGTAGAGTTGAGTCTACAACACTCTAACAATGCATCAAGGGGCAGTATGCGGATTCTTTTTGTCGCTGCAGAGGCATCGCCGCTCGCAAAAGCGGGTGGTATGGGTGTCGTGACAGGATCCTTGTCTAAGGTTCTGCGGGCCATGGGCCACGATGTCCGTATTTTTCTGCCCTACTACGGCTCCCTGCCCAAGACTCTAAAGGTCTCGAGCTGCCCTGTGTGGGATGGCTCGGCTATGTTTGAAAAGTTCTCCGTCTACGAGACCGTTTTACCTGAGACGGATGTACCGCTGTATCTATTTCAGCATTCCTGCTTTGATGGCCCTCACATTTACGGCCTAGAAAATGATGATTGGCGATTTACATTCTTTGCCAATGGTGCGGCAGAGTTTTGCTGGAATCACTGGAAACCTCAAATTATTCACTGCCATGACTGGCATACGGGCATGATCCCGGTCTGGATGCACCAATCGCCAGATATTGCCACCGTTTTTACAATCCATAATTTGGCTTATCAGGGGCCATCTAGAGCGCGCCTCGAACAAATAACCTGGTGTCCCTGGTACATGGAGGGACACAACACAATGGCAGCAGCCTTGCGATACGCCGATCGGGTCACTACGGTCTCCCCGACCTATGCAGAGCAGATCAAGACTCCAGCCTACGGAGAAAATCTGGAAGAACTCCTCGCCTCTATTGGTGATAAAGTCCTTGGCATCATTAATGGCATTGACCCTACCTCCTATGATCCGTCAGTGGACGCTAGCTTGCCTCAAACCTATAGCTCTGCAGAGCTGGATCATCGCAAGATAAACAAAGCCTCGCTACAAAAAGAATTGGGATTACAGGAACGTCCTCAGGCTTGGCTGGTGTCAATGGTCACCCGATTGGTCGAGCAAAAGGGGATCGATCTTGTTCTGCAAGTCTTAGATCGGTTTTTAGCCTACACTGACTCTCAATTTGTTTTGCTGGGTACCGGTGACCGCTACTACGAAACCCAGTTATGGCAACTGGCCGCTCGATATTCGGGACGTATGTCAGTCCAATTGCTCTATGACGATGCACTCTCTCGAAGGATATATGCTGGGTCAGATGTTGCCCTGATGCCGAGTCGATTTGAACCCTGTGGTATCAGTCAACTCATTGCAATGCGCTACGGCTGCGTTCCTATCGTGCGCCGGACTGGCGGTCTTGTTGATACTGTCGCTCACTATAACCCGCGACATCAAACTGGAACAGGTTATTGCTTCGATCGCTATGAACCTCTCGATTTATACACTTGCCTCGTGCGAGCATGGGAGGGATATCATTACGAAGATTCTTGGCAGGCGTTGCAAACAAGAGCAATGGAAACGGATGTCAGTTGGGAGCAGTCTTCTCTGGCCTATAACCGCCTCTATAACTCAGTTTCAAATCTCCCTCTAGAAAGTATTCCGCAGAAGAATCAAGCAACTACCTCAGCCAAAGCTACCTTAGAATAGTCATCTTAGGTAATCTATAGGTCTGTTAAGCGCTGTATTTTTGACTATGACTCTGTATATTGGCAATCTTTCGTATCAGGTGACCGACCAAGATATCCGGGAAGTTTTATCTGAATATGGTCAAATCCAACGGCTGAATTTACCTGTTGACCGTGAAACGGGTCGAATGCGTGGTTTTGCCTTTGTTGAAATGTCTGATGATGGGCAAGAAGATGCTGCTATTGACGATCTCAATGGTGCAGAATGGATGGGGCGTTCGTTAAAGGTCAACAGAGCAAAACCCCGAGACTCTCGTTCGTAAACGCCTGTCTAACGTCGCCAGAGCACCGACTCACTGTTTGCCTAGTTCCTCTGTGCGTATTGCAACTAAAATGGTCTTGAAACGTCATACTAGAGTGAGGTTGCGACTACTTTGGGCCGCCTAAGATGCCCTCAACATAAAAATTCATGAAACGCAGATCGTCTAATAACTCGATAGGTTCAAGACAGCAGGGGCCATTCTCGTCTACGATGCTAGCAATTCTAGGTGGCGTATTCATTTTGGGCGTTGCCCTTGGAGTCACCTTTAGCTCAACGACAAATATTACGCCTGAAAACGTGGCCTCCATTCAGTATATTGATCAGAAAGTGCCCAATGCAGAGATCTGTCAGGCCTATGGTGCGAGTGCCACGGTGATGGATACGCGTACCTTTGTCACCTTCAAGCCCTTCAGTGTATTCATCTCTCAACCCATTATGCAGCCAGGCTGCGTTATCCGGCTTAATAATGTTGGCATTTTGCAGAAGCGCAAGCTTGTTGACAGTGAGCAGGTTCGCGAGTGTCGGCAGCGCCTTAATACCTTTGGTTATACGGGCGATCTCGAGAAGGGCCCTAGTATCAACTGCCTTTATCAAAGTGACAGTGACAAAAATCGTTTCCTTGATCAATCAGGGAGCGGTACCTTACCCCGTGAAGCTGATAACTTTTAGCTAAGACAGCAGTAGACCCGACGAACTCCTCGTCAGGTCTACTGGAAAAGTCTTCTAAACTAACTCAGGTTTGATATAGAACCTGCAGCAAACGTAGATCTAACCTCTATTCACTACCTTCACGACTTGCCGTTTGAGCGTAGAGCAGAACCAAGAAAACTGTGGGCACAAGAATGAACAAAATGGTGACAATGAATCCAAAATCGTTAACTTGCATAATAAACAGGCTTTAATTCAGCTCAGCAATCATCACCCAATAGAATACCATCTTCATTGACGATGCACAGGAAGGCTTACGAGTTGATCCCCGCATTTTGAGCTTGCCGTTTCAGCCGCAAGCATCGTGAAACTAGATGCTCTATAGCTTTAATCATCCCTATATTCAAGAGAGAGGCACAGATGTTTCAGAGATGTACGCGCTAGCTAAAAATATCAAGGCTTTGTTTTGATACTGGCGTTTCCCTGAACCAGCGTTTGGCAGGCTAGACGATAACTGTCGGGCTTGCGCTGCAACTTACGATCTTCGACCTCTGTTCGTGGTGATAGGTTACTCATCCCCTCCACAACCTCGATAACGCAAGTGCCACATTGACCATATCCCCCACAGTTCATAAGCTTCCCCTTGAGCTTATATATGCTGATGCTGTTGTCTAGCGCTTCCTGTCGAAGATTATTACCCCTAGAAACAAAGATTTCTTGACCTTCGTTGACGAAAGTTAGCGTTGGCATCTCTAATACCCTCTCTCACTGCTGTAAAAAGCCAATTTGCTGGACGTGCTATGTATCCTGATGCTTTGAACACTCCCTTTGCCCGTAAACATGCTGAACGTATGGCCAGTGACGCAGGGGCTAAAGCTATCCTTCAGAGTAAATCATAAGTTGGTTACATTTCTTTACTCATTGTAACAGCGCTCTGTCTGGCCGCTGGCAAAGTTGAATCTTTATGTTCATTTTTTCGAGCGGCTATCGAAGATTCGTTTGTGTGAGGGCATCTCAGGATTTTAAAGGAAGTGATGCTGATGCCCTGTGATGCTGCTTTTACAGGGATTTCCCTGTGTCTATGCCGAGTGAGAAGTTATTTGAATCGGCCCCCAAATATGATTCAATGATGCTTATGTAAAGATGTAAAGAATTAGCTAGCTAAGGTTATTGAAGTTGAAAAATAAAGAGTTTCCTGAAGCAAAAGAGCTTAGGGTTACTTATTTAAGATCAGCGCATTAACGAGATGCTGCAATTAAGAGTTTTGACGTTTTAAAGGAGGAGAGTAGTCAATGGGACTACCCTGGTACCGCGTACACTCAGTCGTTTTGAACGACCCAGGGCGACTGCTTGGTGTACACCTGATGCATACGGCTTTGGTTACGGGTTGGGCCGGCTCCATGGCTATCTTTGAGCTAGCCAAGTTTGATCCAAGTGATCCAATTCTCAATCCAATGTGGCGTCAGGGTATGTATGTCATGCCTTTCATGTCGCGCTTAGGCGTCACTCATTCCTGGAGTGGGTGGACTGTTACTGGCGAGACCTATGAGCCTGTTGCTGGCTTTTTGGGTGCTCACTATAACTTTTGGAGCTTTGAGGGCGTTGCTCTCATGCACATTATTATTTCGGGTCTCTATTTCCTGGCTGCGATTTGGCACTGGGTAAATTGGGATTTGGAACTCTTTTTCCCACAGGGCAGTAAAGAGCCTGTAGTTGACTTGCCAAGAGTGTTTGGAGCTCACTTGTTCCTGCTTGGCCTGCTCTGCTTTGGCTTTGGCTCTTTACACCTGACCGGTGTCATGGGGCCTGGAATGTGGGTCTCTGATCCCTATGGTTTGACCGGCCATGTTCAGCCTGTTGCTCCTGATTGGGGTCCGACGGGATTTGATCCATTCAATCCTGGTGGAATTGTTGCTCACCACATTGCTGCGGGTGCTTTGCTTCTGTTAGGCGGTATTTTTCACTTGGTCACCCGTCCTTCAGAGCGTTTGTATAGTGCGCTGCGAATGGGTAATGTTGAAACTGCACTGTCCAGCGCAATTGCTGCGGTTGCTGGTGCTGCTTTCGTCGTTACTGGAACGATGTGGTTTGGTAGTGCAACTACGCCAATTGAACTGTATGGTCCCACTCGTTATCAGTGGGATAGCGGTTACTTCCAGCAAGAAATTCAGCGACGTGTTCAGTCTGGAGAGGACTACTCCTCTATCCCTGAGAAGCTTGCCTTCTATGACTATGTCGGTAACAGTCCTGCGAAAGGCGGGCTGTTCCGCGCTGGAGCCATGAACAGTGGTGATGGTATCGCAGAGGGTTGGCTGGGTCATCCTACGTTCAGAGATGGTGAAGGTAGTGAGTTGTTTGTACGACGCTTACCCAACTTTTTCGAGACGTTCCCAGTTGTTTTGACGGATGCCAACAACGTTGTTAAGGCTGACATTCCTTTCCGACGCTCTGAGTCTCGATACAGCTTTGAGCAGCAAGGCGTAACCGTCAGCTTCTCGGGCGGTAATCTAGATGGGCAGACCTTTTCTGATCCTGCTGTCGTTAAGTCTTATGCTCGTAAGGCTCAACTTGGCGAACCCTTTGAGTTTGATACAGAGACGTTAGAGTCTGACGGTATTTTTCGAACCAGTACTCGTGGCTGGTTTACCTTTGGACATGCCTGTTTCGCTCTCCTCTTCTTCTTTGGCCACTGGTGGCATGGTGCACGGACTCTCTTCCGCGATGTATTCGCTGGGGTTGATCCTAATCTGTCTGAAGAGCAGGTTGAGTGGGGTGTCTTTGAGAAATTTGGAGATCCGACAACTCGCAAATCTTAGTCTGACTGGATAGTAAGTTGAGTGAGATGCTCTCAAGACAATCGGATGTTCCGATGCCTCGTATGAGTGCCTTGCTTCGACTTCATTCCTTAAATATGGAGGTTGCCCGTAAATCTAATCTGCTACCTACGCAGTGAGGCTTTGCGGGTCTCTCTCTCGTTACACTGAAAACATAGGGATTCGAGAAACTCTGATATGTCTACCTTTGCCTATACTCTGATTTTTGCCTGCATTATTGGCTTGTTCTTCTTCGCCATTTTCTTCCGTGAGCCTCCCAAAATTAATAAGTAGGTCTTCGGACTGCGGGTTCAATCCTAAAAAGCCATCCTCTGCAGGATGGCTTTTGTTTTTGGTGAGATTTAGTCTGTTTAAGGGCTACATCGATTAAGTTTGAGGCAGCAAGCCCGCTGGTGGGGAAATCTCAATGGTTTTGTTTGTGAGACTAACGGAGGGCACGATGGCTTTGACGAATGGAATAAGTACTCTCTCTGATGAATCATTTAGCTCTACCTCTAATAGATCATTCCCTGCGGGGATCAGACTGGTCACTTTTCCAATGATTTCTTGGCTGCTTTGCAATATGACGTCTAGCCCTATTAAGTCTGGTAGATAGTATTCATCCTGCGCTAGAGCTGGCCGATCGGTCGCTTGAACGAGTAGGGTTGATTGTTTGAGGCTTTCAGCCTGCTCTCTACTATCGACACCTGCTAGCTGGATGATATACAGACCCTTCTTTGCCAGGTAGCGTCCCTGTAGGAGTTCGATGGGGTTGGGGGTAAGCTGATCGGGCGGGCAAAGCCATCGTGTTCCTGGTGTTTCAAACCGCTCAGGAAAGTCAGTGTCTGGATAGACTCGCACTTCTCCTTTGAGGCCTTGAGGACCAACTATCCAGCCGATCGGGAGCCACTGGTTACGATCAAACTTTGCAAGATTGCTATGATTCATGGGTTGGGGATATGCATTCCTAGAAAGGATTTTATTGTTCAGGCTTCAAGCGTTGCTTATCTGTCTTTTGCTGATTCTTTCGAGCTGTAAACTTTGGGTAAAATGGCTGCAATGGTTTTGATGCCCTCTTCTATTTCTGCGTCGGTGGCTGTCAGGCTAATTCGTATGCACTCATGGATGTGTTGCCAGTCTTGCTGCAGGCCTGGGAAGAAAGGGCTGCCTGGAACAACTAAAACACCGGCTGCCTTGAGTTTTTGGTAAAGGTCCCAGTCGCTTATGGGTAGGTTCTGAAACCATAGCCAGCCAAAGATTGCGCCTTCACCCACATGCAGAAACCAAGGAATATTGTCGGGAAAGTATTGCTCAAGTGCTGTTTCTAAAATATTGAGCTTGGCTTGATAATAGGGCCGAATCACTGTGGTTGAGAGCTGCGCTAGTGCACCAGACTTGATGGCGCGAGTTGCGATCGCTTGTCCGTAGCGTCCAGAGTGAATACAGACATTGGTCTGAAATGCTTCTAACGCTTGAATGATAGCTTGATCACCAATGGCGATGCCTACTCTTTCTCCTGGTAAACCTGCCTTGGATAAACTCATGCAGTGGATAACGTTAGGGGCGAAGACTGGCTGATACTCGGTATAGTTCAAGCCTGGGAAAGGAGGGCCATAGGCAGAGTCTATGAAGACAGGGATATTTAGTGGCTGAGCGAGGTTAACGATTTGCCTGACTTCAGCATCTGTCAGAACGTTACCCGTGGGATTGCAGGGGCGGGAGAAGATAACACAGCCAGTTTGGCTATCGAAACAAAGCTGATCAAAATCAGGACGATATTTGAAGCGGTGTTTGCGATCTTGAAGATCGATGCGAGGCTTGTAGGCTAGCAGTGATGCAGGGGTCAAACTTACACCGCCGTAGCCAGTGTAATCAGGACTGAGGGGTAGAACAACTTTTTTGAGTTTTTCTTCGGTGGTGTATCCGCCAAAAGCGTTGGCCGCCAAGAAGTAGAGGGCCTGACTGCCTGGTGTAATTAGTATTTGGCGAGCGTTAAGGTGCAGATTATAGCGCTGATTGAATTCTTGAATAATCGCCTCAATTAGCGGTTGATACCCTTGGCTCGTGCCGTAGCGACAGACCACTTCACTGTAGTCAGGACTGGATAGTAGGTCCGCTGTACAGTCGCGCCATAGCTGAGCAATGGGTTCAAGAATGACGGGGTTACCGGCACTGAGATTGATAAATGACTGTCCTTGAGTGGTCCCGAGGGTGTCAATAATATCTTTCATGATGGCTCGCACCCCAGTCAGCTTTGACATTTGGGTACCAAACTGGGTCAGCGAAGGGGGCATGGGCAAAGAACCGTGACAACTCAAAACGACGGTAAGTTGAGGATAGTTTAAGCCATTCTCTTGAGAGACTGAAAGGGCTTTATGGATTTGGCTCTATATAAGAGCGGGGAAAAATATATGTACCGCAGCATATAGGCACATACCATAATCCTGGAAACTTGTGTATCGAGTTGCTTGCTGAATGGAGGGTTTCTTGATACAAAGTACTGGTAATAATATAAATACGATAGGAACTTGCACGTGACATACGCTCATCAGCAGTCCGGCACGGTTTTAGAAACGCCTAGGGCTAGGATAGATGCCTCCCATGCACCTATTTTGGCATCCGCCCGTGCGGCTTATCATACTTACCGCAATGCTCATTTAGAGTTTGAGGCGCCCTTGGGGGTTGCTGTCGATCGAAATACGTTCCGCGGTCAACTCATCTTCTCGGCACAGCCTATTCTTTTGCCTCACGAGTGTTTTGTGACTTTGGAGCAGCTAGAGGCGCCTGAGCCAGAGAGTCCGGAGGTCGAGATAGAAGATCTTGAGGAAACAATGGTTTAGGATTGGCCAATAAGCTTTATCTGAGTGGGCTGCAGAAATAAATGCTTCCTATACTTTGGCTCAAATTTGAAAATATTAAACATCCTGTGTGGAGCGCTCAAATCTCTTGCTGGTGGTAGAACTGGGAGATTATAGGGCCGCTGGTATTGGACGTTGAAAGGTGGATGCTGATGTTACCGAAGGGCATCGTCCGCTGAGTCTGACCATGTATTTAGGAACCCTGATTTTCTGCTTGGGCGAATCCTTCTCTCAAAGCTACAGTTTCTCTCTCCACCTAAAAGATATTGCCTATCAATCTGATTTAATCAACATATCTGTTTGAGTCAGCTTAAAGGCTGTACTGAGGGATGTGAGTATGGGATTTGATTGGTCAGTGCTGGTCATTAGCTTTTTAGTTTTTGTTTTAGGAGCTTCTGTCGGCAGCTTCTTAAATGTTGTGGTCTATCGTTTGCCTGCAGGACTCTCGCTGCTGCGACCGCCGTCTCGTTGCCCATCTTGCCTGACGAAGCTGAAGCCCTACGACAATGTACCGGTGCTGGGTTGGTTGTGGCTGCGGGGGAAGTGTCGATATTGCTCGTTGCCAATTGCGCCTCGATATCCCATGGTTGAGTTTTTGGCAGGCTGTCTCTTTTTGTTGGTGTTTGTTGTGTTTGGTGTCTCGTTAAAGACGCCTGGATATTGGGTTTTTATGAGCTGGCTGCTGGCTCTAGCCTTTATCGATCTTGATACGATGACGCTGCCCAATCCGTTGACGCAGTCGGGGGTAATCCTGGGGCTGCTTTTTCAGGTCCTACTGGGCTGGAGCGCAGAAGGGGGAGCTGGTTTGGCCCAAGGACTTATTTCTGGTTTTGGGGCGGCAGTCCTGGGAATTTGGGTGTTTGACCTTGTTCAAATTGTGGGGTCTGTGGTTTTAGGGCAGACGGCGATGGGCGGGGGGGATGCAAAGCTGGCGGCTATGATTGGTGCATGGCTGGGCTGGAAGCTGATGCTCTTAAGTGCTTTTTTGGCCTGTCTTTTTGGTGCTGTGATTGGGGTTGGCGGTATTGCGCTGGGACTGATTGGGCGTCGCCAACATATTCCCTTCGGCCCTTATTTAGTTCTGGGAGCTGGGCTGGCTCTGTTTGTGGGGCCTCAAATACTGGATGTCTATTGGCAGTGGTTGGGATTCTGAGGTCTAGATCCCAAAGCCGAAGACCTCAAAGTCCGGTGGGGAACCGGGGTATACTAAGGTCTATCTTTAAGTGGATTGGCCCTGTGGAGCTTTCCTGTAAAAGTGAATATGCTCTGCTGGCTCTCATTGTGCTGGCGGATTATCACCCTGACGGGGAACCCGTTCAGATTCGTCAGATTGCGGCGCAGCAGAATATTCCTGACCGCTATCTTGAGCAGCTATTGGCGAGCTTGCGTCGCTCTGGGTTGGTGCGATCGCAACGTGGAGCGAAGGGTGGATACCTCTTAACTCGGGAGCCGTGGCAGATCACCCTGTTAGAGGTGATTAACTGCATTGAGGGACGCGATATTACTGCGCCCATTGAAGAGCTGGCTGAAACCACTGAAAGGACCGCCATCCGAGAGGTTTGGCAACGAGCCTGCTCGCAGATGAGTGCGGTGTTTCGAGACTGCACGCTGCAGGAGCTTTGCGATCGCAGGGATGCTAAACAGCCGTCGCAACTGATGTACTACATTTGAAAGAGTCCAACCGGAAGGGGTGTCAAGCATGAATATTGCCCACGATATTACTGAACTGATTGGCCGCACGCCCTTGGTGCAGCTGAACCGTATTCCCCAGGCAGAGGGATGTTTGGCACGAATCTTAGTCAAGCTGGAGAGTCTTAATCCTTCTGCTTCGGTGAAGGATCGGATCGGGATCAGCATGATCCTTAAGGCCGAGGAGCAGGGGACAATTACGCCTGGAAAAACTTTGTTAGTGGAGCCAACTTCAGGAAATACGGGAATCGCCTTAGCGATGGCAGCTGCAGCCCGTGGCTACCGACTGATTCTGACGATGCCTGAGACGATGAGTGCTGAGCGTCGAGCGATGCTGCGTGCCTATGGTGCTGAGCTGGAGCTAACGCCGGGTTCTGAAGGAATGAAGGGCTGTATCCAGCGTGCCCAAGAGATTGTAGAAAAGAACTCTGATGCTCTGATGCTGCAGCAGTTCCAGAATCCCGCTAATCCTCAGGCACACCGGGAGACGACGGCTGAAGAAATTTGGGCTGACACCGATGGTCAGGTGGATATTTTAATCGCGGGGGTTGGAACAGGCGGGACGCTCACTGGAGTGGCCGATGTTCTCAAGCAGCGTAAGGCTGATTTTCAGACCGTTGCAGTGGAGCCAGACAACAGTCCGGTGTTGTCTGGGGGATGCCCCGGTCCTCACAAGATTCAGGGGATTGGAGCCGGGTTTGTGCCGTCGGTGTTAGAAACGGATTTGATTGATGAAGTGGTGCTTGTTAAGGATGAAGATGCGATCGCATATGGTCGGCGCTTAGCTCGAGAAGAAGGACTGCTTTCGGGCATCTCTTCCGGAGCGGCGCTGGCTGCTGCTGTTCAAGTGGCTCAGCGTCCGCAGAATGAAGGCAAGCTGATCGTGATGATTCAGCCCAGCTTTGGCGAACGGTATTTGAGTACCCCACTTTTTCAAGATCCACAGCCTGCTTTTTCTAGTCCTGTAAACCTTTAAGTTCTGTCAAACGCCATCGGGTGAGGGTCTGCTATACTGGCATCGATTTTCGCCTGGGGTCCATCGTGAAGCTGCGTCGTTTAATTCCATTTTTGGATCCATCAGTACAGGACTGGTCCAGTGAGGCGCGCTGGCTCCACTGGCTGACCTTCTTTTGGCTGTCGGCGGGTTTGGTGATCTTGTTCTCCGCCACGCTGCATATGGATCAAGGAGGTGCTAATGAAGGGCTCTCTTATTTTGTGCGCCAGCTTCTGTGGGTCTCGCTGGGTTTGGTGGTCTTCTACTTTGCGGTGCATACGCCACTACAGCGATCTTTAGCGGTGGCGCGCGTCACCTTTTTTGTTTTGCTGGTCCTGATCTTTGCAACCCGTATTCCAGGTGTAGGCGCTTCCGTCAACGGGGCAAGCCGCTGGATCTTGATTGGGCCGGTTCCGCTGCAGCCTTCTGAACTGATGAAGCCGTTTTTGATTTTGCAGGGTGCCTCCATCTTTGGTCGGTGGTCACGGTTGCCGATGCGGGATCGCCTGTCTTGGCTGGGACTGTTTGCCGCGACGCTGTTTGCAATTTTGATACAGCCGAACCTGAGCACTACGGCTCTGTGTGGGATTACGCTGTGGCTTGTGGCACTGGCGGCGGGATTGTCATTACAAAGTTTGGGCTTGACGGCTTTGGCGGGTGCGGGACTAGCTGCCTTGAGCATTTTTCGCAATGAGTATCAGATGCGGCGGATGCTCTCGTTTACGAATCCTTGGGCTGATTCACTGGGAGATGGCTATCAGCTCAGTCAAAGTCTGCTGGCCGTTGGCTCTGGGGGCGTCACGGGGGCCGGTTTTGGTGCGTCTCAGCAAAAGCTATCCTATCTTCCGTTTCAGCACACAGATTTTATCTTCTCTATCTTTGCGGAGGAGTTTGGGCTTTTAGGTGGGCTGTCTTTGCTACTGCTGCTGTTTGCCTATAGCCTGTTGGCGCTGCGGGTGGTTGCTAAAACAATGGATCCGACCCATCGCTTGATCGGTACAGGAGCAATGGTGGTGTTGATTGGGCAGGCTTTGATCAATATCGGGGTGGCGATTGGTGTTTTGCCAACGACGGGTTTGCCTTTTCCGTTACTCAGCTATGGCGGTAGCTCAATGATTGCGAGTTTAGCGATTTCGGGCCTTCTGATTCGGGTGGCCCGTGAGAGCCAAGGAGCCGAAGTTGTGCCTTTACAGGCAGAGCCTGCTTTTGGCGGAGCGCCTCATTTAAAATCTCTGTCCTCCGCTGCAGCTTTGGCGTCTGAGCAGGATATGCTGGCCCAAAAGCGTCAAGCCTGGGCAAAACAAAGAAAAACACGGCGGCGGAAGAGGCGCTAGCAACGAACCGGACTTCGTTAAGATGTAGGTTGAAGCATGCTTAAAAAGGATTACGGCTTACATCCATGATCGATTCGCTGCAGCTGCAGCTTTATCACTTAGAGCAATTCGCAAATCATTTGGTATCCGGCCAGCTTGATCACCTGAGTCTTGTCAGTTTAGGGGTGATTTTTGCGGCGGGTCTACTCACCAGTTTGACGCCCTGTACCCTTTCGATGCTTCCGATTACGGTGGGTTATATTGGCGGCTACGAAGCTGACAGTCGTTGGTTTGCTGTTCGGCAGTCGATTTGGTTCTGTCTGGGATTGGCGTCAACTTTGACTGGATTCGGTATTCTGGCGGCGATGGTGGGCCGTATCTATGGCCAAGTTGGCGGTGGACTTGCGATCGCCGTTAGCCTGCTTGCCATCCTCATGGGTCTCAACCTGCTGCAGGTCTTACCGCTGCGCTTCCCGAGCTTAGATAACGTTGACCTTGATAAGCTGCCGGTGCCGCGTGGGGTGCGAACCTTCCTTGTGGGCCTTACCTTTGGACTGGTGGCCTCTCCCTGCAGTACGCCTGTTTTAGCAACGCTCCTCGCCTGGATCTCAACGACGCAGGATCCTTTGCTGGGCGCAGGGTTGCTCCTGTCCTACACGGCTGGGTACACTGCCCCGTTGTTGATTGCTGGCACCTTCACTGCTGCGATTAAGCGTTTTCTAGAACTGCGCCGCTGGTCTGCTTGGATTACGCCCGCCAGCGGTGTGCTGCTGATTGGGTTTGGAATGTTTTCGCTGCTGACGCGGATGTTCCCATCTGCGATTTAACGATTTAGACTATTTTTGCTCATGACTTTACAACCGTCTGGACCCCAAGCTTACTTTAAGCGTGAACTACTGCCTGTATTGGCCGATCTGCGGCTAGCGATTGTGTTGCTACTTGCGATCGCATTTTTCAGCATCTCGGGCACGGTGATTGAGCAAGGCCAGTCGGTTGCGTTCTATCAGGCCAACTATCCTGAAGATCCGGCTCTGTTCGGGTTTTTAACCTGGAACGTTTTGCTCACCATCGGCTTAGATCACGTCTATCGGACCTGGTGGTTTCTGGCGCTGCTGATCTTATTTGGCAGTAGCCTAACGGCCTGCACCTTTACCCGTCAGCTTCCGGCCCTTAAAGCGGCCCGCTCCTGGAAGTTTTATCAACAGCCGCGCCAGTTTGAAAAATTGGCCCTCAGCACCACAGTGGCACTTCCTTCTTTAGGTGGCGTGGAGGCTGCGCTGGAGCAGCAGAAATTCAAAATTTTTCAGGACGGCGACACTATCTATGCCCGGAAAGGGATTGTGGGCCGCATTGGTCCCATTGTTGTTCACGCTAGTATGCTGCTAATTCTGCTGGGGTCCATTGTGGGGGCAATGACCGGCTTTATGGCTCAGCAGATGATTCCCAGCGGTTCCACAACGAAAATTGACAATATTGTGAAGGCGGGACCTTGGGCGAAATCCCAGATTCCGCAAGACTGGGCGGTGAAAGTCAACCGCTTTTGGATTGACTATACCCCTGACGGCTCTATCGATCAGTTCTATTCCGATCTCTCTGTGGTTGATGAACAGGACCAGGAGCTAGATCGGCAAACGATCCACGTTAATAAGCCCCTCAAGCATAAGGGTGTGACGCTCTATCAGGCGGATTGGTCGATTGCCGGGGTCAAGGTACAGCTCAACAACAGTCCGGTTTTGGGACTGCCGATGCGATCGCTTCCCTCTGTTGCCGAGGGTCGCCTCTGGGGAACCTGGGTGCCCACCAGCCCTGACCTCAGCTCGGGCGTGGCTCTGATTACAGCCGATATGCAGGGGACGCTGGTGATGTATGACCGCGCGGGCCAGATGATTGGCACGGTGCGGTCCGGTAGCTCTGTCGAGGTGAATGGCGTCACGCTCAAGGTGATTGACGTTGTGGGGAGTGCGGGGCTACAGATCAAGGCAGATCCTGGTATCCCGATTGTCTATGCCGGCTACGGATTGCTGATGCTGGGGGTGATCATGAGCTATGTCTCGCATTCGCAAATCTGGGTGCTGCTCAAAGATCAAAAGCTTTATCTGGGCGGACGCACGAATCGAGCCCAGGTCACCTTTGAGCGGGAGTTTATTGACTTCGTTGAGCAGGTGAGTCAGTTGCCAGGTCCAGTCGAAGATTCGCCAGTCGTTGAGGCAGAGCCAGTGGGTTAGAGCATCGCCCCCCAAGCCTGTAAGATAGGGAAGCTGCTTAAAGCTTAAAAAACTGTGAAAAAAATCACTCTTCTTGGCTCAACGGGTTCTATTGGCACCCAAACGCTGGATATTGTGGCCCAGTATCCCGAGCAGTTTCAGATTGTGGGACTGGCTGCAGGTCGCAATCTAGAGCTATTGACGGAGCAGATTAAGCGCTTTCGGCCAGAAATTGTTGCGATCTCAAATCCTGAGCAGCTACCGGAGCTGAGGGATGCGATCTCCGCTCTAGATTCCCCACCTCAACTGCTAGCGGGTGAAGCAGGCGTCTGTGAAGTGGCAGCCTACGGTGATTCTGAATCTGTTGTCACTGGAATTGTAGGTTGTGCGGGCCTGCTGCCGACTATTTCAGCGATTAAAGCTGGCAAAGATATTGCTTTAGCAAATAAAGAAACGCTGATCGCTGGAGCGCCCGTTGTCTTGCCGCTGGTGGAGCAGTACGGCGTCAAGCTCCTGCCTGCCGACTCTGAGCATTCAGCCATCTTTCAGTGTCTCCAAGGCGTTCCCAAAGATAGATTGCGGCGAATCCTACTAACCGCGTCAGGGGGTTCCTTCCGTGACTGGCCGGTGGAAAAATTGAAGGATGTCACCGTAGCAGATGCCCTCAAGCATCCCAATTGGTCGATGGGGCGCAAGATCACCATTGATTCAGCGACCTTGATGAACAAAGGGCTAGAGGTTATTGAAGCCCATTATTTGTTTGACGTTGACTACGACCAAATTGACATCGTTATTCACCCCCAGAGCATTATTCACTCTCTGATTGAGCTGCAGGATACTTCTGTTCTGGCGCAACTGGGTTGGCCAGATATGCGTTTGCCGCTTCTCTATGCGCTCTCTTGGCCGGAGCGAGTCGCAACGGATTGGGAGCCGCTCGATTTAGTGAAGTCCGGTGACCTAACCTTTAGAGAGCCAGATCATCAGA
This sequence comes from Acaryochloris thomasi RCC1774, assembly GCF_003231495.1. NCBI lineage: Bacteria > Bacillati > Cyanobacteriota > Cyanophyceae > Acaryochloridales > Acaryochloridaceae > Acaryochloris > Acaryochloris thomasi. The sequence continues at coordinate 166,351 of NZ_PQWO01000002.1, forward strand.
AGTATCCCTGCATGAATCTCGCCTACGCCGTGGGGCGGGCCGGTGGTGCCATGCCTGCTGTCTTGAACGCCGCTAATGAGCAGGCTGTGGCTCTGTTCTTAGACGAAAAAATTACGTTCCTAGAGATTCCGCAGGTGATTGAGAGGGTTTGCAATTGCTTCGATATGCGCAACTTGGCCGCGCCGAACTTAGAAGATATTTTGGCGGCAGATCAGTGGGCTAGACAGGAAGTGCTGACTCAATCTGCGACCCCTACCCTTGTTTGATTAAGATAATAAGAAGAAATGTAACGCTCTTATATGTCCACTGTTCAATCTTCTTCCTCTCTTAGTTCCCAGGGAAAAGCGATTATCAAGCTGCTGCGGTGGGATAAGCCGACGGGGCGCTTAGTTCTAATGATCCCGGCACTGTGGGCTGTGTTCTTGGCAACCCAAGGATCTCCTCCCGCATTATTGGTGCTGGTTATTGTCTTAGGTAGTTTGGCGACCAGTGCTGCCGGATGTGTCGTTAATGATCTGTGGGATCGAGACATTGACCCCCATGTGAATCGGACTAAAAAACGGCCTTTGGCCTCGAAGGCGCTCACCGTGCAGGTGGGGTTGGGCGTGGCTCTCGTGGCCTTTGTCTGTGCCTTTGGCCTGTCCCGTTACTTAAATCCGCTGAGTTTTTGGCTCTGCGTGGGAGCGGTGCCGGTGATTATTGGCTATCCGCTGGCAAAACGCGTGTTCCCTGTGCCGCAATTAGTACTTGCGATCGCATGGGGCTTTGCGGTGTTAATTAGCTGGTCTGCCGCCGCTGCTCGTTTAGAGCCTGCGACTTGGCTTCTGTGGACGGCAACCGTTTTCTGGACCCTCGGTTTTGATACCATCTATGCGATGCCAGATCGTCCCGACGACCGACGCCTGGGCATCAATTCCAGTGCCCTATTCTTTGGACGCTATGTTGTTGCTGCCATTGGTCTTTTCTTCGCCGCAACAGTTGCCGCTTTGGTGGGCCTAGGCTTAATCCTGCAGCTCAAAATAGCGTACTGGCTCACCTTGATCTGTAGCGGCTATTTATGGATTAGACAGGTGTTTTTACTGCGGCACCGGCACGTGCCGACACAGGCCTACGGCCAGCTCTTTCGCCAAAACGTTTGGATTGGCTTTCTCCTATTGGGAGGAATGGTGGCCGGATATCTACTGTAAGGTTGCCCCTAATCTCTTTCTACACCGGTATTAGAAACATTAATGGCTGCAGGAAGCTCCACGGGCGGATGCTCAATTGCAATCATGAGGCCTGAAGGCTCCACCGTCTCTTGCAAAGGGGGCGTGTTCACTGATGCAACGACAGGACTCTCGATGCCGCTATCTTGCGTCTCAGCAAACTGAGGCGATAAAGGTCCACCATTCCAGGCACCCGCAATCGCGCCGACGGTACCGGCTACGGCAGCTGCTGCTAGAGTACTCCACAGCGGCAGGCGGCGACGAGAGTCGATGCGCTCGAAAACGCGATCAATGGTCTGATCGACCGGTGCTGCGCTGGGGGTCGGAAGGGATTGACAGCTACGCTGCAGCGTCAGTAAGCGCTGGTAAAGCGTGTAAAACTCAGAATCATTCGTGAGCCATTGCTCAACCTGTTTGCGCTCCTCTGCCGACACCTCATGATCGAGATAGGCGCTGAGTAATTCAAATCGGTCGTTGTTCAAGGTGTCAATGTTATCCATAGCAGCATCTCACTTGCCCTATTCGGGAAATTATCAAAGATAGACAGACAAAGTTCGAGAAGAGAAGCCCAACAAGGTCTGGTAAAGGTCATAGTCCTGATGGCAGCCTTTGAAATCAGGGTATGGCTGAAAGCAAGTGTCCGAGACAGTCTTACTTTAAATTTAGCGTAAGTTTTGGTCTATACCAAGGGCTGATGGCTGCCCCTAACCCTAGAATGGGCAGAAAACAGAATGATTTAACACTAGTCCTGCAAATAACCCTGAAGTTCTGATTGCAGACGCTGTCTTGCCCGAGCAATTCGCGATTTTACGGTGCCCAACGACACGCCAGTAATCTCGGCAATGTCTTCGTAGGGCATTCCCTCAATCTCGCGCAGGACGATGGTTGTGCGAAAGACTTCTGGCAATTCTGCGATCGCAACGCGAAGCTGCTGGTAGAACTCATGGGTGGTGAGGTTATCCTCTGGCCCTGGATCACCCGAGGCAATCTCCCAATTGAGGTTGCCATCTTCCATAGCAATGGGGGCGTCGAGGGAGAGAGGGCTGCGGTGACGCTTGCGTTTGCGCAGCTCGTCATAAAACAAATTGGTGGCAATGCGGCTCAGCCATCCGCGAAATTTCGCCGGTTCATGGAGGCGGTTAATATTGCGGTAAACCCGAATCCAGACTTCCTGGGCAAGATCGGCTCGATCGTCCCAGTCGGGTGCTAAATGATAGAGAACACGATTGACGTGGGATTGGTACCGACGCAGTAGCTCTGAAAAGGCAGAGCGGTCGGGTCGCAGTCCCTGTTGGCAGAGCTGCACCAAGTCGTTGTTCGCAAGTTTTTCTGCCGGAATTTGCACTTGAGGTTCTATACCCTCAGCCCGAGACCAAGACAAAGGAAGACTGTGTGACATGAGTTGAGTCAACCATAATACACTCTTCCCCTTCAGACGGGAGGTGATATGACAGAGTTCCCTTGATTTTTCTATTGTTACCCTGCCATAGGACTCCAGCTCTAGGGGGATTGTTACATAAACCGATACGTTCCTCTCGAATGTGGCTCAGAAAAAGTTCTAAGCTGGAAGGTGTTAGACCTGCTCGCAGCAGGTCTCGGAATATTTTCACCCCCAAGTTTTCATGCAGACTTTAGACTCTCCAAAATCTTCGGCTCTACCGCAGGCTGCTCTCACCATTGCCGGTCGGTCGTTTAGTTCTCGGCTGATGACGGGGACCGGTAAGTATCGTTCAATCTCTGAGATGTCTGATTGTGTCTCGGCCTCTGGGACTCAAATCGTGACGGTGGCGGTCCGGCGCGTGCAAACCAATGCTCCAGGCCATGAAGGCCTGGTAGAAGCGCTGGACTGGTCAAAAATCTGGATGTTGCCCAACACGGCGGGCTGTCAAACGGCTGAGGATGCCGTGCGCGTGGCGCGTTTAGGCCGCGAAATGGCAAAGCTGCTGGGCCAAGAAGACAACAACTGGGTCAAGCTTGAGGTGATCCCTGACCCTAAATATTTGCTGCCTGACCCCATCGGAACGCTAACGGCGGCGGAGCAACTGGTCAAAGAAGGGTTCGCGGTGCTGCCTTATATCAATGCAGATCCTCTGCTGGCAAAGCATCTGCAGGAGCTGGGGTGCGCCACGGTTATGCCGCTAGGATCGCCCATTGGGTCAGGTCAAGGCATCCAAAATGCGGCTAATATTCAGATCATTATTGAGAACGCCATCGTACCGGTTGTGGTGGATGCCGGGATCGGTACGCCTAGCGAGGCGGTGTGGGCGATGGAGTTGGGAGCGGATGCCCTGCTCGTTAATACTGCGATCGCAAAGGCAGCAAACCCCAAAGCAATGGCTCGGGCGATGGGGCTGGCGACTGAGGCGGGGCGACTGGCCTATCACTCCGGGAGAATTCCGGTTAAAGCCTATGCCAGCGCGAGTTCCCCGACGACGGGAGTCGTGGATTGAAGGGGATGTTAGCCGTGATCCTGAGGGCAATAATCCTAGAAAAGAAGCGAAAAGACTCTGGTATACTTTGCAAAAAGTAATGACATAAGAGCTTTGCCCTATGCGCGTCACGGAAGATGGAGATCGTCTCAACAACTATGCTTCTGAGCCTAAGGCTTACGCGGCAGAGCCGATGACAGAGACGCAGAAGAAAACCTACATCGCCGTTGGCGTGGGTTCATTAGTACTGTTGGCGGGCATGGTTGCGATCGCAACATTCGTCTCCTAAGGCGTTTATTCCCCAGAGTCATCTGTCTCCTAAAGCAATAACCTGAAATTTGGCCAATATCGGCTTAGTAATCAGGCACACTGGCATCAATCTCGCGGCTCCAGGCTTGAATGCCGCCGGTCACGTTGGTGCCCTCAATTCCTGCCGCCTGTAAAATTCCGAGCGCCTTTGCCGATCGTCCCCCCATTTTGCAGTGGGCAATCAGGCGATGACCATTCAAGAGATCCTTTACTTTGGCGACGCCTTCACCACTCTCGATCTCTGAAAGCGGCACCAGCACAGAACCTTCAATGCGAGCAATCTCATACTCATTAGGATTGCGAACGTCAACCAAGACATAGTCCTGCGCGTTGCTCTCCAGCAATGTCTTCAGATCTTGAACCGTCATTTCTTGCATATTGGCCTGCCTTTTTTCTTCCTCTGCTTTGGCTTGGGGAATGCCGCAGAACTCCTCGTAGTCCACCAGCTTTTCAATCACGGGACGCTCGGGGTTCGGACGCAGCTTCAACTCCCTGAAGCTCATGTCAAGGGAGTTATAGAGCAGCAGCCGACCGCTCAAGGTGGTTCCCTGGCCCAGAATAATCTTGACCGTCTCAGTGGCCTGAATGACGCCAATGATCCCTGGCAAAATACCCAGCACGCCTCCCTCCGCACAGGAAGGAACGAGACCCGGTGGGGGTGGCTCGGGATAAAGATCGCGGTAGTTGGGGCCACCTTCGTAGTTGAAGACCGTAGCCTGTCCCTCAAAGCGATAGATCGAACCGTAGACGTTGGGCTTATCTAGTAGAACGCAGGCATCATTGACGAGATATCGGGTGGGGAAATTATCGGTACCATCCACCACAATGTCGTAGGGCTCCAGAATTTCTAAGGCATTGTCGGCACTGAGGGCATCATCATACAGATCAACCTGGCACAGGGGATTAATCTCGTGAATGCGGTGCTTTGCCGACTCAATTTTGAGTTTGCCCACCCAGGATGTCCCGTGAATCACCTGCCGCTGTAAGTTCGACTGATCCACAATGTCAAAGTCTACGATCCCGAGACGACCGACGCCCGCTGCGGCTAGGTAAAGCAGCAGAGGAGAACCTAGGCCGCCGGTGCCAATACAGAGGACGCTGGCTGCCTTGAGTCGCTTTTGGCCCTCTAGACCTACCTCCGGCAGAATCAAATGTCGAGAGTAGCGTTCGTACTCTTCAGGTGTGAGCTGGACCTGATCCAGATTGGGATTAAGCATGGCTGAGAACCTTAGGCAAAAAGAGGGTATAGATAGCGATTGGGAACACAGAGGAATACATTACTGCTGATGACTTTTCACAATAATGGTCTCAGACTGAAACCTCTCATGCTCATCAAGCCTCCAGCTTTGCAAATCACAGGCGATGCCCTGCTGCACAGACACAATAATGTAGGAATACTGCGGCCAGGCCCACTTGCGATCGCACTCTGACGGAACCGCTGACTGATCTGGATGAGAATGGTAGACCCCTATAATATCGCAACCGAGGGCGCGAGCAACCTTCTGAGTGCGCAGCAGATCTTCCGGAGCAATGGCATAGCGTCGAGTGGTGCTGAATCCTTCTGTTTGGGGCCATTCAGTTTGCTTATCCCAAGCATTTGGCGCTGGCTCCACCCCCTGCACTGTTCTGTGCCAAATGCCTTCTTCAAGCACGCTGTGGCCGATCAGTAAGCCACAGCACTCATCGGCATAGGCCCGCTCACCGTGATCTTTAATGGTCTGTAGTTGATCAGGATGAACGGTTAGCACAGGATCTGAGGAACATCCCCTGATAGGGGTTAAGCATGAATGAGTGCCTTGCTCTGGCTAGGATTTGCCACTGCATCATCCTGCGACGGTGAGAGTTCCTGTACCAAGGCTCGGAGCTCATCAGGTCGCACCGGCTTTGAGAGCGTTGTCGTACTGCCGCAGAGGCGATTGCGGAAGTTCCCGATCAGGCTCTCGCGATCCTTAAGAATGACAATGGGCAGAGTACTCAAAAACTCAATTCGACGCAGGAGACGGCAGAGTGCGTACCCGTCTATATCCGGCAGATCGCTACCGAGCAAGATTAAGTTCGGAGGTTGTTCAGCTAGTGTCGTAAAAACCTTTGTGGGGTTCACGATCGGGATCATGCTGTAACCAGCCGGTTCCAACGTTTTGCGGACTAAAGACTGCAGCGCTTGACTGGGATCAATACAGGCGACTCTTGGCTGGTTGAGCGTCTGTACACCTTCGTAAGGGTTGACCCCGACCGCGCCATATTTAATTAAAGGATGAATCGTAATCGCTAAATCTTTAACATCCATTGAAAAACGACTGGCGAGTTCGTATAGGCAAAGATTTTTTTTGAGCGCCACTGTTAAGTGGGAGAGGCGGCAATAGGTACCCTGCATGTATCGCAAAAAGTATACGAGCTTATCCCAGTCTTGGATAAAGGGCCTTTGAAAGGCTGAGCTCATATCGGTATGCATCAGCGACCACTGATCAATGTGGGGTTCTATCGGCCAGATGAGCTTCCAAAGTGGAGAAGAAAGGAGAAGGGGATCAAGCTGCACTTGGGCTTCAAAGTTGACCTTCGGTTTGGGGATTGCTAGCAACTGAATGAGAGCTTCTTGAGTCACAAGGGTCAACAGATCTCGAAACTGAGGGACCGTGAGCTGTTCTGATCGCCAGAGCTGACACAAAAATTCGTAGTCAGAGAACGGCTCCGAGGGCAGCGTCAGCTCACATTGCGGAACATATTGCTGTAGCAGATAGGAGAGTCTTTCCGTTTGTCCTGCAGTACTTTCGGCAAAATGAATCTGCCCATCACCAAAGTAAACGCGCCAGCCCACGGTCTGATCGATCGGGTTATGGAAAGTCACGCGTCCTGAGGGATATTCACCCATCAGATTGCTAAGTACTTGAGAGGAAGATAGCCGAGATCGGCTTAGGCTCTGCGACGGTCTTCCTGGTGCAGCGTAATTCATAATACCCCCGACGACGTTGTGCTGAGAACCCATTTCTTGGATTCCTCGACGGTGGTAGGTTCCGTCAGAATGTAGATTATCTGTTCTAAAACTGATGTCATGTGAGTTCAGCTTGGTCTAGACGTGTCATGCTCCACCCCACTGTCCTAGTAAAACAAACATTCTCTCGTTTGTCGCTAGCACATACAAATAGAAACTACCTCTGTATTCTTACGGAGTGCAACTTAGGCCATGATGCCCAAACCTATCAGAGGGCTAACACCCTTGTAGACGGTCCTGGATACCCTAACTTAAGATTGTCTTTATACTCTAGCGTGTTGACGCTCTGTGAAGAAATGTTGCGTCTCCGGGTATGGCTCCGTGAACTTACGGAAGTTGATAAAACTATGTGAACAGGAGATAGGAGATGCCGTTGTGACTGACGTGATGCCAGAGGCGTTTTGGCGGGGGGTGCGGGAATTTAACCGTGGCGATTACTATGCCTGTCACGACACGCTAGAGGCACTGTGGATGGTCGCCTCTGACCCACCCAAAAGTCTCTATCAGGGAATTTTGCAGATAGCCGTGGCCTGCTATCACTTAGGGAACCAAAATTGGTTAGGGGCGGTCACCCTCTTGGGTGAAGGAACTCGGCGGTTGCAGTCGTACAAACCCACCTATGCCGAGCTTGATATTGAACAGCTAGTTGTTGCTGGAACTGCCCTGCTCACGCAGCTTCAAGAGGCAGGGGCAGAGCAGCTTCACTTGTTCACTGATGCTGAGCAATCATCTGTGAAAGGGTCTGCGAGACTCTATTTGCGGATGATTGCAGACGACTCAGCATCGGACGAGTGTTTTGCAAAGCACAGAGCGTCGGCACATAATTAAAGTGACTCTCGGGTAGGAACATTCATAATGCTGAAATGGGCCAAAATCGGGCTGGTTACACCAGTTGTGCTGAGCTGTTTTTGGCTGGGATCAACCTCGTTAAACTCGGCTCAGGGACAGTCCCGATCGCTGACGCTGCGGGCTGACATTCAGCAGGCAAATGCGAAGACGGGTGTGGTCACGGCCAGCGGCAATGTTCAGCTCAGCTATCCAGCGCGCCAAATTCAGGCGACGTCTGCTCAGGCACAATACTACAGTCGAGAGCGCCGGATTATCCTTAGTGGTAATGTGTATGTCCTGCAGGCCGGTAATAGCTTGCGGGCTGAAACTATTACCTACTTGATTGATGAAGGTCGGTTTGTGGCGGTTAACGATCCAGCCACACAAGTCGAGGCCGTGATCGTCGTTGAGGATCAAGATGTCCCGATTGTCGACAATTAGGAACTTCAGAGTAGCTCGTGCGATTGTTGATCCATGGTGGTTGTCCTTGCTTCAAGGGTGGCGAGCTGGGAGCAAACGACCATGAGACTGTTGCTTCAGGACGTTTGTAAATCCTATCGTCGCCGCAGCATTGTCAATAACATGACGCTTTCGGTGCACCAGGGAGAAATTGTGGGATTGCTCGGTCCCAACGGGGCGGGTAAAACAACAACGTTTTATCTTGCGACGGGTCTAGAGCGTCCTGATCAGGGGCGGGTTTGGCTCGGTAGTCGTGATATTACGCGCTTACCGATGCATCGACGGGCCAGATTGGGGATGAGCTATTTGGCTCAAGAGGCCAGTATCTTTCGTGATTTGACGGTGCGGGACAATTTGCTGCTAGTGATGGAGCAGACGCAGGTTCCTCGGCAACAGTGGCATCAGCGTGTTGAGAATCTGCTCACTGAATTTCAGCTTCATGGTGTGGCTTCGACGCTGGGGCAAGCGGTTTCTGGGGGCGAGCGTCGGCGGACGGAACTAGCGCGGGCGTTGGCTGCTGGCTCTAATGGACCTGATTTTTTGCTGCTGGATGAACCGTTCGCAGGCGTTGACCCGATTGCGGTGGCTGATATTCAGACGGTTATGCGACGGCTACGCGATCGCAACTTGGGCATTTTGATTACCGACCACAACGTCCGTGAAACGTTAGCGATTACAGACCGTGCCTACATCATGCGGGAGGGCTATATTCTCGCCTCGGGAAAACCAGAAGAACTCTACCGCCATCCCCAAGTGCGTCAGTATTACCTGGGGGAAAGCTTTCAGCGATGAGCGATGGCCTTTAGTTTGCATATCAAACATGAGCCCACTCCCTGCAAGACTCCAGAGAGACTGTATTCTAGCCTTCCCCCTGATGAGGGTGACGTGCGTTGCGAGCGATGTAGCCTAGCCACAATCCTGCTCGAATTTCTTGCATAAACCCACTATGCTGATATCAACTTAACCCTTGATTTTGAAATGCTCCCCCAGCCTCGGGCTTCTTCATCTCTGCTGTCTACGCTCTGGAGCAGTGTGAACCCTTTCACTCGGCTGGATCAGTATATCTTTCAGGCTCTATGGCCCACCTTTGGGTTCGGTGTTGCCCTCTTCTCCGCCCTCGGTGTTGCTGCAGGTGTCCTCTTTGATCTGCTGAGGCAGGTGAGTGATATTCAGCTCCCACTGCCCACTGCTCTGCAGATTTTAGGGCTACAGGTGCCCTACTTTATGAGCCTGTCCTTCCCGATGGCGGTGTTGCTGTCGAGCCTGCTTAGCATGTCCCGTCTGGCCACCGATGGAGAGCTGATTGCGCTGCGGTCTGCGGGTGTCAGCCTTTATCGTCTCGTGTGGTCTGTGATTTTGTTTGGCTTACTGGTCACCGGCACCATGTTTATTTTCGAAGAACTGGTGGTTCCTACGACCCAGCAACAGGCTCGATCACTTTTAGAGGCTCCGCTTTCTCAGGGTGTTGCGGCTGGCCAGGACCGCAATATCTTCTATCAGGAATATGGTGCTGATCGAGAAGTAAAACGTTTTTTCTATGCTCAACGCGCTGATGGTAATACCTTCAGAGGGTTGACGATCTTAGACTTTACAAAGCCCGGGGCCAAGCAGGTGATCTCTGCCGAGTCGGCTCGCTGGGATGCCGCTGGCAATACCTGGCGATTTCGTAACGGCACTATCTACGCCGTAACGCCCTCCGGGACTCAGCAGCAAGTCTTAGATTTTGAAGAACAGCAGCTGAGCCTCCCCCGCGATCCACTCGATTTAACGATCCCTGAGCGAGAGCCGGAAGAAATGACGATTGCTCAGGCCCAGCGTTATCGTGCCACGATTGAGCAAACGGGAGACTCAAAACGATTGCGAAAAGTGGAGATTCAGCTTCAGCGAAAAGTTGCGCTACCGTTCACCGCCGTTATTTTTGGCCTCGTGGGTAGCTCCCTGGGGATGCGGAGTCGCCGGTTGGCCGCCAGCACTGGCTTCGGTCTGAGCTTATTAGTGGTTTTGGCCCAGTACTTCGCTATTTTTGCTGCCAATGTTTGGGGTAAGGCGGGTTTGCTCTCTCCTTCAATGGCGGCTTGGCTGCCCAATTTGTTAGGGCTGGCCCTGGGGTTAGGGATTTTGATTAAAGGAATGCGGCCCTGACCGCCTGCTATAGCAGTACACGTATTGATTGGGATATAAAAATGGCTGAAACCCACCTGTGCGAAGGGTCGTCCTAACTCAGCTGGATACTGCGATATTTTGAAGTGTATTGGGTTTGGTGCTCTATGATATCGCTTTGGGATTTAGCCAGTAGATTCGTCGCGGCGTGATGCTCCACGGGGCGAGAGTAGTAGTATCCCTGCCCATATTCACAATTCATTTCCTTGAGAAGCTTCCCCTGGGCCTGCGTTTCGATGCCTTCTGCGACGACGTCGAGCTTGAGATTATGGGCCAGCATCACAATCGTTTTGACAATCTCACGACTGTCGGGGTGCCCCATTTTCATGACAAAGGACCGATCGACCTTTAGAGTATCCACCGGAAAGGTTTGTAGATAGCTCAGCGACGAATAGCCTGTACCGAAGTCATCAATGCTGAGGCGCACACCCATCGCTTTGAGCTGTTTTAGCTTTTCGGCTACTGTCTCTTCTTGCTCCATGATCACCCCCTCCGTAATCTCTAGCTTGAGGCTACTCCTGGCAATCGGAAAATCCGTTAAAGTCTGACGGATATCTGCGACGAAATCGTTTTGGGCAAACTGACGACTAGAGATATTGACGCAGATAGATAGCGGCGTTTCATGGGGAAATTGCTGTTGCCAATGCAGCATTTGGCTACAGGCCTCTTGCAGTAGCCACTGTCCCAGAGGGACAATCATGCCCGTATCTTCTGCCAAAGGAATGAAGTCAGAGGGGGGGACCAACCCGCGTTCTGGATGTTGCCAACGCGTCAGCGCTTCAAACCCGATAATCTTTTGCGTTTGTAGCTGCACAATGGGTTGATAGTGAAGCCGAAATTCCTGACGATCGAGGGCGCGGCGCAGATCGTTCTCAAGCTGCAAAAGAGCCACTGCCTGTGAATGCATCGCACTCTTGAAAACGACGTATCCATCTTTGCCTTGCTGTTTGGCTTGGTACATCGCTGCATCTGCATCACGCAGCAGATCTTCGGCTGATTCATAGTGCGGGTGCCCAAGGGCGATGCCAATGCTGGCTGTGGTAAATATCTCTTGTCCGCCGAGGTTAAAGCCTGCTTTGAGGCTACTTTGGATGCGGCGAACGGCGCTGATCGCAGCCTGAATATCTGGGATGCTGTTGATTAACAACACAAACTCATCGCCGCCAAGACGGGCCACGGTGTCGTCTTGGCGCAGGCAGCTCGACAGACGCTGGGCGACTTCGATGAGGAGGCGATCGCCTAGCATGTGACCGAGACTGTCGTTAATCACCTTGAAGCGGTCGAGATCAAGAAATAGGACTGCGCAGTGTTCTTGCTGCTGCCGCTTACATTTTTTGATAGCTTGACTGATCCGGTCCATTAATAAAACCCGATTGGGTAAGCGGGTCATGGAATCGTAAAATGCATCGTGCAGCAGCTGTTCTCGTGCCAGGTGATACTCTGTAATGTCGGTTTGAGAACCCGCAATGCGGAGAGGCTGCTGTTGTTCGTCTAGGCTGGCAAGACCGCGACTGCGAAACCAGCGATATTCTCCGTTTTTGTGCTTGAGTCGATACTCGCTTTCAAAGTGGGGACTGCGGCCGCTGAGATGGTGCTCTATTTCATCTTTGACGCGGCTCCGATCTTCGGGATGAATACGGGGAAACCATTCGGCAATCTGATCGCTGATTTCATGATCTTCATAACCAATCATGGCTTTCCAGCGCGGTGAGAAGTAAATGGTATTGTTCTTGAGATCCCAGTCCCAAAGGCCGTCGTTAGCACCTCTAGCGGCGGCGGCGTAGCGCTCTTCGCTTTTTCGCAGAATCTGCTCGACCTGTTTTCGTTGGGTAATATCAATCAGGTACGAGCGGATCAGCTGGCTCTGCGGAATACAGTGAATGGATTGTTCGTAAAAATAGTTGCCGATTTCAATCTCTCGAACATAATAATGGTTGAGATTCTTGAGGAATCCCACCGTGAGGCCGGTCTTAATTGGATGCTGGGGATCGGTGCGGAGGTTCGGAAACTGGGCTGTGGCTTTGGGATTGAGGTAGGTGACTCGCCCTTCCATATCCATTTCGATGATGGGATGGGGCATCATTTCTGGCATTGATGATAGCCGCACGAGGGCAGCATCATTGAGCTGCTGACGTTCACTGGCGCTGACGGCAGCCGGACTGCAGGGCTTTAACGGTTCTAATGCGGATGAATAGGTTTGTCTGGGATCAATCTCTTCGTCAGTGACCTGATGGTATGTGGCGTGTATTTTGGCGCTGAAGGCGATAGTGTCCTGATCTTTGAGATCTTGAGAATAGTAGCGCTGGCCGTTAATCCAAAGACCGTTGTGGCTGCGCTTGCCTTGGAGATTGCCATCGACGATCCGGAAAAAGAAGTTGCCGCTTTGCGGATCGGGAATGCGGAGGAGGAGGGCGTGGTGGCGCGAGACTGCTTTGTCTTGAATAACGATGGAGTTGGCCTGATGGCGACCAATGGAGTAGGTAGAAGCGTCTAAAGGAACAACGCGTTCCCCGTTGCTGTCTTGAAGAACCAGGAGGTGACGAACTTGCTGGAGTGATGTCGGGGCCGAATCTGTTGCTGCGGTCTGGCATCTATGGGATGCACTGACCTGAGGTGACAGCGTTGTGGGCATGTCGTCGTCGTTAATCTGGCTGGGATCGTAGGCCATCAATGGTGGGTCCTTTGTTGCTCAACCACCTACATCATCCAGGCGGTTTGAAGTGATTGGAATCTAGATTGCTATAAAAGTTGAATGAGATCTGATGCGTGAAGGCATGGCTGCTTTCCGCACTCTGACGTCAGTGAATGTGACACGTTGAGGCATACCCTATGTAGAAAGTATCGGTGACATCACAGCTTCTGTCTTGAGCAAATTCACGGAAATTCTGGTGTGTCTCAGCGAATACTTAGCCGGGTTATAGTCACGGATAAATTAGCCTTTATCCGTACTAGTACGGATAAAGAAGAGGCCTTTTACCTTGAAGATCACTGGGTCTTATTTGGGTGCTTTTCACGTCTGTATGGGTTTTCTTGCAAGTTCAGTTGCTCTCAGAGAAGGGATGATGGCGGTTCATCTTGGGCTGATTTCTGCGGCTCCTTATGTTCAAATAGCTGGGGGTAGGTGATATTTAAGATTTAGACGACTGCCGATGATCGGACCAGATTTAAAGTGTTGTCGGCTTGAAATGTGACCCATTGCAGAGGTGGAAATTGGCTTAAATCAAAAATAGAACGGCGATTCTGTTTACTATTTGCCTAAGGTGCCTATAATTAAGGAGACGTTATGGATAAAATGGTGCCGTTTTTAGGCATGAATGGATATACAATTCTGGTCTTAAAACTGAAATCATTTAGCGATGCTGATGATGCGATCGCAGCTTTGAAGGCAGGGCATGTTTTGCTCTTGAACCTCTCGCGTCTGCAGCCTCAATCTATCCAGCGGATGACGGACTACATCGCTGGCAGCACCTATGCACTCGCGGGTCAGCAGGTTGAAGTTGGCAGCGGTCTGTTTCTGTTTACGCCTCCGGCCATTGGTCTTTCGGCAGGTTCGACAGAGCAAAAACACAGCCAATTCCAGGCTAATTCTGCTTAGAATAAAACAAGATATTTTGATGGTTTTAAGAGTGTTGCTCAACAATTATTTGTGGGCAACACTTGTTGTTTTGCTCAAGTCAGCCGGTTGTTGGAGCGCTATCTGATGCCTGATCTGTCTTTGGCTGCCGGCACGATGTTGCCTCTCTCTGGTGGCAGGTTGCGGGGCGATGTTGTGTTAAATGTTGAAATGTCTGGGTCCGAGCTGGTGATGATGATGTGATGTCAGGCGTAGACGGCGAGTTTGAATTAGCGTACGTATATACATGGATGTATACATAGATCTCTAGAGGGAGAGCTTGCGGCCGATAGTGCCAGTCTTTAGATTAAATGGAGAGCCTCAATATTTCTGATATGGTCCGAAAGGTGACGGGCCACAGGCACCTAAGACGTTAGGGGCGATCAGTAAGAGGGGCTAGGCTTGTGGAGCCAGATCCTTCGGCGTTCAGAGGGTAATCCGTGTCTGGATCTGAGGGTATCGCCCGCAAAAATATTGGCTACTGTAGCGCTAGTCCGTTCATGAACAGTTCATAATTGGAAAGCACTTTATTGAAGATAACGCTGAGAAGTCCTATGGGTCGAGCCGAAAAAGTTGTTCTTGCCTACTCTGGTGGTGTCGATACCTCCGTTTGCATTCCCTACTTGAAGCATGAATGGGGGGTTGAAGAGGTGATAACCTTGGCTGCTGATCTGGGGCAGGGGGATGAATTAGAACCCATTCGTGTCAAGGCTTTAGATGCCGGTGCCGCTGAGTCGCTGGTGATGGATGCAACGGAACGTTTTGTCACGGACTATGTTTTTCCCGCTATTCAAGCCAATGCGCTGTATGAAGATCGCTATCCTCTCTGTACGGCTTTGGGGCGGCCGCTGATTGCAAAGCTGCTCGTGGAAGCGGCAGAGAAATACGGGGCCGATGCGGTGGTGCATGGCTGTACGGCCAAGGGCAATGATCAGGTGCGGTTTGATGTTGCGATCGCAGCTCTCAATCCAGCTCTCAAAGTCTTGGCCCCTGCCCGCGAATGGGGCATGAGCCGCGAAGAAACGATTGCCTATGGTGAAAAGTACGGTGTGCCTTCCCCGGTGAAAAAATCTTCACCCTACAGCATCGATAAAAATCTGATGGGTCGCAGCGTCGAAGCCGGTCCCCTGGAGGACCCTTGGGTGGAACCGCTGGAAGAAGTCTACGAAATGACGCAGGCCATTGCTGATGCGCCTGATGAACCGGCCTATGTCGAAATTGGCTTTACCCAGGGCAATCCCACGCGCCTTAACGGTGAAGCGCTAGCACCGATTGAGTTAGTGACCCAACTCAATCAGATTGTGGGCCAACACGGTGTTGGTCGTATTGACATGGTTGAGAACCGGCTGGTGGGGATAAAATCCCGTGAGATTTACGAAGCGCCTGGACTGCTGGTTTTGATCCAAGCGCACCAAGATCTAGAGAGTCTCGTCCTGACTAAGGATGTCACCCACTATAAAAAAGGACTAGAGCAGACCTATACGCAACTGGTCTACAACGGTCTTTGGTATAGCCCCCTGAAGGAAGCCATTGACGCTTTCATACAGCAGACGCAGCAGCAGGTGACCGGCACCGTGCGCGTGAAGCTCTTTAAAGGCACTGCCGTTGTTGTCGGTCGAAAGTCTGAGCAGTCTCTCTACACGCCGACTCTGGCAACCTACGGGTCAGATGATACGTTTGATCACAAGGCAGCAGAGGGGTTTATCTATGTCTGGGGCTTGCCCACGCGTGTTTGGTCGCAAAAGACACGGTAGGCGATCTCTCCATCTGAAAGGAGCGTAGTTACCGTTTCTGTAACCTATGCCTGCTTTAAACAAAGCAGGCATAGGATGGTTCTGTGAGGCAATCTTTTAACAATAGTGGGTAATCTTTGGGAAGAGCCTTTCCTCTCCCGTTGCCCAAATTTGTGATGCTTGCTGCCCCACGGGGAAATGCCGAGGTGTTGGCCAAGTACGTCCAGCATGGATGGCCTCGATCGTGATGTAATGCGCCGCTTCTTCAGGGATGGGGAGCGAATGTAAAGGGGCAGAGAGCTTTTCAAGTATCCCTGTGATCTCTTATAGGACCCAGCTCTTGCCCAGTTGAAGGCTTGCCTTCTTTGGGTGGAGTGCCAGGATAAAGATGCGTAACCGTAATATTGGCCCCAGATTTATCGATGCGATCGCAAGTCTTCTCTTAGCACCGGCCATCTTGCCACTGCTCTCTCATCCCTTAATGTTGGAGGCCGCTCTCGCTCAAGGGATATCAAAAAAAACTACAGATACAGTCCTGCATCAGGTTAATAGCTGTCTGCAAAATGTCAAAACTCAGCAGTATTCCACTGCTCTGCAGATCTGTCAGAAAGCTAGACAAAGTGCCCGTGCTGCCGAAAATCAACAGGGTGAAGCGAAGGCACTGCTAAGCCTAGGATTAACCCACTGGTCGCTATCGCAGTATGAACCCGCGATCAGCGCCTTTGAACAAGCATTGCCCCTCTATCAAGCCGTTAACGATCGCAACGAGGAAGCCAAGGTACTCACTAATATTGGACTCGTCTATCGAGATTTATCCAAGTACGAGCAGGCGATTACCTACTACGAGCAAGCACTCCCAATTTTCCGCACCCTTAAAGACCGTAGCGGCGAAGCACATGTATTGGGCAACCTTGCCTCAGCCTACTGGTCTCTCTCAGACTACGAACAGGTGATTGCCATTTACAAGCAAGTGCGATCTGTCTTTCGTGAACTTAAGGACCGCAGCAACGAAGCCAAAGCACTTTGGGGGTTAGGAATTACCCACTGGTCCTTGTCTCAGCATGAGCAGGCTATCTCATTCTATGAGCAAGCCCTGCGCCTCTTCCGCGCAGATAACAATCGCTATGGTGAAGCCACTATGCTGATGGGACTGGGGACTGCCCACGGAGAGCTGGCGCGGCATAAACAGGAAATCTCATTCTATGAACAAGCGCTCCCAATTTTTCAAACGCTTCAAAATCGCAGACAAGAAGCAAGAGTGTTGAACAATCTGGGCACAGCTTATCGTTCTCTTTCTGAGTACAGGCAGGCTATTGCATTTTTTGAAGAGGCGCTCCCCATTTTTCGAGAACTTAAAGGCCGAGATGATGAAGCAAAAGCCTTAACCAACCTGGGGTTAACCTACCGATTCCTCTCTAAACATAAGCGGGCTATCTCACTGTTTGAAGAAGCACTGCCCATTTTCCGCACCATCAAAGATCGAACGGGCGAAGGATGGGTGCTCGGCCATCTCGGCAGTGCTCACGCCCAGCAAAATCGGCCCGAGTTAGCCATCGTTTTTTACAAGCAATCCGTCAACGTCCGTGAGACGATTCGCCAAGGACTGCAGCCTCTCGCCGCTGAGCTACAGGCTTCCTATACCGACTCGATCTCCGGTACCTATCGTCAACTGGCAGATCTCCTGCTAGAGCAGGGACGTATTCTCGAAGCACAACAGGTTTTGGAACTGCTCAAGGTTCAAGAAATTCGTGATTTTAATCAGGACACTCGTGCAGGGGCCGCAGTCCCAGGTATTCCCCTAAGTCCTACAGAAACAGCCATTTTAGATAAATTTGATAGTTTGATTGTCTTCGGTCAGACCCTAGAGGCGTGCCGTCAGAGTAACTGTGCCCAACTTGAAAAATTGAGCAATCAACGAATCGAACTCGCAAGCCAGTATAACGAGACTATCGGACAATTCCGTCCAGAGCTGAGAGGGCGTCCAGGGGATGACAAAGGATTCTTTGACCCAGAACTGCTGGGAGATGCTCAGGAGTTAGTGGAACGAACCCAGGCTAAGACCCAGGCCAAAACGGTTCTAATTTATCCGCTAGTTCTTAATAAAAAGTTGTGGCTGCTGTGGGTGGCTGCTGGTGGGGTAGTCAAGAGTCAGCCCGTCAAGGTTAGTCAAGCCGAACTCAGTCAGACCGTCCTGAGCTTTCGTCAACAGATGAAAGTTTGTGAAGTCCGAACCTGTACGAAGGCTGACACTCAACGGCTTAAGGAGATTAGCCAAGAACTCTATGACTGGCTGATCCGTCCTGTGGAATCTGAGCTGACCCGCAACAAAGTTCAGAATCTGGTCTTTGCCCTCGACCGGACGGTTCGTTATGTACCGATGGCGGCCCTCCATGATGGTCAACGATACCTGGTTGAAAAATATACGCTCTCGACCATTCTCTCAGCAGCATTGACAGATACAAGCGATCGCAAACCCTTCGATGCTGACACCCAAGTTTTAGCCATGGGCGTATCGGATGCCGTGGCTGGCTTTAACCCTCTCCAGTACGTTCCGGCTGAGCTAAACCAGATCGTTCGCCAACAGAATCAAGACTCTCAAGGGATTTATCCAGGGCATGCCCTACTCAACCAAACCTTTGATGCCGCTGCACTGACGGGGCAACTGGAGCGCCGCCAGCACCGGATTGTCCATATTGCTACCCACGGCAAATTTGTTCCAGGGAACTACTTGGACTCTTTCTTGCTATTAGGGGATGGTAAAAAGCTTTCGATTGAGCAGATCCGAACGCTGCCGTTGATGTCTACTGTGGATTTAGTGGTTTTGAGTGCTTGTGAATCGGCATTGGGCGGAACCGATCAGCTTGATGGTGTAGAAATTGCCAGCATGAGCTACTACTTTCTGACGCGTAAAGTTAAGACCGTGCTGGCATCGCTCTGGCAGGTGAATGATGCCAGTACTAGCTTATTAATGCGGTCGTTTTATCAACATCTGGCAAAAGACAAAGCGCAGTCGCCCATTACTAAAGCTCAAGCGCTGCAATCGGCTCAGCTCAGTTTTATCAATCAGACCGTAACCGCTGCAGATCCTACAGCCAGGGCTAGCATTCAGGTTAAATCTTCCCGTCCATCGACGGGCACAATGACCAAAGACCTTTCCCATCCTTACTATTGGGCCCCTTTCATTCTGATTGGGAATGGTCTATAAAGCGTTTGACAATTGCGGCTGACTCTGAGCTTTGAGGCAGGATATTCTGCAATTGAGGGTGAGTTATTCACCTAATCTTAAGGTGAGGTGACCGATAGTCAGATACACTGCTGAAATTGTTGGATATCGTCCGGGTGCGCTCTTGTGAAGTCATTCCTGAAATATTTAGGTCTGATCACCTGGGCGAGACGTTTACTGTCCGCAATTTTGTTGGGGGGACAGGTTTTTATCCACGTGCTACAGGGGAAAATTCATCGTCGAAATACCCTAGAACAGATGGCGATTGTCGGGCCAGAATCTATCTTGGTCGCTCTAATGACCGCTACCTTTGTGGGGATGGTCTTTACCATTCAGGTGGCTCGAGAATTTATTGCTTTTGGTCTCATACAGGCGGTGGGCGGTGTCCTGGCTCTGGCTTTAACACGTGAATTGGCTCCTGTGCTCACGGCCGTCATTATTGCTGGTCGGGTGTGTTCAGCCTTCGCGGCTGAGATTGGTACCATGCGTGTCACTGAGCAAATTGATGCTCTGCAAATGTTAGATACTGACCCCGTTGATTACCTCGTCATTCCTCGATTAATTGCCTGCTGTGTCATGTTGCCTGTTTTGACACTGCTCTCTTTGGTGGCTGGGATCACCGGCGGTCTGGGGGTTGCCATCACCGTCTACAGCGTGCCTCCAACCGTATTCGTTGACTCGGTTAGGGGCTTTTTGAGTTTCTCTGACTTGGGGAACGCCATGATCAAAGCCTCGGTTTTTGGAGCCGTGATTGCGATTGTGGGCTCGAGTTGGGGGCTAACGACCCGTGGAGGAGCCAAGGGAGTGGGGCAGTCCACGACGGCCGCGGTGGTGACGGCCTTGCTTTCTATTTTTGTGGTTAACTTTTTCTTGTCTTTGCTCATGTTTCAGGGAACAAGCAGCAATGCGCTTCAGAATTTATGAAGCCAGACCCTTTAGAATGAAGGTGCTTCACCCAAGGTGCTGATCTTGTGGACGGAGTGCTCACCGAACTTTTTTTTGCAGTATGGGTATTTTTTCCCCGAAGGCCACTCGGTCGAAACGGCAGACCGTCATTCTGACACCTCGCTACTGGGTGCCTTTAGGCGTCGCTATTTTTGCAATTCCGCTTTTTTTCCTGAATCTCTGGGTTGGAGCTGTTGTACTTGTCTTCGCTGGTTTTTTAGCGTTTCAAGCGGCGACGATTCGATTCCATTTTACAAGTGATGCTCTGGAGCTGTATCGCGGTGAAACTCAGCTTCGCAGTTTTCCCTACAAGGACTGGAGCAACTGGGCGATCTTCTGGCCACCGGTTCCCATTCTGTTCTACTTTCGGGAGGTCAACAGCATCCATTTTACTCCGATGTTGTTTGATCCTAAAACGCTCCAGGCTTGCCTAGAAGAACGCTGTCCCCGTAAACTGCCTGAGACGCCCGCTAAAACTGCGAAGCAATAGCTGTTTAACTATCAACGATTGTGGCCAATTCTGATTTCTCTTTAACTGGTTTGCAAACCGAAGCTCAAGCGCTTCGACAGGAGATTTCTGATCTTAAGGGACAGAAGGCACAGCTCCTGCAGCGGCAGTTGCAAGAGATGGAGGTAATTGCGGAGCGATTGACAGCGGGAAATTTAAAAGAGCTAGAGGAACGCAAACAAAAGCTGCAGCTTGCGGTTGATCAGCTAGAGCGTCGTCATGAACGTCTGCAGGCAGAGATGAAGCAAAGCTTTGCCGGCGTTTCGCAGGATATGGCGGTCAGGGTTCAAGGGTTTCGGGACTACCTAACGACGAGCCTGCAGGATCTGGTGACCTCGGTGGAGCAGCTAGAGTTAACGCCTGAGTCTCCGCCGATATCTAGGGAAATACCGTCTAGAGAATCTTCCCGCAGCCGCCGCGAAGAACGACTGGAGGCGCGTTCCCGGCGAGAAGAGGTTCAGGATGATCGTCCGGTTCGGGAGCCGCGTCGCGGTCGGGGTGCGCAATCTGAAGAGGGTGGAACACCTCAGTTTGCATCCCAGAGCTTTCAAGAAGAGATGCGCCAGATTCGTAAGCTGATTGATCAGTACCGGACGAATCCCAATTATTACGGTCCGCCCTGGCAGCTTCGCCGAACCTTTGAACCGATTCATGCAGAGCGAGTCTCGCAGTGGTTTTTTACTTTTGGGGGGCGGGGGGCGCTGAAGGCGCTCAGCAGTCGTCTACAAAATATTTTGGTGGCTTCGGCTACGATCTCGATTCTGCGGAAGCTGCACGGCGACCGGGTGCGAACGCTAATTTTGGCTGACTCACCGGAGCGGCTTGGCGACTGGCGACGGGGCCTGCAGGATTGTTTGGGCATCTCGCGCACTGACTTTGGTCCCGATCGCGGTATTGTGCTGTTCGAGTCGCCGGATTCGCTAGCTCAGAAGGCCGATCGTTTAGTGAAGGCGAATCAGCTTCCGTTGATTTTGCTCGATGATGCCGAGGAGTATGTGAGTCTGACGATTCTGCAGTTTCCGCTCTGGCTGGCCTTCGCGCCGGAGCCGCAGTTGAGACGAGAGCGCAACTCCACTTTCGAGTGGTTTGAGTAATCTTAATTGGCTTGCGCTCCGTTATTAGACATTATTGAGAAGTGACCTCTTAGCGTGAAGCGTCCTGAATCATGGTTCTCTGGATTGTCCTTAATGGCGTCATACTGATTGCAGCCTATTTTCTCGGTTCTTTCCCCACCGGATTTTTGCTGGGAAAGGCGCTGCAGGGCATCGATATTCGGGAGCATGGCTCCAAATCAACAGGGGCGACCAATGTCTTGCGTACTTTGGGTAAAGGGCCAGGGGCGACGGTTTTAATTGTGGATGTTTTGAAGGGCGCAGCGGCTATTGCGGTGG
Source organism: Acaryochloris thomasi RCC1774 (assembly GCF_003231495.1). Classification (NCBI taxonomy): domain Bacteria; kingdom Bacillati; phylum Cyanobacteriota; class Cyanophyceae; order Acaryochloridales; family Acaryochloridaceae; genus Acaryochloris; species Acaryochloris thomasi. The sequence goes on from NZ_PQWO01000002.1 coordinate 188,143, forward strand.
CGCAGTGGGCTTATACCTCGAGCGCAGGGCTACTCGGCTATCAACCTGAAACGGTGAATCCTGGAGCATGGATGCCTTGGACTGTGGTTCTTGCGGGCCTTGCCGTAGTTCTAGGTCACAGCAAGTCAATCTGGCTCAAATTCCAAGGGGGGAAGTCAGTGGCGACGGGCCTCGGCCTGCTTCTGATGCTTAATTGGCAGGTCGGTTTGACCATGCTGGGCATTTTTAGTTTGGTCCTGGCTCTCTCACGCATGGTGTCTCTCAGCTCGATTTCAGCGGTGCTGGCGCTGCCGATTTTAATGGTTCTATTCCATCAGCCGATCGCCTATCTCTGTCTGGGTATTGTGGGAGGGCTATACGTGGTCTGGCGTCACTGGGCCAATATTGAGCGTATTCTAGCTGGCACAGAACCCCGTTTAGGACAGAAATCGACGGCATGACCTGGCTTTTAACGAACGATGACGGTATTGACGCTCCGGGCTTGCAGGCCCTGGCTCAGGCGCTCCCTGCTGACTTAGGTGAAGATGTTGTTGTTGTGGCCCCGATGCAGGAGCAGTCTGGCTGCGGCCATCAGGTGACGACGCATCGCCCAATTCAGATTCGAGAAGCTGATCCCGAGACCTTTGCTCACGTTCAGCGCGCCTACGCCATTGCCGGTACTCCTGCAGACTGTGTGCGAGTGGCTCTGCATCATTTACAGGAAGAGATTACTTTTGTTTGCTCCGGCATTAATGCGGGCGGTAATCTTGGGGTTGATATCTATATGTCGGGGACCGTGGCTGCCGTGCGGGAATCAGCTTTCTACGGCATTCCGGGAATTGCGCTGTCGCAGTACCGACGTGGACCTGTGAGCATTGACTGGGCTAGGGCGGCCCGACTGGGTGGGGGTGCGATCGCAAAGCTCCTGCTTCATCCCCTAGAACGCGGCCAGTTCTGGAACATCAACCTGCCCCACCCCGATCCTGACTGTCTGCACCCTGATCTAGTTTTCGGCACGAGCTGCACACACCCCATGCCCTGCAGCTTCAAACAAGAAAATGACCAGCTTTCCTATCAAGGCAACTACGGAGGCCGTTCTCGACGGGCTGGAGCTGACGTGGCAATCTGCTTTGGAGGGCAAATCGCCGCCACTCAAATCAAAGTCTAAACTGAGTTCTTGGAATGTAACGCAATGTAAATTTTTTGACGTCAAGACGGCATGCTGTCTTGACAGCCTAAAATAGGATCGTTAAGCTAATCAACATACCCGGGTACATCAGTACAAAGTTATATGCACAATAAGCAAGACAAGCAAAAAGTTACGCTCTACCTGCCTCCTGACCTGCACCGTCAGCTCAAGATTCAGGCAGCAGTCGATGCAGAGGCCATGTCTACTCTGGCAGAACAAGCGCTCAGTTTTTACCTTGCTCATTCTGATGTAGTCGCGGCGGTAGAGGACTCGGTTAATGGTGCGACTCATCAGGTTCATGCCTGCCCTGAATGTGGAACGTCTGTGGTTCTGCGCTCCGGTGAGATGGTGGCCCTCAAAGATCAGCCCAGTATGTTAAGTGACGATGGACTCAAGGTTCAGCCTGCAGCGGAAGAGTTAGTGACGGCCGGGGTTTAATCCCCTCAGTCAAGAGCTTGAGTTGTTTGGTCCATGCGCGATTAATTATTCGCACCGCGCTCGGATGAGATGCCATGCAAGAAGAGTTGAGTATTTTAATCAAGGCTCAATACCCCTTGATCTACCTCATCACTCCTGAGGAGGAGCGTGCTGAGCAGGCAATTGATTTGATTGCCAAGACGACGGGGCACCAGCGGCGGCTGTTCGTGTGGACGATGACGCAAGGTACCACTGAGTATGGTCAAGATCGAGGTGCGCCTCATAATACAGTAGCGCCGCAGATGGCGATTCAGGATGCGCTCCGACGGCAGGATGATGCGATCTATGTTTTTAAAGACCTGCATCCGTTTTTGGATAGCCCTGAGGTAGTGCGGTGGTTGCGAGATGCGATCGCAACCTTCAAAGGCACCAACCGCTCCATCATTCTCATGTCTCCTATCCAGCAAGTCCCTGTAGAGCTGGAAAAAGATGTGGTTGTCCTAGATTATCCGCTGCCCACCATGTCAGAGATCGACGACGTTCTGACTGAGCGGCTGGAGGGCTCTCTGATCTCTACTGATACCCGCGAGAAGCTGCTGAAAGCGGCTCTGGGCCTGACTCGGGATGAAGCGGAGAAAGTTTATCGTAAAGCTAACGTCACTGCCGGGAAGCTGACTGAGACAGAAGTAGACATTGTTCTGACTGAGAAAAAGCAGCTGATCCGTCGCAACGGTATTCTGGAGTACATCGACTTTGACGAAACCATCGAATCTATAGGTGGTCTAGAAGAACTCAAGCATTGGCTCCAGCAGCGCTCTAACGCCTTCACCGAGCGTGCGCGCGAATATGGTCTGCCTCAGCCTAAAGGGATGCTGATTTTGGGCGTCCCTGGCTGCGGTAAGTCGCTGATTGCCAAGACTACTTCCCGGCTGTGGGGACTGCCGCTTCTAAGGTTAGATATGGGGCGTGTCTACGATGGCTCAATGGTGGGTCGTTCAGAGGCTAATCTTCGAAGTGCTCTGAAAACAGCCGAATCTATTTCTCCTGCTATTTTGTTCATTGATGAAATGGACAAAGCCTTCGCTGGTGGAACTGGAGGTGCTGATTCCGATGGCGGCACTTCTAGCCGTATCTTTGGCTCTTTCCTCACCTGGATGCAGGAGAAAAGCTCTCCTGTGTTTGTGATGGCTACCGCCAACCGGGTTGATCGGCTGCCCGGCGAGTTTTTGCGCAAGGGGCGCTTTGACGAAATATTTTTTGTGGATCTGCCGACCCCAGAAGAGCGGCAGCAGATTTTTACAATCCATCTATTAAAACGCCGTCAAGATATAGAGCGTTTTGATATTCCCCAGTTGGCAAACGTTTGCGACGGATTCTCCGGTGCAGAAATAGAGCAGGCCATTGTGGCAGCCATGTACGAGGCATTTGCCCAAGACCGCGAGTTTACTCAACTGGATATTATTGCAGCGAGTCGAGCTACCCTACCGCTCTCGAAGACGATGACCGAGCAAGTCACTGCTCTCAGAGACTGGGCCAGACAGAGGGCTAGACCGGCTGCAGCCTCCGTCGCTGAGTACCAGCGACTGGAGTTTTAAAAGATTTCTCCTGCTCCCAACAGGAGAAACGGCTAGCACAGCGCTTGCCACATTAACCAGAGATGCTTTCAGTTATCTATCTCTGTATTGAATCAGTTACGTTACCCATCTCAAATTTTCGGAGGAAAATCCCATGTCTCACTTTAGTACGCTTCGCACCAAAATCTCTGACGCTGAGGTGCTCAAGTCCTCTCTCAAGGATTTGGGTATCGCTACCAAGACTGAAGCTGACGTACGCGGCTACAACGGCCAGCGCGTCCGAGCTGACCTAGTCGCAGTTCTCGAAGGCGAATATGATCTCGGCTGGTCTCGCAACACAGATGGTTCTTTTGACCTGATTGCAGATCTCTGGGGCGTTGCAAAGAAGCACAATCAGACTGAGTTAATCAATTCCATCAACCAGAAGTACGCTGTCAACAAAACATTGGCAGAAGTCAAGCGTCCTGGCCTACAGAACGCAAACGTGAAGCTGATGGTTCACAGCTAGCGCACTTAGTACGCTTCCAAACCTGAGGGCTGGCTGTCTTAGCTGGCCCTTTTTTATTATCTGGGGCATCAATACAATCAACAGTTCTCTTGCGTAAATCTGCAAACACTTCTGCGTTGTCCTCCTCAGTCCCCTAATTTGTGGGGGCAGTGTAATAGGTCTGGAAAATCTCAAGAATACCGCTTGTTCAAGTTTCGATGCCTTACCCATAAGTTGTGAAACTCAGTCCCAGCCTATATTCTCCCCCTTTAAAAAAGGAGGCTAGATCCCAGCCTTCGTATGACTTGTCGAAATTGTGTGTAAGGCACAGGTCTAAAGTCGCACGAAACAACAGATACTCAAAGTAATTGCTGGATTCAATCAAGATGACAGTCGTTCTCGCCACACCTCTAAGCCAAATTGAACTCACGCCAGGGAGCGCCATACGCGTTAGTGACGTTTCTTGGAACGCCTATCTTGCTCTTCTCTCTGAGCTAGGAAACAATCGTGCAACTCGAATTGCCTATGACAATGGAGTTCTGGAAATTAGAATGCCAGGTCCACGACATGAAGTGATCAATCGCGTTTTAGCCGCTATTATCTCTGCACTGGCAGAAGAAATGGATTCAGAGTTCAATAGTTTAGGCTCAGTGACTTTGAACCAACAAAAGTTAGCCAAAGGGATAGAACCCGATAGCTGCTTTTATATTCAAAATGCACGGGCAGGGCAAGGCATCGAGACTGATTTATCTTTAGATCCACCGCCAGATTTAGCTCTAGAAGTAGATATTGCGAACCCTTCAGATAGTAAGCTGCCCGTCTATCTCGCCTTAGGGGTGCCAGAAGTCTGGCTGTATCAACAAGAATCTATTGTGATTAAGTGCCTCCAAAACGGTAAGTATGAAGACCTACAAATGAGTCAAGCCTTCCCTAACGTGAGTGCTGTTCAACTGAATCAGTGGCTGCAGCTACGCACCACAGGAACTGACTTAACGGTTATCAGAGCTATCAGGCAGTTTTGTCAGGAGGCTTAAGGCTGGCTTTTTGCGATGGTCTACAACCGGCCTTCGGCTATCGCATCCCGCAAACGCCCTAAATCAGCCTTGCGCTGATGGAGCAATAGCCACGACTCCATGAGATCTGGTCCTTTTAGAGCACCAGTTAATGCTGCTCGAAGTGACTTCATCACTAACCCCTTCTTTACGCCTTGATCCTTGACGACCTGCTTGATAATAGACTGGGCTGCCTCTGCAGAAAACTCTTCGAGAGCAGAGAGCCCGTCGGCAAGGGACTGTAGGGCTGCTGAGACGCCATCTTGCTGGAGCTGTGTCACCGCCTCTTCACTGAAGTCAACGGACTCCACGAACAAAAACTGGCTCATGTCTACGCAGTCTTTCAGTCGCGTCAGGCTGGGACCAATCAGGGCCGTAAGCTGCTCTAGCCAGGGTCGGTCTGCCACTGGATCGAAGGTAAAGCCAGCGGCTTGCCAATAGGGAATTAAGCGATCCACCAGCTCTGCAGCAGGCATGGGGTGTAGGTACTGGCTGTTAATCCAGTCCAACTTATCCCAGTCGAATTTAGCGCCTGCTTTGTTGACGCGCTCAAAGCTAAACTGCTCAGCAGCGTCTTTTAGTGAGAACAGCTCCTGTGTCGCGTCTGGGGGCGACCACCCGAGTAGGGTCATGTAGTTGGCAAGAGCTTCAGCCGTAAACCCCATGTCTTGGAAGTCAGAAATCGAGGTCACGCCGTCCCGCTTGGAGAGCTTTCGGCCCTCTGGATTGAGAATCAGGGGCGTATGAGAAAAGACGGGGACTGTGCCCCCAAGGGCTTCGTAAAGCAAAATCTGCTTCGCAGTATTTGCAATGTGGTCTTCTCCGCGAATCACGTGAGAGATTTTCATATCCAGGTCATCGACGACCACCGCGAGATTATAGAGCGGCTGGCCAATCTCACCGCTGGCGTTGGCGCGGGCAATCACCATATCGCCGCCGAGGTCGCTGCCTTTCCAGTTCATGGGGCCGCGCACGAGGTCGGTCCAGGCAATGTGGCCATCGTCGTCAATCTTGAATCGAATGACCGGCTGTCGCCCTTCGGCAATGAAGGCGTCCTCTTGCTCCTTGGAGAGGTCACGATGACGGTTGTCATAGCGGGGCGCTTCTTTGCGAGCTTTCTGGCCTTCACGCAGCCCATCAAGCTCTTCTGGGGTTGTATAGCAGCGATAGGCTAAGCCCTGGTCGAGCAGCTTTTGAATAGCCTGGTGGTATTGATCAATGCGCTCAGACTGAAAGATGGGGCCTTCGTCCCAGTTGAGGCCCAGCCAGCTAAGACCGTCGAGGATATTTTGGGTGTATTGGGGTTGCGATCGCACCTCGTCAGTATCTTCAATCCGCAGAATGAACTGACCCTGGTGATGGCGGGCAAACAGCCAGTTGAACACCGCTGTTCGGGCGGTGCCGATGTGCAAATTTCCGGTGGGGCTAGGGGCGATGCGGACTCGAACGGTCACGTTAACTCTCTCATTAAAATGCAGGAACTATCCTTGACTCTAAAGGGCTAGCCTAAAGTTGGTCAACGATATGACACAACAACCTCTGGGGCTGTGTGTAGTTTGCTTATGTAAACTTCTGGAAGCGATAAAAACGGGACTGACGGGATTCGAACCCGCAACTTCCGCCGTGACAGGGCGGTGCTCTAACCAGTTGAACTACAGTCCCCTATTCAGGGCAACCTTCATTGTGCAAATAGAAAGGAAATTTGTCAAACAATTAGTCGTTGACGGGACACCACGGTCAGTGGTTCAGTGGACCCGCTGGGCTAAAAGCTGCTCTTCTAGAACCGCAATGCGATTATAGGCGGCCGTCAATTGGGCGGTTAGCCTTTGAATCTGAACTTCTGGCGTCAGTGGCTTGTCACCACCGTGACGGTCAATGTCAAAGGACTGGGAGTCTAGCAACACATCCTTGTGACTCAGTTCGGCTTCTGAAGCTGTGACTCTCTTGCTGGGTTGGGCAGCTAAAGGAGTCGTCCCTTTATGGTCTTCGGCTTGAGTTAAGAGAACGGTGGTTAGCTTGAGATTTAGCTCTTCAACGACCTGCTGTAGGGCATCAATTTTTGTGTTCACAACCGTAAGTTGCTGCGGATGTGCTTCCATCTGGAGGCCCTCACATTATTTTACTGCTTCCATATTAAGGACATCACTTAGTAAAAGGGGGCGATTTTTCTGCAGGGATTATGAATAAAAACGGAAGTTTTGAAGGTCGCAGATCGGCCTTGATATTTCTCTTTAGAGAGACCAGAGAATTCTCTATAGGTGGAAGCCCTGCTCTCATTTGTTTTCAAGAAAACTATCTTGAATTAAAGACGGGTACTGCAGATTCTTCGAGGTTAGTTGACGATCGAGAATAGTCACAATTCTTAGGAGAAATGTGAGTGCTAGTAGGGATGCGATCGCAACAGCCAAAACAAAACTTCATCTTATGCAGCACACGTATTGAGCAGCACATAAAAATGCCTGAAACACATCTTTGCTAGGGAAGGGTTGCCCTAACTCAGCTAGGTACTGCTCTCTCGAGCGCTAGTTCCCGATTTCTTGAGTGACTTCAACGTTCCGCCGAATGCCAAGTCTTGCACCCTTGAGCTACGGAGCAAATCATGGGGAAACCCGAGTGAAACTTGGCTCACTTGATTGAGCTGCTGGATATGCTTGGGAGCCAGCGTAAAGGCCAAGCAGCCTAGATTATCTAGCAGCTGTTCTGGATTCCGTGCCCCAAGAATAGGAATGATGCCGCTGGGCTGCTGCCGAATCCAGTTGAGGGCAACTTGAGCTGGAGAGCGGTCAATCTCCGCCGCGATCTGGAGAACAAGGGCCGCAATATCTAAGTCTCGTTGTTCAATCTTAACTAAGGCGTCAGGATCGCTGAGGCGGCCAGTAGTAGGCGTTTCCTGGTTGTATTTTCCCGTCAATACTCCGCCGCCCAGAGGACTCCAAGCCGTGATGCCCAGGTGCATGGCTGCAGCCATCGGCAAGAGTTCTCGATCCGGCGTCCGCTGCCTAAGTGAGTATTCAATCTGGAGACCAATAAAAGAGGTCCAGCCCCGCAGGCTAGCTAAGGTGTTGGCTTGGGCAATCACCCAGGCGGGGGTATCTGAGACCCCGATGTAAAGGACTTTCCCGGCGCTCACGAGATCGTCGAAGGCGCGCATGACTTCTGCGACGGGGGTGGTAAAGTCCCAGGCATGGAGCCATAGAATATCGAGGTAGTCGAGCTGTAGGCGTTTGAGGCTGGCTTCGACGGCCTGCACCATATTTTTGCGGTGATTGCCGCCGGTATTGATGTCTCCTGCGGTGTTGAATGTGTATTTTGTGGCGACAACCCAGTGATCTCGTTCTTTTGCCACCAACTGACCGACATATTGTTCGCTGGTGCCGTTGGTGTATAAATTCGCCGTATCAATAAAATTGCCGCCCGCTTCGGCAAAGATCTCAAACATCTGCTGGCAGGTCTCAAAGTCTGCACCCCGGCCTTGGCCAAAGGTCATCGTGCCGAGACACAGCTCAGAGACCCGTAACCCACTGTTGCCCAAAAGCTGATACTGCATGGCCCTAATGGAACGATGTATATATACGCTTATACTCTATACCTTGATCTCTGAGTCCGTAGATGGATAAAGGGTTTAGAATAGCTGCCAGTCTTGGGAGCTGAGCAGCTTGAGCTGAGCGAGTCGGTGGGAAAAATAGCTAGAACTAAGCTGGCTGAAATTGTGGATTTTTGCATGGGTCAAACTAATCGCCCACATCCAAATATGGGCAGTTTGGGTGAAGGCCTGCAGGCCATTCAGCTCTTCTGGCGTAACGGTTTGCACCGTTTGATATCCCTCTAAGAATGCGTCTCGGGCTTTGCGATGCATGCCGGTTCGCAGAGATGTTTGCAGAAACTTGGCAATCTCAAAAGCCCGCCAGCCGTAACCACACTGATCAAAGTCGAACAGGGTAACGTGGTTATCTTCGGTGAAGTGAGCGTTGCCGCTGTGGGGGTCGCCCCAGCAAATACTCCAGTAGGGCTGCTCCTGGGGCATATCCTGAAGCTGAGTTTTGATCTCTTCGATGATGTCGACAAGATAGGTGAGGTCAGAGTTGCGATCGCACAAAAAAGGCGAAATAATCTCAAGAGAGTCATCCAGCAAATAATCCAAGGTTAGAGGCTGACGCTGAGAACGGGGCTGAAAATCGGTCGCCACTTGATGAATCTTGGCCACCGTTTCTCCCAACGTATAGCCCTGATCTTGATCCAAATCGCCCTGGGCAATCTGACCCGGTGCATAGCCAAATAGAGCTGCATATCGCAAACCCTCAGGTGCTTGAATTTCGATACACAGATCTCCTGCTTTGGTAACCAACGGCGAAGCCACTGGAATATGATGCGATCGCAGAAAAACAAGCAGCTCAAGTTCAAAATCGATCTCAGCTTTAGAGCGCCAGTGTGTATGGGAAATGCGCAATACATAGTGAGCCGTTGGCGTCTCAATCAGATAGACATCGCTGAGGCCACGATGCCAGAGCTGACAACTGGTTGCCTCCTCCACACTGTAGGCAGGCATTACCCTGTGCAAAATGGCATTGCAAGCAAGCGTTGAATACGTGACCGGAAATATATGTTCAGCCATATTTTGAAACCCTCCCCTTGCCGCTGAACGATTCCGCAGTGGCATATTCCTTGGAATAGATTCGCTGGGGCATTGAGTATCCGAAACTAGATTAGAAAGCCACTCGATTTCAGCAGCTACCTTTGCTAAGCGTCCTTCTACTCTGAGCTAGCTTTGGGATCGAGAATGTAGCTGTTATTACCAGGCAAGTAAGTCATGTTTATAAATTCTCATTGAGTTGTATCACCTGAGTACGCCGATCAACCATCCACGACCTGCCCCGGAAATCAGTTCTATCGTGAGCACAACTGAGCTTAGGATTAGTCCATTTTGTCGCCCCCTATTGTGTAGTGGCATCGACGCGGAAGCTGCTCTAAATGGCTCTGAAATCTAGTTCTGACTCGCTGCACTTACCCCTAAGTTGCCCAGAAAATTATCGAGATGTGGGCTTAGCGATTGTGCCACTTATGTAACTGCCCATTTATGAGTGAGTCGTCTCTATCAACCCATTTATTGCTTGATCATTAAGCGAATGAATATGGGTACTATTCCAATAGGCGCACTTCCACTACGCAGTATTTTGATACTGTGTTCGGAAACATCGCTAGGCTCAATCCCCAACACAAGTTGAGAAAAGCTTTCTCTTAGTTTTCTTGAAGCGTGTCAGGGAGATCCTTCGAAGGGTTTATCGCCCCATTCGACAAACTGATTTATCAATATTCTTCCTAGCAAGCAAAGCGGGCAAGCTGTGGCATTAACAAGTCTGTTCTCAAAACCGAAACAGGGGTTAGGGATTGAACTGACACCTGACAAAGTCAACTTAGTTCAACTCCGAAAGCAAAAGCAAGGTACAAAAGTGAGTGCATTTGCTTCTCTCGATTTGCCTGAAGGGGCATTCCAAGATGGTCAAATCCACGACCCAGATTTGATCGCAGATACGATTCGTCAGGGATTAGAGACCCACAAAATCAAGGCCAAGCATGCCTCTAGTGCGGTCCCCGTCGGTGAATCTGTCATTCGTTTAATTCGCCTTCCGGCAGAACTAGATGAAGCAGAGCTTCAAGATATGGTGCTCAACCAAGAAGCTGCTCTATATCTGCCGTTCCCACGAGAAGAGGCTGACGTTGACTTTCAGCGGCTAGGGACCGAAATTGACGATGACGGGATTGAGCGAGTTGAAGTGTTGCTCGTCGCTACGCCCAAGACAGTCACAGAGAATTATCTCAGCGTTTTTCAGCAAGCGGGTTTGCAGCTTAAGGTTCTAGAAGTCAGTAGCTTCTCTTTAATTCGTACCTTACGCAATCAGCTCCTGCAGTTTGTCACCGGTGAGGCCGTTGCGCTCGTCAACTTCGATGTTGACGGCACCGAAATTAGCATTGTTATGGACGGTGTGCCTCAGTTCAATCGCAAAGTGCCCATTGGTACCCATCACCTCGAGAGTGCGCTGAGTCGTGCCATGAATTTACCCAGCTCAATGGGAGGGGATCTGCTTCAAGGAATGACGGTCCCCATTGATAGCGGCATGGAAGAGACCTCTGCAAATCCTAGTGCGGCGGCCATGCTGCGGATGCTGGGTGACTTGTCTGATGAACTCCGGCGCTCCATCGATTTCTACTTAAATCAAGGAGAAAACTTGGATATTTCCCAAGTCTTTCTGGCTGGTGCAGGCGCTAGCCTCGGGCAAATAGATGAATTCCTGACCCAGCGCCTTGGTTTGACCACCACATTAGTAGATCCCGTAGAATCTCTAGGGATTCAAGGATTTGAAGATGTTCCTCCACCTCAGCGGCCCTCGTTGGGTGTTGTGATGGGCTTAGGATTACGAGAGGCATAATCCCATGTATTCGATTGAAATTAACTTACTCAACGATCGCCCTGAATATAGTCAGGAAGTCGTGGCTTCACGGGGTGCCGGCTCTGGTGATAGCAAGGTACCGCTTTTATTAGGCGTTGCTGCTGCCGGTAGTGCTTTAGGCTTAGTGCTGGTCTCCTTCGGGATTTTGTCTTTCTTGAATCAGCAACAGACCGCCAAGGAAGAGTCCTTAGATGCTCAGTTGGCTCAACTGTCGCCTCAGGTCAAAGAAGTAGAGGCTCTGCAGGCCCAGAAAAAAATAGTTGAAGATGAAACAGCTGCATTGGCAACAATTTTCAACCAAATTAAGCCTTGGTCGGCAATGCTGCAGGACTTGAGCGATCGCGTTCCACCGACCCTGCAAATCACCAAAATTGAGCAGACGGGAGGGGCGGCTGCACCTGCCGGTAACCAGCCCAACAATGCGGCGAATGCAGATCCAAATGCAGCACCACCGCCACCGCCTGCGAACGGCCTCAAGCTGACTGGTAACGCCATCTCTTTTGGAGACGTCAATGATTTCGTACTGACGCTCCGCAAATCTCCTTTCTTAGAAGATGAGAAGACTCAGTTAACGACCTCAGAGCGTGAACAGAACAGCAACAACGCTGGAGGTGTTGAGCTGGTCAAGCATGAAGTCGAAACTGAAATTAATGCAGTACCTGCCTCTGAACTACTGCAGGCGCTCAACACCACTGGTGCATCCGGGCTAGTGACCAGAATTAATTTGCTGAAGCAAAAAGGAGTGATTCAACCATGACAGTCACTGGCGGATTTCCATCCGAAAACGACTTCGGACCATCCTATCCCACCGCTTTTGGGATTACTTTTACACCGACGATCCAGGGACTCCTAGTTGCTGTGGCAGGTATTGGCCTTGCGGGTTACCTCGGTAGTCTATTGATTGGTCCGGCCATCGGCGAGTTTCAAGAGGTCAGCCAACAGGTTGAAGAAAAGGAACTGGCCCTGCAGCAGAGCGCAGAAACGGCTCGCAGAGTGAATGAAATTGTTGCAAGTCTCAACGAAGCTAAGGCCGAGAATGCTGAAGTCAGAGGGTTGTTCTCTTCTCAGCAGGCACTTGATACGCTGCTACTCGACCTCAATCAGCTGATTGTGGGTACAAATGCCCAGCTTCTCAAATTTACGCCAGAATATGCTCAATCTGGAGTGATAACCGATAGCTCAGTTGGGGAACCCTTAAATAACAAGCTCAAGCGCTCCGTCACCTCAGTTTCATTCGAGGGCAACTTTAACCAAACGCTGACTGTTATGCAGGCGATTGATAAGTTACAGACGGTGTTGGTTGTTCGAGATTTATCAGTCGAGCTACCCGGCAATAACCAGTCTGAGTTAGGCGCGCCCAACAATCTTGTCAAGTCCACATTTAAGCTCTATGCCTATGTGCCTTTGACACCAGAAGAGGCGGCAGCGGCAGCTCAGGCGGCAGCGGAAGCTCAGGCTGCCCAGCAGGCAGAGCAGCAGAAGTAAGAGTTTAATGCTGGTGTTATTTAACGCTGGCAGACAAAATCAAGAGTTTTTAATTAATCAGCATTCAATTATTACTGAACAGGAGTCTAGGGTGAACGGTTATAAAGGACGCTACGGAGCCATTTTGGGCTGCACAGTTGCAGCGTTAGGGGCTATTAGCCAGCCAGCAATGGCGGCGGAGACAGAAATCACTGGCGTGCAGTTGAATCCAACTTCGGGTGGTTTTCAGCTAGTACTGAACACGCAGGGCAACCAGCGCCCTCCAGTCTTTACGGTCAACCGAGGCAACAGTTCCGTTGCTGACATCAACAACACACAGCTTCGCTTACCAGAAGGTGGCGAGTTCCAAGAGACTGATTCCAACGTTCTACCTGAAGGAATCACTGGTGTTTCGGTTCGCCAACTTGATAGCAACACTATTCGCATTCAGGTTGATGGCGTTAATGCCGCACCGGTTGCTGATATCGTTCGCCGCGATGGCAGTAAAGGCTTACTGGTCATGCAGTTTGAACCTAGTGCTGCTGCCTCTAGCGGTGCCACGACGTCGAGTCAAGCATCTAGTGGTTCTCGGCCTAGCTCCACACCACCATTCCGACAGCGGGCGAGTGCGCCACCTATTGGTGATGTAGCCGTTGCGCCTGTTAATGTAGACCCCGATCGGATTGAGCTGGGTAGTGGTCGGGTTATTCCTAAGCTTCTGCTCCGGGATGCGCCTGTGCGTGAGGTTGTCACACTGCTGGGCCGTGCTGCGGGTGTTAATGTTGCCTTTGCTGAAGACGGTGAAGAGGGGGCTGGTTCTACTGTTTCTCTTGATATTGAGAACGAGTCTGTTGATGATGTCTTTAACTACGTGATTCGCTTGGCGGGTTTGCAGGCTAATCGAGTCGGACAGACGGTATTTGTGGGTACAGAACTCCCTGGAGCAGCTCAGAATCGAGTGGTTCGCAACGTTCGATTGAACCAGATGAAAGCTACTGCGATTGTTGAAACGGTCAAAACCTTAGAAACGAATGTGACAACTGGTGGAGATGCCGGATCTAGCGGTGACGACGGTGGGTCTTCCAGCTTGGGAGGTACTGCTATTGGACGAGCGACAGATATTGATGAAACGGTTGAGGGCAGAGGTGCTAAAGAGATCTTAGAGTCCTATGGTGCCAATGAGAGCGGAGACGCTGTTACTACGCTGCTCAGGGGGCTATCTGCTGTTGCTGATTCTCGGACGAATACAGTTACTCTCATTGGAACGCCACGTCAGGTTGAAGTTGCGACATCTTTACTCACGCAGCTTGATGTTCGCCAACGTCAAGTTGCCGTCAAGGTGACATTCATTGATGTGGATCTAGATAAGAGTAAAATTTCGAATGCTGACATTAGTTTCCAGGCAAATGATGGTTTGGGCATCGGGGTCATTGACCCGGCTGGAGGTACCAATGTAGGTCTAGGGATTGAATTGGGAAATGCTGTTGATGCTGTGACTGGTGGTCTAGGTGGCTCAATTTTGGGGCTAACCAATAACTTCCTTGCCAGTATCTTTGTCCAAATCCGCAATGAGAATGCGAAGATTCTGACGAATCCGACCCTTTTGATTCAAGAAGGGAGTGCGGCTCAGGTTAACCTTACGGAGCAGGTCTTCTCTGGGACTGTTACGAGGGTTAGCAACGTTGATCGTGCCTCTGGCGCAGGATCGACGGCAGAAAGTAGTGAACCCAATATTCAAAATGCTGGAGTTATTATGAATGTCGAGGTTGATCGAATTGACGATAATGGCTTTGTGACACTGAGTGTGACGCCAGAAGTGAGTTCAGTTAACCCTGATAATTCTTTCAATGACGGTACCGCAGTGGGGCAACTTCTATCTCAGCGCCGCGTAGAGTCGGGTAAGATTCGGCTGCGTGATGGTCAGACGTTAGTTATGGCGGGTATCATCCAAGACGAGGACCGCGCTTCTGTTAGTAAGGTACCCATTTTAGGTGATATCCCACTACTGGGGCGATTGTTCCGCAGCTCTAGCAATTCTCGTCGCCGAAGTGAGTTGGTGGTCATGGTGACGCCTCAGATCTTGAATGATTCTGATCAATCTACCTATGGCTACAACTTTCAGCCCGGCCCAGATGCCGCAGAATTTCTGAGACGCTAATCTCGAGATGCCTATCAGTTCATAGACCCAATATTGCCTTTTGCACCCTTTCTAAATAGAGAGGGTGCATTTCTGATATTCAAGTCTCTTAAAGCTAAAATCTCCAGATTTGATTGAGGAACAACAAAGCTATGGACAGCTCTATTCTTCGCTGTTCTCTCTAGCTTTCACCAGCTAGACCATCGCAAACTGAGCTGCGACTTCATCCCAGCCTAAGCCTTCTCGAATGACAGTGGGTTCAGAGCCACACAGATCCAAAATGGTGGAGCAAAGTTCTGCAGGCTCCTGGCCATTATCGACAATTAAGTCAACGTGCTTATCTAAGCAGTCAAAAAGCTCTGCCTGCGATAAGCCCTGAAAAGTGTCTGATGAGCCGCCCAGTGCTTCAGGCAAGTGCGCCGAGGTTGAAATCACGGGCGTCTCCAGAGAAGATAGAATCGCCTGACACACTGGATGCTCGGGTACCCGAATTCCGGTTGTTTTGCGTTTGGGATTTTGCACGAGCTTGGGCACGAGCTTCGTTGCTGGGAGAATAAAGGTATAAGGACCGGGTACTAGACGCCGCATAATTCGATAGGCCGGGTCTTGAACGTAGGCGTATTGGGCAATATTTGACAGAGACGAACACAAGAACGTGAGCGGTTTGTCGTTAGAAATCTGCTTGAGCTGCCGCACGCGCTGCAGTGCCGCTTTAGAATTGAGATCGCAGCCGATTGCGTAGACCGTATCTGTGGGGTAGAGCATGACGGCTCCTGACAGTAGCGCGTCTCGAATTTGGTCAATGATGCGCGTCTGTGGGTCGTCTGGATGCACCGTATAAATCTGAGCCATGCCCTTCACTTTGCCTTAACTGTATGCCCAAGCTAGCCTACCTTGATTGCCCGACAGGGATTGCAGGCAATATGTGCCTAGGTGCCCTGATCGATGCTGGTGTTCCCCCTACCTATTTGCAAGATCAGTTGGCATTGCTTGGGATTAATCAGGAGTATCAGTTGCGAGTCGAGTCCGTGAATCATCAGGGGCAGCGAGCTACTCAGGTTCGGGTGAACCTGATCGCAGAGAAGTCCTCTGTTAATAATGATCCCACAGAGAATAAACGCCATCAACTGGGACATCGGCATTTGCCCACGATTGAAAAACTGATTAAACAGGCGCAACTTCCCACCAGGCCGACTCAGTGGAGCTTAGAGATTTTCCGTAATTTGGCGGTGGCTGAGGGGGCGGTCCACGGCATTCCTCCGGAGCAGGTTCACTTTCATGAAGTGGGGGCAACAGATGCCATTGTTGATATTGTAGGCACCTGTCTGGGACTAAATTGGCTGGGCATTGACCAGCTCTATTGCTCGGCTCTGCCGACGGGGGGCGGAATGGTTAAGGCTGCTCATGGGATATTATCAGTACCGGTGCCTGCAGTGCTCAAGCTTTGGGAACAGCGTCAGGTGCCGGTGTACCACAATGGAATTGATCGAGAGCTGGTGACGCCGACGGGGGTTGCGATCGCAACAACCCTCGTTCAAACCTTTGGTCCCCCTCCTGCTATGACGCTGCAGCAGATTGGCCTAGGGGCAGGCACCCATCAGCTTCCGATCCCGAACATCCTGCGTCTTTGGATTGGTGAAGCCGTTGGCTCTCCCGATGCAGCCGATGTTCCAGAGCTAGAGACTGTTATTGTTCTCGAGACTCAAATCGACGATCTTAACCCCCAAGCCATTGGTTACACCTACGATCGCTTGTTTGAAGTGGGGGCACTGGACGTTTTTACCCAGGCGATTGGCATGAAAAAATCTCGTCCCGGCATATTGTTGACGGTCATCTGCCATCCTGAGGCCGTGGATGGCTGTGAAACCATTCTTTTTCAGGAAACCAGTACCCTGGGAATTCGGCGATCGCAACAGCAGCGTCATGCTCTAGCACGCGAAATCCGAACCATCGAAACGCCCCATGGTCCCGTACGCATTAAAGTTGCGTGGCATCAAGGCCGGGTTATTAATGCACAGCCAGAGTACGAAGACTGTGCTCGTCTAGCCCAGCAGCAAGAGCGTCCCTGGCAAGAAATTCATCAGAGTGCGATCCAGAGTTGGCAACAGCAAGCCACCTGATCATTCCATCCTGTCGTGGCATTTGCCCCCTAAAGCAAAAGAGCCGCACCGCAGCTCTTTGCTTCAATCTATTTCAATGTCAGAAACGCGAACGCTATGCTGTTGCTGTCTCAGGCGCATAAACGCTTACTTTCTTGCCTGAGCGACCTTTGCGCTCAAAGGTGACCACGCCATCGGTCAAGGCATAGAGTGTGTAGTCGTTACCGCAGCCGACATTATTGCCGGGGTGATACTTGGTACCCCGCTGACGGATGAGAATATTACCTGCTTTGACCGCCTGACCGCCGTAGCGCTTGACGCCTAAGCGCTGCGCATTGGAGTCGCGTCCATTTCTTGTACTGCCGGTACCTTTCTTATGAGCCATATCAACCTCAAGACATCAATACGTTATTGCTGGACTGCTATAGAACAATGAGGTTCTATGCTTCTGTGGGGGCCTCTTCCTTCTTGGCCTTTGCTTTTTTGGCGGGAGCCTTCTCTGAAGCCTCTTCTTCCACTTTAGCTGATTTAGCGGGTGCTTTCTTCTTGGCCTCACCGCCCACGGCGCTGCCGTTCATCTGAATGGAGTCCACCATAAACCGCGTCAGTTCCTGACGGTGACCGCGCTTTTTGCGGGTCTTCTTTTTGGGCTGCATTTTATACACAATGATCTTGCGATCGCGCATGTGTCTCAAAACAGTCACTTCAACCGTAGCTCCCTTTACGAGGGGCTGTCCCACAGAGACCTCTGTGCCATCGTGCACCAACAGCACTTTATCGATGGACATCTTTGCATCAACATCGTGGTGGAGACGATTGACGTCATAAAAACGACCGGGTTCAACCCAGAGCTGCGTCCCGCCAATTTCAACAATCGCGTATGCCATTAACTTAATTTTGCCTCTATCTATTCGCCGTACAGGTTCCTGGCTTTAGCTTCAACAGGATTCTAACCACCTGGTCCGAACGATAACAAGTGTGCCAGTCTAACATCATCCTAGATCCTCCATCAGCCTGTCAAGTCTCTATTTTTCGAAAGAGTGGTTGATTCTCGACTCAGATGTTTAAGCTGACGACCAATGATTTGAGATCAAGTCTGTCGCTTAGGATTTAGCGATCAGGGTTTGTAGTGTTTCTAAGAATTGAGCCTGGTCGTAGGGCTTCGAGAAGTAGGCATTGGCGCCTAGGGTGCTCGATAGCTGACGATGCTCTTCTCCTGAATGGGTGCTGAGCATCACCACGGGTAGAGTGGTCATCTTCGGATCGCGGCGACAGTGACTGAGAAAGTCAAATCCGTTCATCTGGGGCATCTCAACATCGCAAATTACGAGCCGAACCTCTTGATGTTTCTGCAGTTGCTCCAGCGCTTCAGTGCCATGCTGAGCCTGCAGTACCCTGTAGCCTATACCCTCTAAGGTAATGGTTAAGATATGGCGCAATGTGTGCGAGTCATCTACCACTAACACCACTGGCTCTGCGTCTCGGGCTGCTGCGGGCGGTGCCGTTTCCTCAGTTCGAGGTGCCGTAGGCAGCCGCAGCTTTTGATCGAGGAGCAGCGCAATATTGATCACTGGCGCGGCTCGATCATCTGAACGGATGGTATAGCCATGACAGTAGCTCGGGGCACGAAGCCGAGAAGCGTAGGGAATGATTTTTAGCTCTGATTCAGTGACGAGCAACTTGATGTCGATATCCAGCGCGAGTCTGTTCGAACCCTGCTGGATTACCAAAATAGTGCCCGATCTCAAGGTCGTCCCGCGCGCGCTGCTTAACCCGATCTCTGGAAAAGGCTGGGCGGTGGAGGGCTGGATGAGCTGATAAAGGGGAATGAGCTGATCGCGCCAGCGCAGACTCTTGCCTAAGCCCGTTTGCACCAACTGCTCGGGTTTAGATATTAAGATCTCGACGACTTGATGAGAGGGAAGTACAAAAATACTGCCGTCCATCTGCCAAAGGAACAGATTGGCCGTGGGCAGTCTCTGCTCTAGGATTAGCTCCGAGCTGATCTCCGTCGGTCCCGGCCTGGAAGGGGAGGGGGCTGGTGCCGCTTGAATTCTG
Organism: Acaryochloris thomasi RCC1774; assembly: GCF_003231495.1. Classification (NCBI taxonomy): domain Bacteria; kingdom Bacillati; phylum Cyanobacteriota; class Cyanophyceae; order Acaryochloridales; family Acaryochloridaceae; genus Acaryochloris; species Acaryochloris thomasi. The sequence continues at coordinate 207,045 of NZ_PQWO01000002.1, forward strand.
GTAGCTGCAGGCAGCGGGGCTGTGGCTTCCTGGGTTTGCAAAAGCTCTAGCCGATAAATCGCCCGGAATCCCTCTAGGGCAAGCTGGGCAATCATGGAATGGTTGTCGGGGGCCGCTCGCATCAGCAGCACCGTTGTCTGGGCGAGAGAAACTAAGCCCTCAATCTCTAGAACCTCACCCCAGCTCAATAGAGCGGCGACTTGGGTTTTCAATGCCGTCGCAAATTCAGGGGTTTCAGGCGTGGCCAGCAGCGCTTCTAGTCGCTTCAGGGTCTGGGCAATATCGCTATCAAAAATCGACTGGATCCGGTATGCGTTGCTCATGGTCTCATCCTCCGGGCCAGATAGCTAGGGGTCATTTATTTAACCTTCTTGAGCGAGGGTCGGCAACTGCTCAATCGACTCGGCCAGCAGAGCGGCTTGCTCCGTAATTTGGCTTGTCAGGGTCGCGACTTCCACCATCGTTTGGCTGGCGGTTGTGGAGGTCTGAGTTTGCTGGGTTGCGGTTTCTAGGGCTTGCTCAGAGACCGTTTCTAGCTGCTGTGACAGCATGACAATCTGGCTGAGCTGCTGCTGGGCCACAACCATTAAAGGCTTGCCTGAGCTGGCTTGCTGCTGGCCCAGAGTCATCTTGGCTGCGGCTGTCTGAACATCGGTTTTCAGATCGATTAGGAGTGAATCGACTTCTGTAATGCCTTCATCAAGCTGCCGGACTAGGGCGTGGAGGCCTTCGCCGATGTTAGCAAATCCTTCGCCCGCCTCACCGATGCGGGCGGCCTCTAGAGCTGCGTTCATGGCCTTTAACTTGATGTTGGAGGAGAGATTGCCGATATGGTTCAGCAGCTGGTCGAGCCGCTCCATGGGCTGGTTTAAGTTCTGAACTTTGGTAGCGGCCTCAATGAGTGAGACCCACATGGAGGCGTGGTGATCTTTAATTTGCGTCACCGTTTGTTCTCCGACTTGAGCGGCCTGGCTGACGGACTGCCCGTGCTGAATATATTGGTGTACGCTCGATAGCGTTTCTTGGGCCGTGTGGGTTAATTCAGTGAGGTGACGATAGACGGTATCGACGGATTTGGTTTGATCAAAGGCTGTGGTCGATAGATTCTGAACGGTCAGGCGGCTGGTCTCTGCGAGTTGAACAACAGCGTCAGAGAGAGCCGGGGGAGGGGCTTCGTCAGAGACGATATCGGAGTCAGGCGAGGCTGTGGATGTTCGATTGACGGTAAGGGCCTGTTGCGATCGCACCTTCAAGCTATGCACTGCGATCAGGTTCAGATTTGATTCTAAAACCGTGAGTTCATCTTCACCTTTTTCGGGTGCAGAGAGCTGTTCTCCTCGTCCTAACTGCTGGACGACGCGGTTTGTGGTCAGCGTCGCCAGCCGCAGGGGTCGCATTGATCGATAGGCTAAGAGGGTTGCGATCGCACCTGCCATCACCGCAACGGCACCGGTCCCTGTATAGAGCGCTGACTGTTGTTTCTTCAAAACGGCTTGCGCTTGAACTGTGTCCGATGAAGCAACCTGACTCAATTGCTGATAGCCTGTCGTTGCAATGGCACCAACCACAAGGGTGGGTAAGACACTGATAGCCAGTGCACTGAAGATAATTTTGTACTTGAAACTCAGTCTGCCGAGAGGCCCATGGGTCCTTTGATTGAGGCTGCTGGACGAGCGGCCAGAAAGTGCCGCTTCCCGGCGTGGATTAGCAATATCAGCCACAATCTGCAGCGATGGGGTCTCAGATTGATTATTGGGCTCAGAAGACGAAGATAGCTGACGCATATCGAGCTGCATTAAATATTAATCGAACGGAACGACCGCTATCCCAAAAACAGCCGCTTTTATCGGGATAAAGCATCAAATATTATGAAGCTATACCAAACATGATTAACTCATCCCCCCGTATTCTGCCAGCCACTGCTTGGCGTAGACAGAAAACGTCATGAGCGATATTTCTTACGGAATTACCAAGATATCCAAAGCATAAAACCGTATCTGCAGATTAACACAGGAACATAGTGAAAGAAACAGGTTATAAGCTATGTTTCAAGGCGACGAGACAGAGTAGGATGTGAAAACGGATAGTCTATTGCGATACACAGGTCCAAGGGGGAGGATCTGAATCTTTAGGACACAGTATTGATGGATCAAGAACAGGCGCATGACTCGCGTTCAGCTTTGCTGCAGCGTTGGCTCGATGTATTACATCGCTGGGAAGAAAAGCGATCACAGTACCAAATTGAACTCGATAAAACTACTGATGTTGCCCAGCAAGAAGAGTTAAGGCAAGGTATCGAGTCCTGCGAGCAGGTTATTCAGACAAGCCAAGGATTGATTCAGGCCCTCAGCGATCGATACCCACAGTCCTCTGTTTCCGGTATCGAACCCCCCACTGAATCATGGCTGCTACCGAGTGTCTCTACATCTACGCCCGCTCCGTCATCAGAATTGCCTGTCTCTCCTCCCGCGGCTTTTCCGGGCCTTGCCCTGCCTGCACCTGCCTCCCTGATAGAGGCTCAGACTCTACGACCAGCCAGTGAAGAGGCCGCAACCGCAACGAATTCCCTATCTATTCAGCCGTGGCAGATGCCCCCGCCTGTGACGGCTCACCCGCCCTCAATGGCCAAACGTCTGCTGAAGATCGGTCTACCTTTGCTGATTCTGGTGGCTGGTGGGTTGGCGATATTTCGGCCTAAAAACGTTTGTAAATTAGCGCCCAACGGTGCCTACAACAGTGCAGGCTTGGCTCTATGGGTGGAGCAAGCCTTGGCCGAAAGTGAGTATGCCGAGAGTGCTCGCACGGTCTCCATTGCTCAGTTCGGATGCACCATTATTCTGAAAGGGACAGTACCCAGCGTCGAAGTTAAGCACAATGTGGGTGCTCTAGCTGAGGGGGTCAAGCTGCCGAGTCAAGCGCCCCTCGATCAGATCAAGCGTGCTTTAGGAATGGATGCTGCAGAGGTCTGGCCGGTTAAGGGGGTGGTGTCGGAATTGAAGGTTGAACGTGCGCCCGATATTGAACCCTGAATGGCCGACATTGAGAGGATGGCGTAGAAGTGCATCCTTGACTTTTGCAGGTGCGTTCGCTCATTCCATATTTAAATATTTATCCCCGACAATCAATATGTTGAGACCTCAAGTGAGTCACCCTCTATTCCGCTACCGTTACTGGGCTATCGCATTTTTGACGCTGCTGCTTTGTTGTCTCGGCACGCTAGATGCTGACCGGCTGGCCGCCATTGCTCAAGAGCCGGGATTCGCTCAGCGTTTGCGATCGCTTGAGATCGCTCAACAGACCTATCAGGTTAACTTAAATACGGTTTGGGTCTTGCTGACGGGTGCGCTCGTTTTCTTCATGAACGCGGGATTTGCAATTTTAGAATCTGGACTTTGCCGGAGTAAGAATTCAATTAGTTTGCTGGCCAAGAACCTCATCATATTTTGCTTTTCCACCGTTGCTTTTTGGGCGATTGGCTTTGGCATTATGTTCGGAGACGGCAACGACTGGATTGGGTTGACCGGCTCTTTTTTGCAAAGCCCTGCAGAGAACAGCCCGACGGTCGGCCTCAACTATCGCGGAGCCTTCGATTCCCTTAGCGATGCTCAACTGCCTCTGAGCGCCAAGTTCTTCTTTCAGCTTACCTTTGCTGGCGTTGCAGCCACAATCGTTTCGGGTATTGTGGCGGAGCGGGTCAAGTTTTCGGCCTTTCTCATTTTTGCCTCGTTTCTGGTCAGCTTCTCTTACCCGATCACGGGCCACTGGGTCTGGGGGAACGGCTGGCTCGCCAAGCTAGGATTTTGGGACTTTGCGGGTTCCACGGTTGTTCATGCTGTCGGGGGCTGTGCCGGCTTTGTCGGCACACTGATGTTAGGTCCCCGAGTCGGAAAATACAAAGAGATTTCGCAGGCGGAATTTGATGTCTTGCCCCCTCGGATTAAGATGTTGCCCTGGTTTCGAGAAGCTGATGAGTCCCTCAAGCAAATTTTGCCAGTACCGGCACAAAACTTAGGGTTTGCCACCTTAGGATGCTTCATTCTCTGGCTGGGTTGGTTTGGCTTCAATGCGGGTTCAACCCTAGAGGCCAACGGGGGGGCAGTCGCCCATATTGTTGTCAATACAATGATGGCTGGAGCTGCAGGCGGTCTAGGCGCCATGCTGACCAGCGCACTTTACCTCTCAAAGCCCAGTCTAGCTTTTATGATTAACGGCATCTTGGGAGGGTGCGTGAGCATTACTGCGGGTTGTGCCTATGTCGCAATTGAGTTCGCAGCCATTATTGGATTTTGTGGTGGCATTATCACGATCCTAACGATGGTTTGGCTTGACAGGCTCTGTGTTGACGATCCGGTTGGGGGTATACCGGTTCACCTGTGTGGCGGAGTTTGGGGCACTTTGGCGGTGGGACTTTTTAGTGAGGGGCCTTTGGCCTATCCTGAATACGGTATTACGGAAGGGCCAGGGCTGGGATTATTACTGGGGGGTGGATTTGCGTCCTTCGGTGCTCAGTGTCTGGGTGTTGTGGCCATCTGCGGATTTACTCTGTTATCTAGCTGGATTGCCTGGAGCCTAGTGGCTAAGCTGCTCAATAATACGCTCCGGGTCTCAATGACTCAGGAACTGAAGGGGCTAGATGATGCCTTTGATGATCCGCTCTAGAGTGTTTGGCCGGCGCTAGATTCGGTCGATAGAGTAATGTTGAGCCGCTCAGCATGGCCCCAAAATGCCTCGAGGTCATAATAGTCTCGCTGCTCTGGCATCAGAATGTGGGCAATGACATCGCCGTAGTCCAGCACAATCCAGGTGGCCTCTGACTGGCCTTCTTTGCGTAGGGGTTGGCGCTGACACTGCTCTTCTGCTGCATGCCCCATGGCGGTTGCGATCGCACGGACCTGTGTCCGCGAGAAGCCAGTCACAATCACAAAGTAATCGGCTAAAAAGGAGACTTCATCCACCTTCAGAATTTGAATATCTCCGCCTTTGCGATCGTCAGCCGCTTGGGCAATCACCACGGCGAGCAACTGACTGACGTCGGCTGAGGCCTGAATTGACGAAACTGAAGGTTGATTCGGTGACAAATTATGCTCCTTGGCTTTCTTCTTACACTGTAGTCCAGAGTTTAAAATCTGACTGTCAAGATTGGTGACCCGCTAGCCATTGGCTATTCTGTGGTTTGCTGTAGCGCCCAATTGCGCGTCAGCACCATCTGGGGATGGACAAGCTGTTTGTTCTTGAGTAGTCGTCGCAGTTTGCGATCGCAAAGTAATGCTACAGCCCGATGTAAATTGTTCTGGCTCACCTCTCGAATCTCTTTGAGCTTGGGATGGTCGCCTCGTCCTGGCTCAGTGCCGTCGGCTAGAAAGATCACGCAGCTTAACGGACTCATGTCCGGCGAGCCGAGGGTGTGATTTGCGATCGCATCAAGCACCTCAAGATCTTGAACCCGAAACTGTTCGCGGGCCACAATTGCTCCCACTGGACCGTGCAGCAAATGGGGATTTTCTTCAACGATCGGATCAAGGCTGAGGGCCTCTGCTCGAGCCATTCTTAGCAGTCGTGCTGCCTTGAAATATTTTGCTAAATCATGAAGCAGCCCCGCTTGTCCCGCCTTCATTGGATCAAGATCATGCCTTTGTGCCAAGCTCACGGCTGTTTCCTCGACGCGTAAAATATGATTAACGCGAGGCTTGGGTACGTGATCAGCCAGCCAATTCAGTACAACTGTTCGATTCATGTCATCCTCTTCGTTATCGCCCGCTCACTTCCTCGCGGCCCATTTCATTAAACGTTGAATACGGGTGTTGGGAGAGACTTAAAATGCTGCTGAGTCTCATCCCTTTTGATAAAGCTGCCCCACTGCCCGTATAAATACTTAGAGATCTGCTACACCAATCTTAGATTTATTAAGAAATTAAGTATTTTTACGCATATGCGTAAAGACTCTAGCTGTCCATCCTAAGAACATAAGAATAATAGAGAAGGCTCTCTTTCATCATTGTTAATGCTGGGGGACATCCACCCAGAGGTTAGGTTCTCTGACCTCAGAGCATTTTTCTCTCTATGACGTATTCTCTGAGTCTATAGTCAATGCCTGCTCAACAAAATACACCTTTGGTTTCCCCCGCGAAGGCTTTGCAAAAAGTCATTGCCGAACAGCGATCGGGTCGCCTGCAGATTCAAGACATTAATGATCCCTCCATCGGCTGGCGCGTTTATTTCGGCGCTGGACAAATTCATTTTGCCGAAAGCACGATGGGCTGTGGCGATCGTCTGCGGTATATTCTGCGTAAGCACTCACTGGGCTTAGAAGGGCTCCCCACCCCTGCCGACGCGACTTCTGATTATCCGCTTCTATGTCAGTACTGGCAGGCCCATAATCTGCCCCTCAACAATTTTCGTAAGCTCCTAGCGATCTGTACCCAAGAAGCCCTGATTCAATTCTTGGCGATTGCCCAGAGCCACATTGCCTTTGAAGCCACTATTGGTCTTGATCCACTGCTGCTGTCGGTGCCGTTTCGGCAATTGATTTTGCCGGTCCGTGATCATATTGGCCAGTGGGCGCAGATCCGAGCTGATCTCACCTCCCCTTTTCAACGCATTTTTATCCACGACCGTGAGCAGTTTCTTAAATTCGTGTGGCAAGAAGCCGAAAAATGGCAGCAGCTTCAGGGCATTAGTCACGACCCTGCAGAAGCAACTTGCCTCTATGACCTTGCCCACCAGCTCGGTATCGATGTTCTCGAGCTAGCTGCCGGTCTCCAGCCCCTCTGTCGCAGCGGCGTACTGGGTGTTCAGCCCTATCAGGTGATTACACAAGAAGCGCAGCCCGTGATTGCCTGCGTTGACGACAGCGCCACGATCCAGCAGTTTGTCAAACTCTCCCTAGAGTCGTCTGGGTATGAAGTGCTATCGCTGCAGGACCCCACTGAGGCCATTCCTCACCTAGTTGAGCGTCAGCCGCTCGTGATTTTAATGGACATTGAGATGCCTAAAATTGACGGCTATGAGCTTTGTCGCATGGTTCGTCAAGTGGATGAACTCAAAGAGGTGCCCGTGGTCATGCTCACGGGACGCGACGGCATTATTGACCGCGTACGCGCTCGAATGTCCGGCTGCACAGCTTACTTAACCAAGCCTTTCAATCCCCAGGATTTGCTGGCGCAGGTGCAAAAACTGGCGACTGAGCCTGTGGTTAGCGTCTAGTTTCTCTGTTTGTTCAGAGACTCGATGGGTGGTCTTCAGATTTAGGGGCGCGCTGGTGCAATGTCGCGCATTGTTCCCTCATCATTGGGCTCATCGGCTTGATCACTCAGCAGTGCGGTGCCAGAAACTCGGCTGGGGCTGAAGTCCTCCGCCGAAGATAACTGCGGATACTGCTTCCCGGTATACCGCAGCATTTGGTATTTCGAATTACCCGATGCATCCACATCAGTAAAGACGAGATCGCTCCAGCCCCAGGTTTTGCTATCGTTCACAATCACTGGGGGAGCTACCAGTGATTGCTTTGTCAGCAATCTGTAGCTTGAGGGCTGGGTCTCAAAAATCAGGAGTGGGCAGCGCTGCCCCTCGCAGAAAGAAGAGTTCTCCAGATAGGCAAATATCTCGTCTTTGCCGTCGCTGTTGAGGTCGGCACGATTATAGACATACCGAAAGGTTTGAGAGGTTTGCTCTTGTTCAGAAAACTGGGCTAGAATCGCTTGCTCCAGCGCTTGATCAGGGGTCGTCTCGGGCGCAATGTTTTTAACGACGCCTGTTGCTGCGGCTGCTGTCGGATCTGTGTTGCGCCGGACTCGGCGCTCTGTTGGGCCAAAGTAAAGCTGTCCCTGACTCACGAGCTGCCCGTTCAATAGGGGACCATTATCAGAGAGTTGGCAAGCGGCGCTGCCTGATGCCCGCGTTTGACAGACCATCTGTAGCTGGTAAGAAGTTGGTTCTACGCGACCGTAGTTGTAGGTTGCTAGCAGATACTTGTATCCACTTTTACCTACGTACAGCCTGGACTGGTCGTCGATGGCCCATTGATAGCCATCTAGATTTAGGCTGCGGCCACTGGCCTGTGTTAACTGCAATATGCCGATTTGTGCGCCTTGGGCGAGTGTTGCTTTGCGATCCGTTGTGGTGTCAGGTTCGCGTACGTTGATGTCAAAGGCGATTCTGTTTTCAGTGTTGGTGTCGGCATCAAAGCTGAGGGTCCAGCCTGCCGTCGGCTGAGCTGCAAAGCGCGGTTCTGCTTTGGCTGCTGGGGCGAGGGCTGGAGATGCCGAAGGGGCTAGGACTGATTCCTGTACGAGGGTTTGACCGTTTTGGGTAATCCGTAACTCTTGGTCGTTAATACTGTAGATTCCTGCCTCAGTAATGGCGCTGTAGCCGCGACCGTTTCGATAGGCCGGTAGGGTGATGTCATTGATGACCTGGTTCGTGCCGGGTTTGGGAATGCCGTGATAGTAAGGGTCGCCCTCTGCCGTGCGACAAATGGCAACTGCATGATTTTGGGTTTCATACCAAGCCACCTGAATGGTGGGCTCACCAATCGTAGCTTCTGCTTTGTCAGGGCAGTTTGCCTCTCCCTTCGCATCCGTTCTCTGTTGGGCAACAATCGGGTTCGCTGCTGGCCTCTGAGCTTTTAAGTCCTGCCGGGGGAGGGCTGTGTCTGGGCCGCTGGGCGGTGTCTCTGTGGCGATGGCCCCTCCGGCAGATAAAAGCAGTAACGATAGGGTTACCTGTGTGTTGCGCCGCCATTTTGAAGAGAGTCTTGCCATATCGTCACCTTGAACCTGATGTACGGGTTGCTCCTGCTGAGCCGATGCCTCAGTGTACTGCCCTAAGTTAAAGCACGTGCACCTTAGAATATAGCGGTACGCGTATTGATTAGGACATCAACACGGTTGAAAGTCATGTCCGCTGAAGAAAGGCTGTCCTAACTCAGCCGAGTACTGCTATACGAAGCAAATTCGATTCAGGCAACCTGACGCAGGCCGGTGAAATAAGTGCCGCAGCGCCGCGCTAGAAAAGTACCTGAATTCGTTAGGCTAGAGAGGGTCTAAATCTAGGTCAACATGAGACGACGTGAGCTGCTTCAGGGCTTGAGTACCCTTGCCCTGAGCCAAATGGTTTTAGGGTGCCAGTCCGGTAGTCCCAATGCTTTGCAGGTTTATTTGCTCAGAAATGCACTGCCCCCTCAGCTTTTGCGGCAGGCGCGTCGTGCGATGTCTGATTCGCCCAACCTCAAGGTCAAGGCAGATTTATCCGATCTTTTTCAGCAGCTAGAGTCTTGGCAACAGCAGGCCGCTTCTGCGTCCCCGCCCCGCCTCGTAAGTCTCGGGGACTATTGGTTGGCTCCCGCCATTCAACAAAAGTTGATTCAGCCGCTTGATCTAGAGCGAAGCCCTCGCTGGTCTACTCTGCCTTCGCGCTGGCAGGATTTAGTCCGACGCGATCGCAACGGCTCCTTGACTGATACTGGTGATCTTTGGGGGGCACCCTACCGTTGGGGCATGACGCTGCTAGCCTACCGTCGTGACAAATTTAAGTTTCTGGGCTGGACACCGACGGACTGGTCAGATCTATGGCGTCCCGAACTCAAGAACCGATTTAGTCTTCCTGATCAGGCTCGAGAAGTGATTGGTTTGACTCTCAAGACCCTACAGCAGTCCTATAACGCTGAAAATCCTGCTGATCTAGAGGCGCTGCTGCCCAAGCTTAAAAGCCTAGATCAGCAGGTAAAGTTCTATGACTCTACTCATTACCTAGAGCCACTCATTATGGGCGATGCCTGGGCTGCTGTCGGTTGGTCTGCGGATATTTTGCCGATTTTGAAGCGAGAGCCTGAAATTCGCGTCGTTGCCCCAGCCTCGGGCACGGCGCTGTGGGCCGATCTGTGGGTGCAGTCCAGTCAAAGTGATTCCGGCGCTATTAATGATTGGGTTGATTTCTGGTGGAAACCAGAGGTTGCTGAGGCCCTCTCTCAATTTACCGCTGCTCTCTCGCCGCTGCTCCAGGATTTTTCGCTGCCGAAAAGCCAGTTAGCGCCTTTGCTGGTCGATAACGCCATCTTTGAAAACAGTGAGTTTCTGACGCCACTGTCTGAAGAAACGCGGCGACAGTTTCAAAATCTTTGGCAGCAGATGCGATTACCGTAATTGGGCCGTAGGCCATCGCAACCTACTTAGAACCCGCTCTGTGTCGCGATGGGACTCAGCCAAAGCTGACAGTCAGATCGGCTGGGGGAACTCGTGAGGGGATATTCAGGAATGGCCTGACTCTGGAAGTCTAGAGCGCCCTCGACAAAGGTGGGCGGTGTCTTTGCAAGATCGCAGACATAGGCTGCGAGGGTGGTGCCTTGGCGGTTGAGAACGACAAGCTGGTGACCGTACTGATTGGCAAAGGTGCCGAAGTGATTGATGACGGCGTATCGTTCGGAGTAGGTATACCGCGACCAGATATCGGAGCGAATGATCAAATTGACCTGTTTTTGTCCGGCCGTGTTAGGGGGATAAACCAGCCAGTTGACGACGAGCTTCTGGCCATACTGTCGATCGGTCCACCAAAGGCTAGGGACTGTTAAGCCCTGCTGGGAAGGGGTCAAGGCCGTTGCGATAGGCTGCGTCGGACGATCTTGAACAAGCTGCTGAATTTCAGGGGGAGCGGTGCGGAGGAAAGGTTGCGATCGCAACCCCAACGGCACCCCAAACGACATCACTAGCGTCAGCAGTCCTAACTGAAATTTGCGCATTGCAGCCTACCCGCCCCATTAACAATTTAGTAGTTCTAGTATCAATCGCGCTGATCAAGTACCGTTACATTATTAAACATCGATAGTGAATTGTTGGGTTGTGTTCCCCATGATCTTGGGACGTTCAGTGTGTGGCAAAGGAGTTGTTTGAGAGATGAATGCGGCGGAGCGAGCCACCAGTCCTGAGACAGCGGCAAAAATTGCTGCGATTGTTAACCTTTTTAAGCAGCAATTTCCTAAGGTCAAGGCTAACCTAAAACCCTGGACGAGCGATCCCGACACGCAGGAATGGGTTGATCCTGATTCCATAGATATGGGCTTCAACTTACCGGCGGGCCATACTTTGATTCAGCTTCGTCTTCAGGAGCATCGTTTACTGGGAATTGAGGCGGCCTGTTTTGGTCCCTTCGGCAGCGAACGCTGGAAATTTTCCACCATAGGCGACTGGACATTTTTAGGCACAACGCCGCCGCCACCAGGTTTTCAGGAGCAGCTTAAACAGGTGTGTAAAGAGATTTTTGCCCTCTTCAATCAAGAACAGACGTGAACGGCCAGCCAGCCCAGGAGCCTACGCCAATTGAGCAACCCCTGCGCGATCATCCATCTGGTTTAGGATGCTAACGGTGCGCCAACCGATAAATTAAACATGATCGATCACAAGCCGCAGGATCATCAGCCTGCAGAGGCTCAAGCAAAATCTAGAATGCCAATGGGACGGCCTGCTGGGCAGCCTCGATGGTGGCAGCGCATCCCCATGCAGACGCTGACGCCCTATTTATTTCTGTTCCCAGCCCTATTTATTTTGACGCTAGTGGTCTTTTGGCCCGCTGCTCAAGCCTTCTACTTCAGCTTTACGCGCTACGAAGATTTGAATAAAGCGCCCGAGTGGATTGGCCTCGGTAACTTCCAAAAACTCTGGCAAGATGAAATCTTCTGGAAGACCCTCGGAAACACAGTTATTTACCTCATCGGCGTTGTCCCCATTTTGGTGATTGTGCCCCTGGGACTGGCGATTCTCGTCAACCAGAAACTTAAAGGCGTGACCTGGTTCCGCACCGCCTACTACACCCCCGTTGTGATCTCAATGGTGGTCGCCGGTATCGCCTGGAAGTGGCTCTACGCTGAAACCGGCCTCCTCAATCAAGCTATCAAGCTGCTGGGCTTTTCTGATACCGGCGTTCGCTGGCTCACGGATCCGAGTCTCGCCATCTTTTGCGTCATGTCCGTCACCGTCTGGAAGGGCTTGGGCTACTACATGGTGATTTACCTGGCTGGACTGCAGGCTATTCCGGCCGATCTCTACGAAGCTGCAGCCATTGATGGGTCTGACGGCATTCAAAAGCATTGGGATATTACAATTCCGCTGATGCGACCCTATCTCGCTTTGGTGGGCGTGATCTCAGCGATCTCGGCCACCAAGGTGTTTGAAGAAGTTTTTGTCATGACCCGAGGGAACCCCCTCAACAGCTCTAAAACGATTGTCTATTATCTTTACGAAAAAGCGTTCACCATCCCAGACTTGGAATATAGTTATGGATGCGCCATTGGACTCGTTCTATTCCTGGGTATCTTTGGCCTTTCAATTCTCAATCTTAAGCTTGGACAGTTGCGGGGGTAGCTTCACAAACTCTGCATTGCTGGACGCAGGACACAAAACATAATAGAATCCAGCTCGACTACCTGTTGTTTTCACGCCAGTCGGTCGTTTTCTCGTAGACATCACTTAACTTTGCAAAGGTAGGATCTAGTGGGCCTGTTTAGTCGATTATCACGGGATATTGGTATTGATCTCGGGACAGCCAATACGCTTGCATACGTCTCTGGTAAGGGCATTGTCCTGCAAGAGCCATCAGTGGTAGCTGTTGATCAGATCACAAATCAAGCGCTGGCGGTGGGGGCTGATGCAAAGCAAATGCTGGGGCGAACCCCTGGTAATGTGGTTGCCATTCGGCCGCTGCGCGATGGTGTCATCGCTGACTTCGAGAAGGCCGAGCTGATGCTGCAGCACTTTATTCGACGGGTGCATGGGGGCAAAAATCTGGTGGCTCCCCGCGTCATTGTGGGCATTCCCAGTGGTGTGACGGGCGTAGAGCGTCGGGCTGTGATTGAGGCCGCAACCCAGGCTGGTGCACGGGAAGTCCATCTTCTAGACGAACCGGTAGCGGCTGCGATTGGGGCGGGTCTCCCGGTGGAAGAGCCGACCGGCAACATGATTATTGATATTGGCGGCGGCACCACCGAGGTGGCGGTGCTGAGTCTGCAGGGCAGCGTGATTAGTGAGTCTGTCCGGGTTGCGGGGGATGAACTCACAGAATCGATCACGCAGTATATGAAAAAGGTTCATAATCTGGTCATCGGAGAACGAACGGCAGAAGATATTAAAATCAGAATTGGCTCTGCTTATCCCAGCAACAGCAATGATGATGCCTCTATTGATGTGCGCGGCCTTCACCTGCTGTCGGGTCTTCCCCGTACTGTCTTAGTGAAGGGACCCGAAATTCGGGAAAGCATGACCGAGCCGCTCTCTGCCATTGTGGAATCTGTGAAACGCACGCTGGAGCGAATGCCGCCGGAGCTGGCTGCAGATATTGTCGATCGCGGCATTATGCTGGCGGGCGGGGGGGCCTTGCTCAAGGGCATGGATACGCTTGTGAGCCATGAAACCGGCATTGTTGTTCATGTCGCGGAAGATCCTCTGAGCTGCGTGGTTTTAGGAACCGGTAGAGTGCTGGAGAATTTTGATCAACTATCCCGCGTTTTCAATAATGGCAGCCGTTTTTAGGCATGGTGGGGTCTAGCCTCTCTCGTAACATCAGTTATAAGAGGAACAGAGTTTAGCAGACGTTCATCGGGTACCCATGTCTTTTTTATCTCGCTGGTGGGGGCAGTATCGCGGCATTCTATTTCTGGGTGTGGTGAGCATCAGTACTGCCTGGGTGGTGCGCCAAACGCAGGGAGAGCTGCTCTCTGAACTCTATCGGGTGATCACGCTGCCGTTTCAGGGGAATCCTGCCCAGCAGCAGCAGCTCATTGCGGCTAAAACCTGGGAGCAGCAGCAAATGATTGCTGATCTGAAAGCCCAAAACCAAAATCTGAAAAAGCTGCTGGATCAGCCTGCGGTGAAGCAAGATGTTGCGATCGCAACCCCTGTCATTGGTCGTGGAGCCGATCACTGGTGGCAGCAGATCATGGTGGGTCAGGGTTCCAGAGCAGGCATTGCAGAAGGGGCCGTCGTTCAGGCCCCCGGCGGCTTAGTCGGTCGGGTCACCAAAGTGACAGAAAACACCAGCCGCGTCTTGCTCATTACCGATCCCAGCAGCCGCTTGGGTGCCACCATCAGCCGCAGTAGGGATATGGGAATCTTGAGGGGGCAATCTAACAAATTCGCCATTATTGAATTTTTTGAGAAAGACCCCGACGTGCGCGTAGGTGACTCCGTGGTGACCTCATCCCTCAGTCGCCTCTTTCCGGCGGGCGTTGCCATTGGCACAGTACAATCCCTTAAGCTAGAGCAGGTCTCCAAGCCCCAAGCAATCGTTGAACTCTCCGTTCCCATTGCTAACCTCGAATGGGTAAGCGTCTCCTTTGATGGTCAGAACTCGACAAAAAAAAGCGCCCTTAACCCTTAATCTCCTCAATGGGCTGGTGACGGTTGCTTCCGTGACGCTCTGTGCTTTAGCCCTACCGCTGCAGTTACCCGGTATGGACCTTGCGGGCGTTGGTCCACACTGGCTCCTTGCCTGGGTGGTGACTTGGAGCATTAAGCGAGATATGCTCCAGGGGCTCTTCGGTGGCATTGCTGCCGGTTTCTTACAGGATAGTCTCACTGCATCTCAGCCCACTCACGTGATTGGCTTGGCGCTTGTGGGTTTGATAATCGGGCGGATCAATAAAAAACGCCTGATCGCAGAAGAATTTGTCTCAGTGGCCCTGATTGTCTTTGGGATGGCGGCTTTTGTTGAAGTTATCCTAGCCCTGCAGTGGAGCTGGGTTAGCGATCGCCCTCTGCTCGCAATTTGGGAGCGTCTGCCCCAGACCGCTTTGAGTTCTGCTATCCTCAGCAGCCTATGGACCCCCGTTGTTTACTACCCCCTAAATCTTTGGTGGGATCGCGTTCAAGCGTTGAGTAAATCTGACTGAACAGCGTTTATAAAAATCCCGGCGTCGGGGGCTGAAATCGACTACAGTTAAGGGTAGTTAAGCGCAGTTTTGACGCGAGCATGAGGTCTCTATGCATCTGAGCGAGGTTGTTCACCCTAACCAGCTTCACGGGTTGTCCGTTCATCAGTTAGAACAGATTGCTCGCCAGATTCGTGATAAACATCTGGATACTGTTGCTGCAAGTGGGGGGCATTTGGCACCCGGCTTGGGCGTTGTTGAACTCACCCTAGCGCTGTATCAAACCCTCGATCTCGATCAAGATAAAGTGATTTGGGACGTGGGGCATCAGGCCTATCCACACAAGCTGATCACGGGGCGCTACGATCGTTTTCATACGCTCAGGCAAAAAGACGGTATTGCAGGCTATCTGAACCGTAAAGAAAGCCGGTTTGACCACTTTGGTGCGGGTCATGCCTCTACCAGCATCTCTGCGGCTTTAGGGATGGCCATGGCTCGGGACCGCCGAGGCGAAAAATTTAAGTCTGTCGCCGTCATTGGTGATGGTGCTCTCACTGGGGGTATGGCTCTAGAAGCGATTAACCATGCGGGTCATTTGCCCCACACAAATGTAATGGTGGTGCTCAATGACAACGATATGTCTATCTCACCCAATGTTGGGGCGCTCTCACGCTACCTCAATAAGATTCGTCTGAGTCCCCCACTCCAGTTTCTTTCTGACAATCTTGAAGAACAGCTCAGACAGCTCCCCTTCAACGAAAACATTACGCCTGAACTGATGCGGCTCAAGGGTGGCATGAAGCGTCTGGCTGTTTCCAAGGTAGGGGCCGTTTTTGAAGAGCTGGGCTTTACCTATATGGGGCCGGTGGATGGCCACAATATTGAAGAGTTAATCGCGACCTTTCAAGAAGGCCACCAGCATCAGGGTCCGGTATTGGTCCACGTTGCTACGATCAAAGGCAAAGGCTACGAAATTGCTGAGCAGGATCAGGTGGGCTACCACGCTCAAACGCCTTTCAACATTGAGACGGGTAAAGCGATTCCTTCAAGTAAGCCCAAGCCACCCAAGTATTCAAAGGTTTTTGCCGAAACTCTAATCACCATCGCTGAGAACGATCCCTACGTGATTGGCGTAACGGCGGCGATGGCAACCGGTACCGGTCTTGATAAGCTACAGGCAAAACTGCCGAAGCAGTATGTCGACGTCGGTATTGCTGAGCAGCATGCGGTGACGCTGGCGGCGGGGATGGCCTGTGAGGGTATGAAGCCAGTGGTGGCTATTTATTCCACCTTTCTGCAGCGTGCCTATGACCAGATTATTCACGACATCTGTATTCAAAAGTTGCCGGTTTTCTTTTGCTTGGATCGGGCAGGTATTGTTGGGGCTGACGGACCGACTCATCAGGGCATGTATGACATTGCCTATCTGCGTTGTCTGCCGAATATGGTGATGATGGCTCCTAAAGACGAAGCTGAACTACAGCGGATGTTAGTCACCGGAATTAACTATACAGACGGTCCGATTGCGATGCGCTATCCGCGTGGCACTGGTTATGGTGTTGGCACCCTGGAAGATGGGTGGGAATCATTGCCGATTGGTAAGGCAGAGACGCTGCGCCAAGGGGATGATTTGCTTATTTTGGCTTATGGGTCGATGGTGTATCCCGCTGTGCAAACGGCTGATGTTCTCAGTGAACATGGTATCCGGGCGACCGTGGTCAATGCTCGCTTTGCCAAGCCGCTAGATACCGAGCTGATTTTGCCGTTGGCCCGTGAGATTGGGCAGGTGGTGACTCTGGAAGAGGGCTGTGTTACGGGCGGTTTTGGTACTGCAGTGGTTGAGGCCCTAATGGATGCCCAACTGATGGTACCTGTGACTCGCATCGGTGTACCTGATGAGCTTGTGGAGCATGCAACGGCAGATGAGTCTAAGGCGGCTGTGGGGCTGACCATCCCTCAGATCGTAGATCGTATCCTACAGGCTGCTAAGAAACCCGCTTTGGCCTAGAGTGATGCTCTATTTCTTCTTTAACGTTCATTCATTGTTCTCTTGATCTATGGCTCCCAAGTTGAATAGTCCGGTGTATCCCGTTGTCTGGTGTGATGACCACGTGCAGCTTATCGATCAAACGAGACTACCGGGTGAACATACGGTGGTTGAGATTCGTCGCTCAGGCGATATGGCAACGGCGATTCAAACGATGATTGTGCGGGGCGCTCCTGCGATTGGGGTGGCTGCTGCTTTTGGTATGTACCTTGGGAGTCGCGAGATTTCGACTTCGGACCGAGAAGCTTTTCTGCAGCAGCTTGAAGGCATTGGTAAGACCTTGGGGGCAACACGACCCACGGCGGTGAATTTATTCTGGGCCGTTTCTCGCATGCTGAAGGTGGCGCAGGGGAATCCCGGCAGCGTTGGTGACATTCAGGCGCAGCTCTTACAAACGGCAGTTGCGATCGCATCTGAAGATGTTCAGACTTGCAAAGCCATCGGTGAACACGGACTCTCAATCTTGCCGCAATCCCCTGAAAAACTGTGTTTGCTGACCCACTGCAACGCAGGCGCTTTAGCCACCGCAGGATACGGCACTGCCCTGGGCGTGGTGCGCTCAGCCTGGACTGCGGGGCGTCTAGCTCAGGTCTATGCAGACGAAACCCGCCCTAGACTTCAGGGTGCCAAGCTGACCGCCTGGGAATGTGTCCAAGAGGGTATTCCCGTAACCGTGATTGCCGATGGTATGGCGGCCCACTGTATGCAGCAGGGCATGATTGACCTCGTCGTCGTTGGAGCTGACCGCATTGCCGCCAACGGTGACGCCGCTAACAAAATCGGCACCTACAGCGTTGCCCTCTGTGCCCAAGCTCATAAAATTCCCTTTTACGTTGCTGCGCCACTGTCCACAATTGACTTTGACCTCACGGACGGCAGCAAAATACCCATCGAAGAGCGCCATCCTTCAGAGCTTTACCAGTTGGGCGACCTCAATATCTGTCCTCCTGGCGTTGAGTTCTATAACCCTGCCTTTGACGTGACGCCTGCAGCCTTGATTGCAGGCATTATCACCGAACACGGCGTCTTCAAGCCAGAGGACGTTCAGAGCCAACTTCAGCATCTCGCTCACGCATAGGCGTTCCTGATATGTCTATTTGAGAGCAAACCTTTGGACTGCAAATAGACTGCCGACTAAGCCCACTAGGCTGCCGAACCCAATCAGAATTAAAGGCAGCAAGATGAGCTGGCCGCTATTGAGGCGGACACCGTCGCTCACCACCTGTAAGAAATTGGGTTGCTCGGTCAATAGATGCTGCATAAACCGCCGAGTCGCACTCAAAAATCCCCAGGAAACGATCGCCCCGATCACACCAAAGGTAATGCCCTGCAGAATAAAGGGCAGATAAATCCAGAGTCGAGTTGCCCCCACCAGCTGCATGACCTCAATCTCCTGATGTCGCGAGATTACAATGAGTCGAATTGTCGTTGTGATCACGGCAATGGCCGTTAGCGTCAAAAGGCCAATCACCAATACACTCAGACGGCTGAAGCCCTGATTAATCTGAATGAGATTCTGCAGCGCTTCGTCGAGATACGTCACCTCATCAACACCGGGAACCTTAGCGAGCTTCTGCGCCACGGGAGGCACCAGGGCTGCAGAGCGAACGCTCACCTTCAGCTCATCCACTAACGGATTTTGCCCCAAATCTTCGGTGGCTCCATCAATGTCTGTTTGCCCTAGATCCTGAAGTAGCTCCTGCCACGCCTGATCTTTGGGTACCACCTCCACCGCCGTTATCTCTGGATACTGTTCGATTGTGGGGCGTAACACCTGTCCAGAAACGCCTGACTCTAAATACAAAGAGATCTCCAGACGTGACCCCATTTGGTTCAGCAGGCCGCTGACCTGCCAAGAGGTTTGTAGACTGACCCCAAACAGAAATAGCAAAACCGTCACTGTACTGATGGCAGCCCAGTTCATCCATCCACCGCGGCGCAGGCCCCGTAAAGTTTCTTGCCCTAAGTAGCCCAGCTTTGTGAGCCAAAGTTTAAACATGGTGAAATCTTACACTTGTTCTTAGGCTGTTTTATCAGCATTCACCATATGCAGCCGCCCATTGTAGATGCGGGCAACAGGTGCCTGAGCTACTTGAATCAAGTGCATGTCGTGGGTCGTAATCACAACGGTAATCCCCAGGTTGTTCAGCTTCTTCAAAATACTGAGAACCTGTAGCGCATTTTCCTGATCGAGATTGCCCGTAGGCTCATCCGCCAGTAGTAATTTTGGGGATCCCACAATCGCGCGGGCAATACTGGCGCGCTGCTGCTCACCCCCCGACAGTTGGCTAGGGAAGCAGTCGGCTCGCTTCTGCAGCCCCACTAGCTTGAGGGTCGGACGCAGGCGACGCTCAATTTCATCGCGGGGGATGCCTTGGGACTTAAGGACAAAGGCAATATTTTCTGTAATCGTCCAGCGTGGAATCAGCTTATAGTCTTGAAACACGACGCCTAGCTGCCGCCTCAGATGCGATAGCCGATTGCCTCTTAGAACGCCAACATTAGTTCCAGCGACTAAGACTTCACCATGATCGGGGCGCTCAGCGCCGTAGACTAGCTTCATCAAAGTTGTTTTCCCAGCCCCAGACGGGCCAGTGACGAACAAAAAGCTGCCTTGCTTGAGGCGCAAATTGACATCAACAAGACCAAACTTTGTTTGAGGATAAACCTTTGTGACTCCTTTGAGATGAACAGTATAGTCCAGTGGAGTTGCCTGAGAGCGAGGGTGTAGAGGCTGCTCTAAGGGTTGAGGGAAGAGGTCAGATCCAGGTAGCAGTGCTCGGGTCATAATTCCTTATCTTAGCTTGACCAATAAAGAACGCCAGGCGAATCGAGGTAGGGCCAGCATCCTGCGCCATCGCCACGGCTCTTGATAGAGACGGTATACCCACTCCAAATTATTGTTGCATAACCAGGCGGGAGCCCGTTGACTGCGCTCAGCCCAGATGTCAAAACTGCCGCCAATGCCCATCCATACCGCGTTGGGGCAGAGATGACGGTGTTGGGCAATCCAGTATTCTTGGCGAGGGACGCCGAGGCCGACAAAAATAAGCTGGGGCTGCAGCTCCTGCAGTTTGTGTAAAAATGGCTCTGTGTCTTCAGGCGTTAAAAAACCATTCTGCGTGCCTAAAATTTGCAGGTTGGGTAATTTCTGCTGCCATTTTTCAGCGGCTTCGCTGGCAACACTAGGTTCGCCCCCGAAGAAAAAGACGGACCACGAAGATTGGGCGGCTTCTTCTAGCATTTGAGCGGCTAACTCAATGCCTGGGCAGCGCTGGATTTGTTCACCGAATAGCTTGAGATAGAGGACGACCCCCGCGCCATCGGGAATCACGAACTCGGCAGCTCGAATAACATCTGCAAGCTGTGGCGTTTCTTGGGCCAGCATCGTCATTTCTGCATTGAGGGTGACCACGTGGGTGCTTTGGCCCTCCGCGATCCGGTTTGCCAGCCATGGCTGATACTCGGGTAAACAATCCACAGGAAAACCTAGGACCGGAAACTTTTTGGGTGGGTCAATGGTAAGCATATAAACGCTTTTACAATACAAACCTGCGGTTGAATTGTGCTGTCAGCGATCGTTAGACCGTAACAGTAGGTTACCCCAGCAAATGATTGCTTCTGTCAGGAACCCTCAACCAGATGTTTAATCGTTCATCTTAATCTAGATAGTCTGTGAAAGAAAGTTGTCGATTACAAAAAGTTTTATCTCATTCTGTGCTCTAAACCACAAAAAGCCCCCTTCTATTGATTAGAATTAGTTATGGGTAATCGTGGAGTGAGATTAAAGTTTAGTGGGTGAATCAACATTGAAGCTTATGACCGTTTTTTGTCATGCAGTTGCCGTTACGTTGCTGTTGACTGGGTGGTTATGGTTCTCAGATTTTCTCTCTATTAAAGGCCCTCAACCTGCCTCAAATAGCAAGACTGAGCAGGTAAATCCCCTGCGTATTGGGATTGCATTTTAAGTTTCAAGCTGGACTGTCATTGTCGAATCGAGCGGATAGGAGCACCAGTCACTCCAGCTCCCGGCGTAAAGTTTACCCTTAATGCCTGTTGCTTCAAGGGCCATGAGGTTGACGCAGGCGGTGACGCCTGAGCCGCAGTAAACAATGACTTCTGAAGTGTCGAGCGTTCCCCAGTGGTGGCGCAGTTCTGACGGAGCTTTTAGGTATCCGCGTTCATTTGTGACGGCTTTCCAGGGATAGTTGATGGCCCCAGGGATGTGGCCTGCAATCGGATCAATGGGTTCTCGCTCTCCACGGTAGCGATCGCTATCCCGTGAGTCTACTAGCGTTTTATCCCGTCTGTGGGCGACGGCTTGGATCTCTGTGACCATGTGGGATTGAATTATGGGTTTCAAGTTTCCTGCTCGAGGCGGAGGAATCTCGTCGGTGACCGGATAGCCTGCTGCTTGATAGGCTGAGAAGCCACCGTCTAAGACGGCTGACCGTGGATGTCCTAAATAGCGTAGGAGCCACCATAGGCGAGCGGCGAAGGCGAACCGGCTGTCATCGTAGCTGACGACTAACGTTTCGGCGGTGACGCCCATATTGGAGAGCTTGGTGGCGAGCTGTTGTGGATCGGGCAGCGGATGTCGCCCTCCGTGGGTCTGGACGGGAGCAGCAAGATCTCGATTGAGATCTAAGTAATAGGCCCCTGGGATATGGTTATGCTCATATTGCTGCCGTCCCAGGTCTGGTTCCTGCAGCGAAAATCGGCAGTCAATGACGACGATTGATTGACGATACTCGGCAAGCCACTGGGGGGATACTGTTACTGTCTCTATTGCTGAACTCATGTCCGATATTCAGGCGCAACATCTTATCCCCAGGCTAACGGCTGATGGGTCCTATACGTTTTTCTCGAGTGAGTTTGGCGAATGCTTCCATAGCCATCATGGGGCTGAGCAGGAGGCTAGGGGAAAGTTTGTGATCCCGACGGGTATCCCGGAACGGGCGCAGCAAGGCCAGCTGACGATCTTGGATATTTGTTATGGCTTGGGCTATAACAGTGCGGCGGCGCTGGAGTGCATCTGGCAGGTTAATCCCAACTGTCGGGTGACGCTAGTAGCCTTGGAGAGCGATGGGGTGGTGGGTAAGGTTGCTGCTGCAAATAACTATCTTCAGCATTGGTCCCCAAAAATTCAGAACGATCTATTACAGCTTTGCACCGATCATCAGACTAACTCTTCTACTCTTGACGCACAGCTCCTCATTGGAGATGCCCGCCAAACCATTCAATCCTTGGCACAAGGGGACTTTATGGCAGATGCAATCTTCCTTGATCCCTTTTCTCCGCCTCACTGCCCGCAGTTGTGGACCGTGGAATTTTTGACCCAGGTCCGTCATTGTCTGCATTCCAACGGAAGACTCGCAACCTATTCATGCTCGGCAGCTGTGAGGACAGGACTGATTACTGCAGGTTTTCAAATTGGCTCTAGTTCCCCTGTGGGTCGCCGCACACCCGGAACGATCGCTGCTCTCGCTGCTGATTCCAATTTGCCTTCCCTTGCCGCTCAAGAATTAGAGCATCTGCAAACCCGTGCTGCCGTTTCTTATCGAGATCCCATGCTGCAAGATGGTACGGATACTATTCGTGAGCGCCGACGCCAGATGCAGCAGTGCTCTGAGTTAGAGCCGACGCGTCAATGGAAAAATCGATGGCTGTCGGTGTGATTGGGAGTTGAAGCTGGCGAATAAAATTCGCGCTCACAAGAACGAGGTCTGCCTCCGCAAGCTATACGAATCAAGGCTTCTGATAATCTGTGCAGGCGGATTTTGTCTTTGTAGCTGCGGTGCCCACCGCCAAGTGAGAAAGTTTTGTCAGTCAACTCATCAAATATTAGAAAATCCTATGTTGGCAGAGACGTCCTTAAGAAACATGACGCTTTTAGTGAACTAATGATAATTCTCATCAATGCAATGACGGATTTGTCTTCGTCAGTGCCCATACTGGAAGTTGTTTTGGGGTCTGTTAGTCATCCGGCTTATGGATGATGCACTGTCACTGTATAAGCTGCGATGTTCTAGCTATTTTTGAAATTGCTAATAATCGTTGTGGATGAGGTTTTCAATGACTAATACTAATGCTGAAGCCAACAGCAAAAAAATGGTAGCGGGTATCTGCGGCATTCTTCTCGGAGCGCTTGGTGTTCATAAGTTTGTGCTGGGCTACACCAAAGAAGGACTGATTATGCTGCTTGTCTCAGTTCTGACCTGTGGTTTTGCCTCTCCTGTTATGGGAGTTATTGGCTTAGTTGAAGGGATTATGTACCTTACGAAGTCGGACGAAGAATTTTATACAACGTATATGGCAGCTGAAAAGGGCTGGTTCTAGTATTGCGGTGGGTGGGGCCTTGTGGTGTCTGTATTGAAACATTCTTTGTCTAGACAAGGTTGTCGTAGACGTTGGGGATTTTTAGGACTCTTCTCAACACCGTTGTTAGGAGCTGTTACCTATGGCCAGGGATATAAGCTGTCATTTTTAGCCTGTCCTATCCGGCATTTCACAGGGGTTCCCTGCCCGACCTGCGGGATGACGCGATCATTTACGGCAGTTGCCCAAGGTCACTGGGGGCCAGCCATCAATTTCCATTTGTTTGGCCCTGCCTTATTTGTTGTCTTGAGCGGGACTGTTCTGCACCTCGCTGTCGAGCTAGCAACTCGACAAAGATATTCCACGGTTTATACCCAATTAATCAACCGCAGAAGTTTTCAGATTGTGAGTCTCTGCATATATTTAGGGTATTACTGGGTGCGTTTGGTCTGGCTTGGCTATCCTGATGAATTTTGAACAGAATAGCCCTGTGCCTTCCGCTCTGTCTTACGCAAATCTTGAAATCAATCTTGATCATTTGAATAGCCTGATGATATCCCCTCAAACTCGGAAACGGTCTCTATTACTCGGAATTACCTTGCTCTCTCTTGGTAGCTTTAGCACGGTTTATAGCTTAGATATCAATCTCCTGTTCAAGCTCTATGGACTCCTCTTCACTTGCCAAATTGGCTTTCTGCTATTTTTCTTGAGTCGCATGCGGTTTAGCAATCGCCGATGCTGACGCACACTTTTCTTTAGGTATCGGGGTAAATATGAATAATCCGAATCAAAATGATCTTAATGCTGTAATGCAGAGAGGCTATACCGTTGATATTGGCGGCTTTATCACCCGGGGCTGGGAAATTCTGCAAGAAGACATGGGAAACTTTATTGGCTTCACTTTGCTGATGGCGGGCCTTTTAGTCGCTGTCGGTATTGTTGTTCTCGTCATGTTTATTACAATCATTGGCATCCCGTTTGCCATTCTGCTGGCGCTGCTAGCCGGTCCACTTGTGATTGCTCCCCTCTCCGCAGGTTTTTTCGTCTTTGCATTCAAAAAGATAAAGCGACAACCAACTGAGTTCTCGGACTTCTTTAAAGGATTTCAGAATAACAACTTTCTGCCAATTTTTCTGTCTTCACTTGTGATCAGTCTGATTACTGCTGTTTGTAGTGCGCCAGGACAGATTGTGAACTACATTGCAGTATTTAGTTCTATTGGTTCTGAAAGCTATGAGCCGAGTGTTGTCTTGCAAGCTATATCTGGGCTCTTAAGCCTTGTTGGTTCTATCGCGGGTGCTTGTATCACCGCTTTCTACTGTTTTAGTGTTCCATTTATTGTGGCGCGCAAAATGCCTTTCTGGACCGCGATGGAAGCTAGCCGAAAATTAGTCATGCGGCAATGGTTTGGTATATTCCTGCTCCTGATTGTGCTGACTCTGATCAATATTGCAGGTCTAATACCCTGTGGCTTGGGCTTAATACTCACCGTCCCATTGACGTCGTGTGTGATTGCCGCAGCCTATGAAAGCATCGTAGGCTTACCTACCTCTGATCTCTCGCAGACATAAACCGGTATTAAGTTGACTGAGTATCTTTAACAACAAAAGCTGCTGATGAGGCCTAAAATTCTCTTGGTCAGCAGCTTTTATTTTTCTGTCTTGTGTGAATGCCGAGACTGTTACTACGGAGACTGCCTCAGTCTTCAGGATCAGGAATTAGACTTCTCTAGTTGCTTCGCAATGAGGCTATCAATAGAAAATAAACCACCGCCGTTGAATACGCAGAACAAGTACATCCCTGCGTAGAGTGCTGCTGTTTCAAAGGACGCGATCACGAACCCGTCTTCGCAAATGTGGAAGTAAACTGCCATCACCATTGTGAAGAGCAAGCCGATAGCCGCAGGGCGGGTCAGTAAGCCCAGAATCAGCAGGACTGCCCCGATGATTTCGGTGTAGGCGGCGCAGTAAGTCAAGAAGGTCGGGAACGGTAGCCCCATTGTTTGTGACACAACGTAGGATGCAAACCCCTGCACGTCTAATAGCTTACCGACGCCGTTGTGGATCATCATGCCTCCTGCGATCACTCGTAGGGCAGTCCACGCCAGTTGAAATAAGAGATTGGAATCTTGGTTGGAGCTGAAGAGCAGTGAGAGTAGGCTCGGTGACTCTTCGACTGCTGTTACAGATGCTGTTTTTGCCATAGTTTTAAGTCCGTTGGTGTGATGGGGGCTTTAACTCTGGTTCATAATCTTTTGGACAATCTCCATGCCTGTGAAAGCTTCCCAGCCAAAGAGACCGAGAATGATTGCGCTCACGGCCAGGTGGAAGTTGCGGGCCATGAGGCTGCCCCTTTGCATAAACGGAGATAGGCTAGCTGCGATCGCAACTAACCCTGTCATTCCCAGACCCGCGATCAAATGTGGTCCGACAAATAGCTTGCCGTTATTAACGTAGGTCACCCCAATGCCGCCAATGGATCCCAAAACCATCAGGGACAGCAAAATGGCGCCGACTTGATGATGCTTGATATGGAATCGGCCCTTGATTAACTGCTTGCGCTCCTCTCCCGCCACGGCTCTGATCTTTCGAACTTTGAGACCCAAATACATGGCATAGATGCAGAGCGCGAACACCGTCCACATCAGCACCGGATGGAAATAGGTAAATAGGGCCTTGAGAAGAGCAGAGAGGCTCATAGAGATGATAAAGATCCAGAGTTGCTTAACTAATCTTTATAAAAACTAGCATATCCTTAATAAAGACCAATTGATTGATTGAGATTGCTGATATGCAACACAACGCTCATGATGCAGCGACAGAGGGCGCTGTGTCGCGCGATTTAGAAGCACTGATCTTTGATATGGACGGGGTTCTCTGTGACACGATGCCGTTCCATTTAGCTGCTTGGCTGCAGTACAGCTCCACCGTTCCTGAGCTAGCTGGGGCCAGTCAAGAGCGGCTAGAGCAGATGGGAGGTAAGCGCAATCAAGAGCTTTTGCCTGAGCTGCTTGGTCGCCCTGTTCCTAAAGCGGATGTTCGGCGCTGGGGAGCTGAGAAAGAGGCTGTTTATCGAGATATGATTCGAGGCCGCATTGAGTGGTTACCTGGCCTCGTCGAGTTTTTAACTCAGGCCCAGGCTAAGGGACTGCGGCTGGGTCTAGGAACCTCTGCTTGCCGAGAAAATGTAGAGCTATTGCTTGCCCATGAAAACCTGGGTGATTTCTTTGAGGTGCGGGTCATTGATGCTGATGTTGAGCGGGGTAAGCCGGACCCGCAATGTTACTCGCTAGTGGCTGAACGGCTTGGGATCGCGCCAGAAAAGTGCCTGGTGTTTGAAGATGCAACGGCGGGCGTGCAGGCGGCTCGCAATGCGGGGATGGCCTGTTGGGGAGTGCTGACCACCTGTTCTGCGGTCGCGCTCCATGATGCTGGAGCTGAATACTGCATCAAAAACTTTCAAGATTCTTGTTTGCCCGTTATCATGCCTCAAGCATCGGTTTAAGGTCAGGGCAAGAAAAAATAGGAGGCGCTCGGCTGATACCTCGATAATCAGCCGAGCGCCTCCATCGTTTGGCGATGGGATGGAACCCTTGTATTTACCAGTAGCCTACGCAGCGGCTCTGAATGAGTGATTTTGGTGTAGGCTCTGTAGTGCTTGATGGGTGCTGGGTAGCTGCTGAGCCAGAGCGTTGGTTCTCAGACGAATATCGGCAAAGATCTGCTCAGCTTTCTCAACAGCTTGCGGGTTGTGCTCTAAAATCGGTGGACTTTGGTCTGGATAGACGCCCATTCCGGCTAGAACGCAGTAGTAGTTAGAGTTAGACCAAAAATTCTCGAATTCAAAATCGAAGGCGCTATAGTAGTCGGCGGAATTGGAGACCACGGCACCCACGGGTAAACCAGCCTTGTAAAGATCAAGTTTTTCTTGAATCGAGTCAGACTTTTTCAGGTCATAGCGATTAGTCTGCCAAAAGACAGTATCTTCGCGTCCCGTGGTGAAGTAGTGCATCTGTACGAAGTCGCGGCAGTCGTCAAACATCCAGGTGACTTTGCGGTTGAACTGTTTTTGGAGCTGTGGCTCCAGTGCTTGAGATGGCCAATGCTTCACGAGCTGGTAAAGGGTGGCATAGATAAAGTAAATTCCGGTGGACTCCAGGGGTTCTAAGAAGCTTGATGCTAAGCCAATGCCGACGCAGTTCTTGACCCAGGCGCGCTCAGTACGGCCCACGCGGAACTTAAGATGCTTGAGGGGCTGTCGTTCATCTAAGTTCCAAAGTTGCTGAAACTCTTGGGTGGCTTCGTCTTGGGAGCAGCTCTGGCTGGAATATACGTATCCGGTGCCGAAGCGTCCCTGCATTGGGGTTTTCCAGGTCCAGCCGTGCTTCATGGCGATGGCTGAGGTATAAGGTTCGATGCCGTGCTGATCGTCGTCATGGGGAACGGGTGTGGCGACGGCGGAATCACACAGGAGGGCGTCGTTCATTTCTATAAATGGCTCGCTGAGTGCCTTACCCAGCAGTAGGGAACGGAAGCCAGAGCAGTCAATGAAGAGATCGGCAGTTAGCTGTTGGCCGGTTTTGGTTAGTACCGACTGGATATTGCCAGTTTCGGGGGATAGAGCAACCTCAACGACGTCATCGACGATCCGGTTGACGCCTCTTTCTGTTGACCATTTTGTGAGATATTCGGCGACCAGATGAGCGTCAAAGTGCCAGGCGTAGTACATGGCAGGGTTGCGATCGCAAAACACCGGACTCAGCTTCTGATCCAGTAGCGCTGCCTCAGAATAGCAAGCATACTGCATGGCCCCTGCCGTCTCACCTGCGAGGTGCTTCCGCAGCCAATATTGCTGGAGTGGAATGCCCTCACAGGTCGGCATCCCGCCAAAAATATGATAGAAGGATTTATCAGGCCGTCCAGGCGATGGGGTTTGGCTCCAGTTAACAAACTTGACCCCAACCTTGTAAGAACCATTGACCTGCTGCATCCACTCTTCTTCAGGAATACCTAGAAAGTTAAAGAAGACCTGCTGCAGGCTGGGCAAGGTGGCCTCGCCGACGCCAATTTTCTTGACGACATCTGACTCAATGAGAGAAATCTCTACATCGTTGCCCAGCGCCTTGGTCAGATAAGAAGCTGTCATCCAGCCCGCAGTGCCGCCGCCGACAATCAAGATTTTTTGGATGGGTTGGTTCATGATAATTCTCGCTTCGTTGTAAAAATATTGGCATCACAATCTCTCTGCACTCTGCAAGCAGGCTGCCCCGGCTTTTTACCTTCGCTGCTTGATCGTGCCGCTAGGATTGTCTATTCAGGAGTTCTGTACGCAATACTTGAGTCGTTCTAATTCATTCGTGCTAGTGCTGGTGACTCTACGAGTCGATGATGCGGCTCTGGAGACACAACGCTAGACATCAGATATTCAATTGTTTGCTGCTTGACCCACCCGTGGCCGGACAGTATTTCTCCGAGGCGCTGATGTCGGCTCTGCTGTTCTAAAAGGGCTAGATCCAACTGCTCTAAAGTAATGAGACCGGCCTCTAGGAGATGGGTGCCCAGGCGAATGGGCTGCTGGACCGGGATGGAGACAGGGTGTTTTTTCGCGTAGGCCAGCATTTCGTCGGTAAATGCAGTAAAGACTTCAAAGATGCGATCGACGATCGCGAGCTTCTCAGCCCGATCTTCATTGGTTAACTCAAGCTCTTCGATGATGGGGACAACATCGTCTGAACTGTAGGTGTGGGCTGAATCAACCTCAAGGTGACCACTGCCAAAGTATCGATACCTCTGATGCGTTTTTGCTTCCAGGGACTGAATGATTTTTGCTGAAGCCGTTAGCAACACATTTCCGGTTGACTCCACCACTTCAATCACAACTAGCTTCTGGGCGGGAGAACATTGGTGGGTGTAGTGGTACAGCTCCTGGGTTACGCGCTGGGCGCAGACTGTTTCTTCATTCCAGAGGATTGCTAAGGCTTCTCGAAAGCTGAGATCTGGATTAAGACCTAATTTTTCTAAGTCCTCTAAAAACCAAACCCAGTGGTAATCGTCTTCATAGGTGTGCTGATTTATAATCGCCTGCAGCGGATCATCGCTGCTTTCATCTCGTAATACGTTCTTGTTGAGTTCTCCAAAACTCATCACGAAAGGGGCTGCACAGGGTGCAAACGCGAATCGCTGCCTGGGAGAAATACTGTCGTCTCTGAGATAGTCAAAAAATGGAAGCTGAGAAAAGTCTTTTTTCCTCTGCTCAATATATTGAAGGATAGGCTTCATCTATATAATTCCTCGTGTGAATGCCTCCGAGCCTTGATTTAAAAGCTCAGTAAAAACTAGTGATCTAACTAAGGTGAAATATATGAGGATTCTCAATCTAAAAAAATCAACCTAAGGATATATATTTGGATGATCTTATCTAGATTTTGAAGAAGAATATGATTCCTGATCCTCATATTATTTCTGGTATTTCTTGAGCAGTAACTCAAGAAATACCGATGCAGAAATAAAGAGTTAGCGCATTGCAGAAACGACTGTGCGCTGACAAGATATAAATCTCTAAAGGGCTATAAGTAGCTCATGATACCAATCCGTTGGTCATGAGCTAGTCTGCTTCAATAGCTGCCCTGTAAGGTTCCCCAAAAAACTAATGCCTTCACCGTCATTCCCATGCAAAGTAGGGAAGCCGGCTGGCATTCAATTCTAAACTTGTGATGTTCAAACTATCTTTAGATGGTTCTTTCTTGATAGATATTCAATAAATATATCCATCAAGCCATGAAAATGATAGTCAGCATTGCTTGGAAATAGAATATCTGAGTTCATTTTCTTTAGCAATGATTGAATGAGTGAAACTTTTGATCACTAAGCGATCCCCCCGGCATCTCAACTTTTCACATGATACATTATATTTTTTTTTAATCAAGTATTTAATATTGCTATGCAAAAAAATATGATTTTCTAAATTAATTTATTTGTTTTCTGTTGGTTTTTAGGTTCAATTTAAAACTTATTTTGTTTGATTTAAGACGTGATTCGTATGCCTTGGTTGATTTATGCTGGGCTCGGTTGATTTGTTTTTGTTCTGTCTAACTTACGCAATATTTTGTTTGACTTTGGCAATAAAGAATCCGTCCATTGCTCGTTGGTGAGGCCAGATTTTCATCCATCCTGATGACTCTTGCCAGGTGGTGTGAGCCGCTGCAATGTCGGGTGGCTCAATGCTCCAGCCGGGATGGTTGTTGAGGAAGGCCTCAATGACGCATTCATTCTCGTCAGGGTGTAGGGTGCAGGTGGCGTAGACGATTGTGCCGCCAGGTTTTACCTGTTGAGCACTGGCCGCCAGTAGTTCGCTCTGTAATTGATTGAGTTGCTTCACTGTTTGGGGTGTTTGCTGCCAGCGGGCGTCTGCGTGTCGATGCAAGGTGCCGAGGCCAGAGCAGGGGGCATCAATTAATAGGGAGTCTGCCGGTGGGATCTGTTCAGGAAGGCTGCGACTGTCTCCGGTCCACTGCTGGACGTTATGGATGTCGAGGCGGGTCAGGTTCTGCTGCAGTTTGCGGAGACGAGAAGAGGTGCGATCGCAAGCCCAAATGTCTCCTTGTCCCTGCATCAGCTCAGCCATGTGGGTGGTTTTTCCGCCCGGAGCAGCACAGATATCGACCACCACCGAATTGGGCTGCGGATCTAGAACATGGCTCACAAGCTGAGCGCTGGCATCCTGTACGGTCCACCAACCCTCTTTAAACCCTGGGATCTGGGGAATGGGTCCGGCGTTGTCTTGAATACGGAGCGCTTGGGGAAGGTGAGCGATCTGCTCCACTTCAATCCCCACCGCTTCAAGCTGCTCCTGGACCGCTGCGCGCGTCGTTTTTAGCGTATTAACCCGAATGTCGAGAGCTGGGGGCTGATTGAGATAAATGCACAGCAGCTCCGTTTCCGCCGCACCAAGCTGAGAGAGCCACACCTCAATAATCCAGTCAGGATAGCTGTGCTGTACTCCGAGGTGCTGCACGGGATCGGTCGGTAAAGTGAGTGGATCGTCCGTTTGTCTGGCGTACCGACGTAGCAGACCGTTGACGAAGCCCGAGAGTCCTGACAGTCGATTTTGCTTAGCGAGTTCTACTGTTGTGTTGACCGCCGCCGAGACTGGGATTTGTTCTAGGTATCGAAGCTGGTAGAGTCCCAGATGCAGCAGGGTGCGTAAATCAGGGGGCTGTTGGTGGGCAGGCTTTTTTGCAAACTGATCGATCAGAGCATCTAAGGTTCGCTGGCGACGGGTGCAGCCATACAGAAGCTCAGTGGCGAGCCGCCGCTCAACATCAGAGGTGGGATGCTGGAGTACTCTGTTGAGGGCAACATCGGCGTAGGTCCCCTCATGAACGGCTTTCAAAGCCCAAAAGGCAAGTTGTCGAGAAGAATGCTGACTCAAAATTTAAAGACCCGTACAGTTGCGTAGGGGCTTGATCATAGCTTTATTGCCGAAGGAGTCAAACTATCATGGCTGTCTAAAGGCGGTGTACTGTCCTCCGGGACTCTGGACAATGGTCTGTGTGTTGCGAACATATTCTGGTAGGTGTTCCCTGCGGTACCTGATGCTGCCAGACTATGACTGTTTTAGAAAGAACCATAGTGACTGTGCCAGAGTCGTGAGCCTGCTGCCGTGCTTTGATTTGAGCGTAAGTCTGATCTAGGTTTAGTTCCAGTTGCCGACAACGGTGTACCCAGACCAGAAGTAGGGATGGGTGAAGTTGCGATCGCCCCGTTGAGCCAGCGCTGGCGGCAAGGCCATCTGTACCTGATCTGAGAGCTGCAGCATTTCATTCGTGATCTGTACTTTCCCCTGCAGCATGGCAAGCTGCGCCTGCCGCATTGCCTCTGTTCTTGTCGGGGCACTGCGGAGATGTTCATAGAATTTTGACATCACGCCCAAGGTCCCTTCATCGCTGATCATCCACAGACTGGCTACGGTGGATTTGACGCCAGCATTGAGGGCCGAACCTGCGAACCCTAGTTCAGCTTCTTCGCTACCAACGGCAGTTTGGCAAGCGCTGAGCACTAGCAGATCCACCGATGGATTGGACTGCCAGCGAAGCGATTGCGATAGGCCCCGCAGTTGGTTCAGATTGAGCTTGCCGTTCCAGAACTGAATGAAGGAATTTTGCGGTGCGCCCGACTTGAACTGGGCGTGGGTTGCGAGGTGAATGATGCCGTACCGATTTTGTTGATGGAACGTCTGTAGATTCGAGAGCGTAGAGTCTTGATTAAGGGTGGCATGACTTTTGCCTTGCCAAAAGTGGTTCGCAAGCGCAGCCAGCTCCACCGGAACGGCCGGTAAAGGGGATAGACCCTGAGTGCTTTCAGAAACGCCCATTGCTAAAACGGTCTGCTTCCGTAGATCGCCGTAGCTCGATTCTGTGAGCTGAAAGCTAGGGATTAAAGCTACCTGATGCTTTTCAATTAGAAACTGTTGGCCGTCGTGGAGAGCGGCAATGGGAAGCGATCGCAACTTGTCATCCATAGAAAACAAGAGCGTCTCAATTCCGTGGGCTTGGAGCTGTGGCACAAGGGGCTGCACAATCCACTGGTACAGCTTCTGTGATGATTTGAGATAGCTGGCGGTGTTGACCTTACTGGGATCGCTAACCTCGCGCCGGAACTTCTTGGCTTCCTTGAGCAAATCCCTTCGATCCACTTTACCGAGTACCTCTCGCACCACGGTTGGCGACGCTTGAGCTAGCTGTCCAGGGTGGCTAGAGGCAATCTGGAACGGCTGCTGGGCCACCGGACTATCGCTAGGGGGAATGAACAAAAGCTGTAGCTCATCTTCTAATGCCACCACATACAGCAGCCCTGAGCGTTGCCCTGTGAGCCGAGAGAGCTGACCGAGACGCTGAGAAATCTGTGCGGCATCGACTGGAGTCCCTGGGGCTGGCATTTCTAAATACTGGCTGAACTTCTGTGCCTGCCAAGCTTCAACTAGCTGCACAGCCTCTGCCGGTCTGACGTCCTTAAGCTGGTCTTCCAAAATATCCCGAGGTGACTGGGGCCTGGGGGCCGTCGGGCGGTTGCGAAAGATTTGGAATAGATCTGGTAGGCCAATGCCGCCGCGATTGGGGCGATCGTTCTGATTGTCTGGAAAGGTTCTCTCGTTCTGGCTAATCAAGTCACGGGTTTGCTTTCCCGCCGCAGGGTTAATGCGCTGGGCTTGGGCCGCTGCAGGGAGCAGCATGAGTCCTAGGCAAAGACCGACGGATCGAGCGTAACGCTTCATGGAAAACCTCGCCACAGAAAAGAACTGCAAAAGCATCTGCTTTGCTTTCTAGTCTAGGTCGGCAAGACCGGATCGTCGATGATGTCGATCGCCTGAAGTCGTGACGGTATTTGCTCTTGGGAGTGATGTGGGTCACCCGGTCGTTGACTGCTTTTTTCCGTTAGGATGAACCTCTGCGATAGCTGTGGGAGAAAAAGCAAATGTCAGATTCGCAACCTTGGGTGGATGATGGTAAGTCTCGTCCCCCAGTCTGGGTGGGTCATATTGCTCTAGGAACTCGCAATTTTGACGCCTCAGAATCATTCATGCGTCAAATCGGGATGCGGTCCATTGTGAAGCGTGAGAATATTGCTGTTCTAGAAATGCGTGGCGGAACGCATCTGGTCCTCAGAGCAAATCCAGAGGCAGTGCCCAACATAGCTCCCTTCGATCTAATGGTGGAAGATTTAGAGGCAGCTCACCAAGCGTTAACCCAAATGGGGCTGCAGCCCTCACCTATCCAACCGGGCAAAATTCACCAGTCGTTTACGGTGCGAGAACCCTCCGGCCATCAGATTAAATTTAATTCCAGCCATGTGGTGGGTCTGGTCTAGGACGATAATGTGGACCTGCACACTGAACCCATTAGATTAAGCTCAGCTCCTGTAAGAGGTCTAAGTCATTGTCCGCTGACAGTTCTGAGAAATCGGGTAGCTCTTTAATGGCGACGATCTCTTCATCGAAGGTGTCCTGCAGTAGCTCAAGACAGCTATTGCGATAGACGCCAGGGGGAATATTGATCAGTAGCTTAATGGCTTTACTGAGCTTCGGCGCAGCGCCTTGCAGACGCTGCTCTAGATCTTTGACTTTATTTTCTTGGCCTTGCTGCAGTTCTTGAACTTGCTGCTGTAAAGATGCAGCACGCTCATGGGCCTTCTGGTATCGACGTTCGTGACTCTGATGTTTCTGCAGTCTGGCCTCAACGGTTTCTAGCAGCTCTTGGCGAGAAAAGGGCTTTGTCAGATAGTCATCTGCCCCTAGATTCATTCCCACTCGGATATCGCTCTTGTCTGCTCTGGCAGTTAAAAAGATAAACGGGATGGATTCAGTGATGGAATCTTCACGTAGGGCCTTTAATACATCACGGCCATCGAGGGCGGGCATCATCATGTCGCAGATGATTAGGTCTGGCAAGTGCTCCTGTGCCCACAGAATGCCAACGAAACCATTCTCTGCCGTAATCACCTGATACTCTTCTTCATGAAGTAGCTCTGCGATATTGGCGCGCACTGCAACTTCGTCTTCAATAACAAGAATCTTGATCATCATCTTTCCCTAATTGACTGGAATTTCTACTGTAAAAGTTGTGCCTTCGCCTTCTTGACTTTCAAAACCGATCTTGCCGCAGTGAAGATCAATTGACTTACTCACAATTGCAAGTCCTAAGCCTGTCCCTGATATTGTGCCCACATTGCTAGCTCTATTGAACGAGTTAAATACATTTTCTTGCTCTGATTTTGGTATTCCTAATCCATTGTCTCTGACCTTGAAAATGATGTTGTTTTCTAGAGACTGAATGTCAAAATAAACATTGCCCCCCAGTGGAGAGTATTTAACGGCATTCCCGAGTAAATTCCCCAATATATGCCTTAATAATTTCTCGTCCATCTTTACGTCAGTAAAATCACCTGAATGCGTGAAATGAATCTCATGATTCTCGGTGGTGATCTGAATGGATTCCACAAGATCTTCGCAAAATTCGATCAGCTGTATCGGAATTGGCTGAAACTGAAGCTGACCCGCATCTGCTTTTCCTAAGAGCAGTACGTCATTCAAGAGGCCCGTCATGTGATGTACTGAAACCTGGATGCGACGAAGATGTTTTTTCTTCTTATCTTCTGGCCATTTATGGCTATAGTGCTCGATTAGCTCTGATGATGAAAGAATGGTCGCTAAAGGTGTTCTAAACTCATGGGATGTCATCGCTACAAACCGTGACTTAAGTTCGTTCAGTTCTCGTTCTTTTTCGAGGGAGTTGCGAATGTCTTGCTCAGCCTTTTTCCGTTCGGTAATATCCCTGATGATTGCCATGATCTCGTTCTCCGCGCTGAGGGCAATGCGAGCTTCAAAGTCTGTTTGCGAACCATTGCGTTGAAGCTGGTATTCAAAGATTTTTACTTCTTGCTCAAGCAGCACTTCGTTGATGCATTTCATTAAAGGTTTGGCGACTTCAGAAGGTAGAACTTCGTAGACTGTGCGCCCTAAAAAATCATCTGTCGGTAATGGAATAGTCTCTTGATTGGCGGCTTTGTAGTTAACGAAAGTGCCATCCACACTAATGCGAAACATCCAGTCTGGGATGGCGTTAAGTAGGGCGCGATTGGTGGCATAACTGGACCGCAATGCTTCTTCAGCACGCTGCCGCTCATCAATTTCACTAATCAGTCGTTTGTTCGCCTGCTCAAGTTCGGTTGTTCTTTCTTGAACGCGTACTTCTAGGTCGTCATGGGCTTTTTGTAGGACTTCGCGAAATCTTCGCTCGCTGTTGTGCAGTGCTGCTTGGGTTTGCTTCTTCTCGGTGATGTCAATGAGATAGATCCGAATGAGTTCACTGGTTTCTAGGCAGTGAACGGATTGGTTATAGATACAGTCTCGGTGGGTGATCTCACGCTCAAAGAAAGCATCTTCGTTCTGTTGAACCCGCTCAATAAGGCCGGCGAGCACAGGATGCTGTTGTTGTTGGCGGGGTAAGTCTGGGAACTGCCGGGTGGCGGCTGGATTGAGGTAGGTAATCTGTCCGGTGCTGTCAACTTCGATGATCGGGTTGATAATTAGCTCGGGAAAGGAGGCTAAACGGACAAGGGAAGCTTCATTATCTTCAACCTGTCCGCTGATGGTTTCGAAGGGGTTATGAAGGCCGGACAGAAAACCGGACATATCGTCGGTTTCGCAGGAGGTGAGAAAGTCGATGTCGGCGGGGTCTGAGGTGGCGAAGTAGCGGGCCATGACGTTGCCCCCAAAGATAATCACGTCTCCGTGGACGAGGTTATGGGAATAGCAGCGCTTGCTGTTGATTGAGATGCCGTTGGTGCTGCGCTGGCCCTGGAGGTTGCCGTCTACGATTCGAAACTGGTGGGTGACGGCTTGAGGGGTGGTCACTCGTAAAAGGATGGCGTGGTGGCGCGAGATGGTTTCTGAGACTAAGACGATGGTGTTGCTCTCGCCTCGGCCAATGGTGCAGGTTGCGGCTTCTAGGGCAACGGTTCGCTTTCCCTTTTGGTCTTCGATCAGGAGTAAGTGGTGAATGGGGCGCTGTTGCTCTCGCTCTTGAACGTTACTTGAGCGGGTTTTTTCGCGGGGGCGACCGCCGATGATTTGGGTATGCAATGGAGTCCTCTACAGAGCGCGAAAGAGCGCAAACACGATTCTGGGTACACTAACCCGCAATATGCCGGTGGATTTTTAGTATCGGCTCTGGAAATTTGCGATCGCGTCCAAAATCAAGCACAACCCTGTATAACTTGTGCGTTGTCTGTATACGTTAATGAATCAAGAGAGATTACGGATTAAGATAATCGGTTCGAGTTCCCTTGGCGGTGACGGCGGCTCCAATTCGGTTGAGGGCATGAACATAGGCGGCGGTTCGCACTGAAATGCCTTGCTGCTGAGAAATCTGCCAAATTGCCTGGGTCTCAGCGACCATTTTCTCCTGAAGCTGCCCTTGCACCTGCGCTTCTTCCCAATAGAGGCCGCTGCGGTTTTGCACCCATTCAAAGTAGCTGACGGTGACGCCCCCGGCATTGACCAAGATATCTGGAAAGACCAGAATATTGTTCTGCTCCAGAATGGCGTCGGCGGCAGAGGTGATCGGGCCGTTTGCCACTTCAAAGATGTAGCGAGCCTCAATCTGATCGGCGTTCTCTGCGGTGATCTGGCGCTCTAAAGCGGCTGGAATCAAAATATCCACCTCTAGCTTTAGCAGATCTTCATTGGTGATCACCTGATGCTCAACTAGGCTACAGACCGTTCCTTCGCAATACACCGCCTGGATTCCACGACTGGCCTCTTTCTGCTGGCGAATACTAGGAATGTCTAATCCCTGTGGTGCATAGATGCCGCCTCTAGAATCGCTGACCGCCACAATTCGATAGCCTGCGGCAGCAAGCTGGGAGGCGACGACTGCGCCCGCATTGCCAAAGCCCTGAACGGCAACGGTGGTCTCAGAAGGTACCAAGTCTAACTGGGACTGCAGGGTCTCAATGACATAAAACGCGCCGGTGCCGGTGGCGCTATTGCGTCCCTGGCTGCCCCCAAGGGCCAGGGGTTTGCCCGTGACGACACCTCGGCAAACTTGTCGCTGAATGATGCTGTACTGATCCATCATCCAGCCCATGATCATAGGGTTGGTGTAGACATCTGGAGCCAGAATGTCGATGTCGGGACCGATAAAATCTGCGATCGCATCTACATATCCACGGCTTAACCGCTCTAGCTCCATCTTCGAGAGCGCCTTGGGATCGACGGTGATCCCGCCCTTGCCACCGCCGAAGGGCAGATTCAGTGCCGCACACTTAAAGGTCATCCAGAATGCGAGGGATTGCACTTCATCGGGAGAGACATTGGGGTGGTAGCGCACGCCCCCCTTAGCAGGACCACGGGTATTGTCGTAGCGCACCCGATAGCCCTGAAAAATTTGCAGCGACCCGTCATCCATCCGCACCGGTATTGAGATGCTGAGGCTGGCTTTTGGATAGCTCAAAGAGGTGAGAACATCGTCAGGCAGATCAACGTACTTCAACGCCAACTGCAGGCGCTGGCTAGCATCGTCAAAAAGGCGATTGTTGGTCATGGGACTGAACCTTGTATAAAAAAGGCTAGCTGGGCGCGATACTCACTTTGACCAGCTCAACGTCGTATACGAGGGTTGAGTTCTCGGCGACCGTAACCTCAGGTAAAAAGAATGGCTGATCGCCAAACCCCAGCTCTGGCGGAATAATCAGACGACGCTTGCCGCCCTTGTGCATGGTGCTAATGCCTTCCAGCAGTCCCGGCAAGATGAATTTGGAGAGTTCGATGTCGTTGCCAAAGGTGAATCCTAGAGCTTTTTGGTTGCGATCGCGACTCGACACCACCTGGGTACCATCCAGCAGCGAAAGCGTATACTCCAGCAGCAGCAGATCGCCGCGCTGGGGAATAGGACCCGCCCCCAGCTTGATCTCGGTGTATTTCAATCCGCTTTCCGTCGTGACTTCTTTGCGTTCGTCAGCCGCTAACTCCTGGGTCTGCTGATTTTTACGCTCAACCGTGAAGTATTCCCAGCGGGTTTTGAGCTGCTCAAAGGTGAAGGCCAAGGCAATCAAGGCGATCCAGACGAGGGCGAACAAGAAATTGCGACGGCCTAAGGCTTCAGCGACTGTTCCGGTATCGTTACTTGAATTCAATAGCTTGGATCGCAGGGCCGCAAACTTTTCTGATTCAGCCGGTGCAACAGGCTCAGCCTGTTCGGTGGGTTCCGTCGATTCAGGTTCTGGAGATGGAGGGGCGGATGGCTCTTCAGTCATAGCTTATCCTTTGCACTGATAATTGAGAGGTATGGAATAGCTCTTTCCAATCGTAATAGTAAAGCCTGATGACTGCTGTTTTGATTGGCAGTGCCCGAGAATAAATAAAGGTGAAGCACTATTGCTCTTACGACAGAGTCTTGGGATGGGGCTTGCCATTAATTAGCCGTCTCGTTCTCCTTCTTAAGGAAATGTTTACCCTAATCTGTAGCCTAGATCCATTGACAAAAGAACGCGAAACGCTATAATTCACTTCAATTCGCATGTCTGAGTGGAACCTCGCGTTCTCCTACTGCGTCAAACTATGGGGCAGGTCGTTTAAAAATTGATGATCGCGGAAGGACAGTTAAACCAGTGTCCTAGGGCGTTAATCGAATGTTGATTGGCTGAGGATATCCTTGAGCTAGCGAATTGCGAACATTAGTCAACCTATTTGAAAGGGAGCATCAGCAACTATGAACCGATTAATGCATTGGAGCCTCATTGCCACATTAGCCGGAAGCGGAGTTGTGGTGCCTTCTGTGACTCGCAATATGACTGCGATCGCAATTCCCGAAGCTGATGTTCTCAAGCGTCTAGAGCGCGTCCCTGTTTTCACCGTCACCGATCCGAAAGGGACCCCTGTCTTGGCCTCTCTGCCCAACCCGCAGGATAAGAGCAAGCAAATTCAAGTGGCCTATTTCTTCATGGGCCAAACCGATGCTCAGGCTCTGGTGACAAAGCTGAAGGCCGATAAGCCAGAGATTGGTAAAGATGCCAAAGTTGTCACGCTTTCTTTGAAGGAAGCCTACAACATCCAGAACGAGAACAAAGACAAGAAAGATCAGCTTGCTTTCCAGTTTTTGCCGACCCAGCAGCAGCTAGAGTCTGCTCAAGCTGTGTTGACCAAAAACGGTCTAGATCCAAAGAAGTTTACGGGTATTCCGCTGTTCTACGCCGTTGGTGGCAAAGATAAGGGACTTTTGACCCTACAGCAGGGTGAAGAGAAAGTGATTCCTTTCTACTTCAGTCAGAAGGATCTGGAGGGGATGTTGGCGCAGCTTAAGAAGCAGGACGCGAAGCTGAGCGAAAGCACGACGGTTTCGGTGACTTCCCTCGATCGAGTGGTGGGGTCGCTGTTCAAAGAGAAAGGCGGTGAAATTGAGCAGATTGCCCTGATTCCTTCTCAAGAATCGCTCAAGTACGTGGTGGAGCAGAATAAGGCCAATGGTGGTGCTGCACCGGGCGCGGCGGCTCCTGAAAAGAAAGAAGAAGAGAAAAAGTAATAGGCCTTGCACACGGCGTCGGGTTCTGAAATATGGCACTGGCAGCAGTGGGCGAAAGAGCAGCTACGGCCTCTTGAGTCTGAGTTTCGCTCAGACCTTGAGGCTGAGTTAGTCTGGCTGCTTCAAGAAGTTGCGGGTCTAGAGCGCCTAGCGCTGCGCCTAGAGACCTATCGAACGCAAAAAGAAATTGTGCTTGAGCGATCGTTGGCGTCGCTGACACAACTTTGGAAGCAGCGACTGCAGCAGCGACAGCCTCTGCAGCAGCTGCTTGGTCTTGCCCCTTGGCGGCATTTTGTGCTGCAGGTAACGCCAGATGTTCTAATTCCGCGCCCCGAAACGGAGCTTTTGATCGATCTTGCGATTACCGCTACGCGAGACCACGAAATCCTGCAGAGAGGCCACTGGGCTGATTTAGGGACGGGCAGTGGTGCTATTGCTTTGGGGCTGGCAATGGCGTTCCCGCAGGCGCAGGTGCATGCGGTGGATTGGAGTCGAGAGGCAGTTGCGATCGCAACCCAAAACACTCAAACCCTTCATCTACAGAACCGCATCCAGTTCTATCAAGGCTCCTGGCTCGCGCCCCTAGACTCGCTCGAAGACCAGCTCAGCGGCATTATCAGCAATCCCCCCTATATCCCATCGACAATGGTGCCAGAGCTACAGCCAGAAGTGGCTTGGCATGAGCCTCACCTCGCCCTAGACGGCGGCGAAGATGGGCTCGATGCTCTGCGTCACATTATTGCCGAAGCACCGCAGTATCTCTGCTCGGGCGGGATTCTGCTACTAGAGATGATGGCCGGACAGGATCAGTTGGTCAACGATCTCCTCCATCAGCAGGCGCAGTACTGCGACATCCAAATTCATTCTGACTTCGCTGGAATTGCCAGATTTGCCCAAGCCTACCGACAATAGAGTCAGGAGGTCGCCCCATGACTATGATTGATGCCTTGAAAGAGGATTATGCAAGATTCCCGAAGCAGCAAAGTTACGACTTATACGCCGAAGATGTTTACTTTGAGGATCCGCTCAATAAATTTCGAGGTGTACAGCGCTACCGCAAGATGATCCAGTTTATTCAAACCTGGTTTATTGACACCCAAATGGAGGTCCACGATATTCAGCAACAGGGTGACGAAATTACGACCCGTTGGACGCTGCGCTGGCAGGCTCCTTTCCCTTGGAAACCCAAGATGGAAATTCCTGGGCGGAGCGAACTGCAGCTCAACGAGGCCGGACTGATCTGTTCTCACATCGATTATTGGGACTGCTCTCGACTAGATGTGCTGAAGCAGGCCTTATCGTTTAGGTCGTCTAACATCTAGGAATAAATCGATCTCTGAATTGCGAATAGCCGAGGCGAAGCAATGGAAGTTGGTGTTCCGAAAGAAATTAAAGACCAGGAATACCGGGTGGGACTGACGCCCGGTAGCGTTCGTGTTCTGAGCGAAGCAGGGCATCGGGTTTTTGTTGAAACGTTAGCCGGTGACGGTTCTGGTTTTGACGATCAGGATTATATAGAGGCGGGAGCCAAGATTGTGGCCACGGCATCCGAAGCCTGGAGTCGAGAGCTTGTGATTAAGGTCAAGGAGCCACTCACTGCAGAATACGGATTTCTCCGTGCGAACCAGATTCTGTTTACCTATCTCCATTTGGCGGCCAATCGAGAGCTAACGGAGGCGTTGCTAGAAGCGGGAGGCGTTGCGATCGCATATGAATCCGTAGAACTCCCCTCGGGAGCCTTTCCTTTACTTAGCCCTATGAGCGTGATCGCGGGTCGGCTTTCCATTCAGTTTGGGGCTCACTTTCTAGAGCGACAGCAGGGTGGACGCGGTGTGCTGTTGAGCGGTATTCCTGGCGTCAAATCGGGTCACGTCGTTATTCTTGGTGGTGGGGTGGTGGGCACAGAAGCCGCCCGTATTGCCCTGGGTATGGGCGCACAGGTCACAATTCTCGACATCAACGTCGAGCGATTAGCTTACCTAGAGACCTTATTTGGTTCCCAAGTAGAACTGCTTTACAGCACGTCACAGTCCATTGCTGAAGCGGTACCCGCAGCAGACCTTGTGGTGGGTGCCGTCCTTGTCCCTGGGAAAAAGCCGCCGACGCTTGTATCACGCCAGCTAGTTGAGAGAATGCGACCCGGTTCAGTGATTGTCGATGTTGCGGTTGATCAGGGGGGCTGCATTGAAACCCTCAAGGTTACATCCCACAGCAGCCCCACCTATACCAAAGCGGGCGTCGTTCATTACGGCGTTCCTAATATGCCGGGGGCTGTTCCGTGGACGGCAACGCAAGCTCTGAATCACAGTACGCTGCCCTATATACTTCAGCTAGCGAACCAGGGGCTGACGGCATTGGAGAAAAATGCCTCGCTTGCGAAGGGACTCAACGTCAAAAATCATCAGCTTCTGCATCCAGCCGTACAGGAAGTTTTTCCTGATTTATAGCGAGAGAGGTGCGGTATTTCCCCAGTCCGCAGCGGCGGACTTTGTTCTTGTAGACGCGAATTCATTCGCTGGTCTTTAAGTCAGCTTCAACGATCTGTGAAAAATCCTGCAGAGCTTGGCGATAGCTCGCTCCGGCAACGGCCTGTACATTATTGTGGTGGGCCTCTGGAACCCAGAAGAATTGTTTGGGGTTTGGCGCAGCTTCAAACAGTTCTTGACCGTGCTTAAAAGCGATAATGTGATCGGTCTGACCGTGAATGATCAGCACTGGACAGTTGACCTTGGCAAGGCGATCAATATTCGGAAATTTCTCAAAGGGCAGGATCGGGAACGGTAGCAGAACTCTGAAAATCTTGGTAAAACTGCTTTCCAGAATCAGGCCCGCCACCGGCTCTTGAGCCGCAAGGTAAGCGCTGGGTCCCCCGCCAACAGATTGGCCCTGCACAATAATCTGACTGGGGGACAGTGCCAGCTCATCAACCAGATAGTCATAGGCTGCCTCGATATCTCGATAGACCCCTTTCTCTGATGGCGTGCCGCTATTAGTGCCGTAGCCGCGATAGTCGTAGGCAAACACAGAGAATCCCGCCTGTTTGATATCTTCTAAAGCAAAGCGAATGGTCCCTAGATCGGAGGCGTTGCCGTGGCTGTAGAGAATCGTATATTTGGCCTCAGGATTCTTGAGATGCAGCGCTGAAAGCTGTTGCCCGTCTTCCGCTGCGATTTTGAGGATTTCGTCCGTATCTTGATAGCTGCTGGGTGGGGGCTGAAAAATCAGGCGATCGCCAAAAAAGTAAATTCCCACCGCAAAGAGCGCATAAATGATCAAAGTGGAGCGGACCAACCGCAGCACAGAAAACTTCCCGACTAACAGGTTCATTAGCGTGTGTTTGTCCATTTAGGCTGATCTCCTCCTTACTGTGCTTCACCCATCAGCATAAAGGCCGCCCAGTCTTTGGGATTGGGGTGCTGCTGACGCGTGATCAGCATGGCTTGGCGTAGAGCCTGGGCTTTATTGAGAGTAGATTTCTGGCGATAAAATTCCGTCATCAGTGCTGCGGTGGGGGCATCAGGAACTGACCATAGCGAAACGACGATGCTTGGGGTGCCTGCTGCCATAAACGCCCTGGCTAAACCGACGACGCCATCGCCCGTAATGGTTCCGATTCCAGTGTTACAGGCACTGAGAACAACGAGGTTGGCCTGGAGTCTGAGATTGATGATTTCGGCGGTGGTGAGGAAGCCATCGGTGCTGGAAAGGGGAGCCGAAGGGGATGAGGGAGCCATGCTGGCAGAAGAGGGGGTGAGGGCAATCGCGCCGGGGGTATCTAGGCTGAGTTCATCTAGGAGGCCGTGGGTTGCCAGGTGGATGGTGCTGGCAGTGGTCATCTGTTGAACGACAGCGGTTTCTGTCGCTGCAGGGCCAATGAGGGCTTGCGTGTTGAGGAGAGTTGCGATCGCAACTGCTTCCTGCTCAGCTCCGGGCAATGGTGTGAGGGGCTGCCGTCTTGAACCCACTTGAATGGAAGGCATCTGGGGATTGCCAACCACGAGGCTTTCGCCAGGACCGGACGGAGCTTTGCGCTGTTCTCGCGTGAAGGCTAGCAGTTGAATCGAGGGCGAACTGACCAGCGTGTGCTTTAGAATCAATGGCCCCTCATCACTCTGGAGCGCGGGGAAGGGCACCAGAAAGAGTTCTCGATGGGGAATGATCACAACATGCTGTTCAGGATCGGTGGGCAGCAAATCGGCAATGGGTTCAATCAAAAGTTGATGCAGTTGGCGTAAAGGCGGCGTGCCCGTCTTGTCCGTAGAGAGATTGGTGGCGACGATAGCAATTCCGCCTCTGTCCTTGATGCCTATTGCTTCCTGAGTTGCCTCAATTAAATCCGGTAGGGACTGATCCGTCAGATCCACCGTTCGGAGTTGAATCGCTCCACTGGGAGCAATCACCCAAATCAAAAGCTGATCTTCAAGTAGCGAATACTCGACGAGTGTAGAATCCTGGGCACGGGCGATGTCTCGTAGTTCCTGGACTGTCAGGGGTGCTTTTGGGGGCCGAGGGTGAGTCGTCTGTGCTTCGAAGCGGGAGGCGAGCAGCTCGATGAAGGCGCGGGCGCGGCTCCGTTCGGAAACCTCCAAGGCTGCAATATCCTGGCCCTGAGCAATCAGAGCAGATTGCAGGTGCTGATACGTGGCCGCTTGGGTCTCAAAGAGGGCCACCTGATGCTCATCTGAGAGTCCTGGCC
Organism: Acaryochloris thomasi RCC1774; assembly: GCF_003231495.1. Classification (NCBI taxonomy): domain Bacteria; kingdom Bacillati; phylum Cyanobacteriota; class Cyanophyceae; order Acaryochloridales; family Acaryochloridaceae; genus Acaryochloris; species Acaryochloris thomasi. Next base: position 252,034 of record NZ_PQWO01000002.1, read on the forward strand.
GCAGCGACTCCCAAATCTCAATAGCCTCTAAGAGGTTCGCAGCCGCCTTAGGATACTGCTGAGCTTGCAAAAGGGCTTGCCCCATATTGTGAAGCGTTAGGCCCATACCGGGCTGATCTGCGGTCCGGCGTTGGATCTCTAGGGCTTGTTCGAAGGTCTGCAGTGCCCGCTGCATTTGCTCTTGGTCAAGGTAGACCTCTCCCAGATGGTTAAGCGTTGCCCCAATCCCGACCTGATCGTCATGCGTCCGGGCGAGGCTGAGGGCTGTTGTCAAAGCCTCAATTGCGTTGGAGAGCTTCCCTTGCCTGAAATAGGCCACCCCCCGCGCATCCAGGATCAGGCGTTCACCCCCTGCTTTCCCCGGATAGCTGGGCGGGAGATATTGGAAGAGCCGCCAGGCTTGTTCGAGGGAGGCCAGCGCCTGAGGTGATCTCCCTTGCTGGATTTGAATCCGAGCAAGGCGATGGTGCAATAATCCTTCTTCTTTGGGGTGTTCATACAGCCCTCCATCAAATCGGAGTGGGTTTTGGGTCTGGAGGGTTGCGATCGCATCCTCTAAAACTCGTCCTGCCTTGTCATATTGCCCCAAGCGCTCGTAGGCAGAAGCCAAGCTAGTTAGCGAGATCCCAATCCCTTCTTGATCCTCAATCTCACGCTGCAGCGTCAATGCGCGTTGGTAATAAGTGAGCGCCTGAGGATACTGACCGAGCTGTAAATAGAGAGTCCCTAACTGATGCAGACAGTCCCCTTGGCGCTGTAGGTCGCTATCTTGCTGATAGATTGCGAGTGCCTGCTGAAAGAGAGACAAAGCCGTCTGAAGATTTCCCCGCTGGCTCTGCTGCTCTGCCCTCGTGTAGATCTCTTGCCCCGCATCAGAGAAAAGACAGACTGTCGCAGGCTTCACCGGACAGACCTTCGGGTTGATCGGATTCGTGAGGAGATTTAGCAACCGGAGATGCTTAAGACTTGCCAGTTTACTCACCTCTCGAACCTGATTTTGCTCAAGCACCACATATTCCAGATTCGTTAGCTTCGCTAAGGGACGGATATCCTGAATCTGATTGAAGGCCAGATTGAGATGTTTCAGTTGCGGGAGCGTCACTAGGGGAGTGATGTCTGTGAGTTCTTGATTAATCAAATCTAGGCTGAGTTGAGTCTCAAGAACTTGCTCCGCCTGCCGACAATCTGTTGTCGCTGCGACCTGGAGCATTGCCATGATCGTCCGCTGCTGAGCAATTGAAAACTGATCTTGCTCTCTACACCAATCGGTAAAACGATTTGACTGCGAAGGGGCTGCATTTAGCTTCTCGAGACCTAGTCCTGATCCCATCGCCAACAGCAGTATTCCAGCCCACTGAGCAACCAACATTGCCGCACAGCGACTGCGCCTTCCCCTCTTCATTGATTTCCCCCGTGGTCTGCTGGCCGCCTACGCGACTAGCTATAGGGTGCCCATTCTGCGGAAATCTCAGAGCAATTGCCGATTGACGGTGAGACAGATGCTTTCGCCCTGCTGCAAGCTTTTAGGAGCCACACCATGTTGCAGAGCAAGCCGCCACCGTTTGCCACTCTTCAATGGTGTCAGGCGAGATGGCGAGTCTTAGCGTTTGGTGATCTGCGGTGGAGATCGATAAATCAAGGAACATTGTATTCCCCAGCTCAATTAAAACCGGCTGCAGATTCCACTGGCCGACGTGGGGTTCAGTGGGATTCGTTTTGGACACCTGATCTGAAACGTTATCTACCGTTAACTTTTGGCCCAGAGACGTGAGCAACATCAGCGGCTGTTCATGGTCAAGCTCCACCGTGCCCGGAAAGCCTACTAATCGGAGTTGAAGAGGGCCAGAGCTGCCTGAACGTGCAAACTTAAAAGCGACAGCCTGCCAAGTATAGCCTCGCTGATCTTGAAGGGTTCGGCGGGTTTGGTACAGCATCTGACCGTCGTTATCAGGATGGATATATACCTCTGCGGCAGCAGATCCAGCCGTCCCTCCCAAAAAAAGGCTCATAAACAGTATGAGCGCGCATACTCTGTAGCCGATTGTTTGTCGCTGCTTTCTAAACATAGCGGCTCCGTCAGTTTTCCTTTGCCTGAACTGGCTAGAACTTCAAGATCTGATCCATCATTCGCTCTGCCTGGGAGCCATAGCTGCCGCCAAACAGGTTGAAGTGGTTCAGGATGTGATACAGGTTGTACAAAATTTTGCGCTGCTGATAGGCATCGTCCAAAGGCCAAGCTTCATGGTAGCCCTGATAAAAGGCTCGCGGGAAGCCGCCAAATAGCTCCGTCATTGCCACATCGACCTCGCGATCGCCATAGTAAACGGCCGGGTCTAAAATCACCGGCTCACCTTGAGTAAATGCTGCATTGCCAGACCATAAATCACCATGCACCAGCGATGGTTGCGGTCTGTGAGCCGCCAGAATCTCAGGAATGGCCTTCAGGAGTGCTGCTTCTTGCAGAAAGTAAGCTCCACGCCGCTGAGCCAAGCGGAGCTGGTAGCCAATCCGATGTTTGGCAAAGAACGCTCCCCAGTCAGTTGTCCAGGGATTTTGTTGGGGTGTATCGCCAATGGTGTTGCTCTGGCGCCAGCCAAAGTGTTCGTTCACTTGGTGGTGCATGGTGGCCAACTGCTGGCCCATTTTGGCCCAGTTTGCCTTGGGACCAGATCCTAGCTCCAACCACTCCAGCACAATGTAACTCTGCCCCTCTGCTGTTCCCCAGCAGAGCGCCTGCGGGACTCGAATGGCCTGCGCCTGACCCATCTCTCGCAGACCCAGCGCTTCGGCCTCAAACATCGCCACCTTACTTGCTTGGTTGAGCTTTACGAAGTAGGGCTGACTGCCGTCGCTGATTTGGTATGCCTGATTAATACTGCCGCCCCCAACAGAACGGCGGTCTTGGATAGAAAAAGAGGTCTGAGTGACCTGCTGAATGTGATCTTGAATTGTCTGCCACATAAATAGACTCAAAGCAACCTGGAAATACAGTGGGTATTACCGGGTTGCTTTAGAACAGAAACATCGTCTATCGATAGACTGTTGACGGTGTTGTGTCTAGTCGTCGTAGATTCGGCACTCTGCTGCTTCAGGATTGTCGTCGCAGTACTGCTCTAGAGAGCTTTTCTTTTTCTCAGGCTTGCTGCGCTGGTGTGAAGCTTCTGCTTGCAATTCCTCGACGGCATCCCAAGCTGCCGCGCATTCGCCAGACTGGGCACCTTTGGTATCACAAGCCTCTCGGGCTTGCTCGAGTTCTTGTTCAATTTTTTCTTTAAGGTCAGCCATATCGTGTCTTTTTATTCCTTGTTCAGAGGTGTTCCGTTCACTGATTTAGTTTAGCCTGAGTCCACCGTAGTCGACATCCATCTGAAGAAAGGCCCTTTTCATACTGTTTTAGGGATCTTGGCTGACGGGTAGGTCTTTAAATCTAAAATCTGTGCCCGTTTATGGAACCTTGACCTCCAAAAGTGGAAAAAAGTGTAATCCTGGGCACATTGAAGGTGTATTTACAACGTCTTTGTCCATTTACAGAACCTTAACCCCGAAAAATTAAGGAATTGTAAGCTTGGACACATTCATTGCCAATCTGTGTTCATATACTAATTTCCCATAAGCCATAGATAGGGAAAGACGAAATGTTCACGATTTGCGATGACGTCAACCAAACTGATTTGCTTCGGTCTTGGGTTGAAGAACTGACGGCATTCACACCACAGCAGGTTGAGAATGTTGTTCAACAGATTCAAGAGAGTGATGATGAGCGTTTTGTCTCAGTTGCCTAAGTTTGTGATGGGCTTGGTTTGTTAAACTGCGATGGCTATCCAGAGCAGGTTGACCGAGCTGAATGACTTTGCGTTTGCTATTCGTTTCTACATCCGTTGGACCGCTGGGGTCCGGGATGGGCGGGGGAGTTGAGCTAACAATTAATAATTTGGCGCACAGTTTGCTCCAGCGGGGGCATCAGGTGCAGGTTGTCGCGCCAGATGGGTCGCAGTTTTCAGCAGCACCCATCATAAATATAGAGGGGCAACTGCAGGTCTCGGCACAGCATCAGAGTCGGGGGACTCCGATCGAGATGCCTGGGGACTCAGTTCTTGGCAATATGTGGGCCTACGCCCGTCGAGTTCAGGCAGACTTCGACTTGATCGTCAATTTTGCCTACGACTGGTTGCCTCTCTACCTAACTCAGTTTTTTCAGACGCCTGTGGCCCATCTCATCAGTATGGGATCTTTAACGGAGGCGATAGATCAGGTTATATCTCGGGCGATTGCCTATTCTCCGCAGTGCATTGCTGTGCATACGCGCAGTCAAGCGGAGACCTTTGATTTTGCGGATCGATGCCATGTTTTAGGCAATGGCTTTGACCTGTCGCTCTATAAGTATTGTGCTGAGCCATCGGCAGGGCTAGCGTGGCTGGGGCGAATTGCGCCGGAGAAGGCGCTTGAGGATGCGGTGAGAGCTTCGGAGCAGGCAGGGCTACCTCTACAGGTGCTAGGTCATCTACAGGATCAAGATTATTTCGACCAAACGTTATCCCAGTTCCCTGGGGCACAGGTTGATTATTTGGGTTTTCTGCCTACGGATAAGATGCAGCAGGTGTTACGCCGGTGTCGCGCGCTACTGGTGACGCCACGCTGGGTAGAGGCTTTTGGCAATGTTGTGATTGAGGCTTTGGCCTGTGGGGTGCCGGTGATTGCCTATCGGCGAGGCGGTCCGGCTGAGATTGTGCGCGATGGCGAGACGGGCTGGCTGGTGGAGCCAGATAGTGTTGAAGGGTTAGTGGATGCGATCGCAAACCTTTCCCAAATAAACCGCCATGCCTGCCGCCAGCAAGCCGAACAGGATTATTCACTTGCGGCATTGGGGGAACGGGCCGAACAGTGGTTTGACAAAATTCTGCGGCAGCCTTGAAACGTGGGTCTAGCCTCTGTAGTCTCGTTTCAGTTCGTGTAGAGCTTTGTCTGCACACCAAGCCCGCGATCTATCGGGGTGCTTCTGGGCAGCATGATTAATCAGACGTTCAGCCGTTGATGGCCCCACTCGCTTTCTGAGTTGTCTTTCACTGGCGCTCGTTCCTGAGGTCGATCGCTTTCCTGGCCGATGGCGGGACTGATTTTGCCCCGAGGTGTAGGTTGCCAGCATCCATCCAATGACGATGAATGCTAACAAAATGACCCACAACATGGCTTGATTTATCCCTAATAAGTTCAATAAATGCCGATCTCAGCACCGGTAAAGGGGAACTGAGTCACTGATCTTAGGGTGGACGGCTTCCCTTTAGATTCCGACACTTTGACTGGAGTTGAAATAAAACCTTTGCTCAAACATAACGGTGTAGTAAGAATGGATCGGTCAAGCTTTGCTGGATCCTGTCCCCTTTACCGAGATTGCGAGAAGCGCTAATGTCTCTAACTGTTTACGGCATTCCTACCTGTGGCACCTGCAAAAAGGCGATCCAGTGGCTAGAGGCTCATAACGTGGCCTACGAGTTTATTAATACTAAGGATCACCCGCCGTCAAAGCAGCAGATTCAGGACTGGGTGAGCGCACTGGGTTCCAAGCCCATGCGGAATACTTCTGGCAAGTCCTATCGAGAGATCGGAGAAGAGAAAAAAGACTGGACTGATGCCCAGTGGGTGGATGCCTTTGCCCAAGATGCGATGCTGCTCAAGCGTCCGCTGTTTGTTAAAGATGGCACCGCTGTCCTCGTTGGTTTCCGGGCTTCAGAAGATATGATTCAGCAAGCGTTAGGATTATAGGCGACTGTTCATTTGATGTGGACACAGCGAATAGGGAAACTCCTGCTGTGTCCTGTTCATCGCATGGAGTCTGCACACCTTCTTTGGAGTTTCCTGTATGACCTATTGCCTCGGAATCAAGACCCATTTTGGCTTGGTGATGGCTGCTGACTCATTAACCAATGCCGGAGTGGATTACGTTTCAAAGGTACAAAAGCTGTTTGACTTTTCTCGACCTGGAGAGCGGGTCATTTTGATTAGCAACGCTGGTAATCTGTCCATGACCCAGAACGTTTTAACGCTGGTGCGGCGGGATATCAAGAATCAGGCAGAAAATGACATCTACGATCTGCCGACGATGTTTGAAGTGGCTCAGTACCTGGGCAAGAGAGTCCGTGACGTCGCCGATCAGAATCGAAACTGGATGCAGCAGGACAAGATTGACTTCTCCTGTAGCTTTTTGTTGGGGGGACAAATCAAGGGAGAAGCGCCAGAGCTATACATGATTTACAGTCAAGGGAACTTCTTGCGGGCGACCAAGGAGACACCCTATTTGCAAATTGGCGAAATTAAATACGGCAAGCCGATTCTAGATCGCACCATTAGCTATGAGACTCAGTTGGACGATGCTGCTAAGTGCGCCCTTCTCTCGCTAGATTCCACTATGAAATCGAATATTTCTGTTGGCCCCCCCATTAATATGGTGATGTACGAGACCGATAGCCTTGAGATTGTCCATCAGGTCAAATTCTTTGACGCTGATCCCTATTTAAATAAGATTCGCCAATCTTGGGAGCAATCCGTCAAGCAGGCTTTTCAGCAGTTGCCGAGTCCAGATTGGCAACGGGTCGATACCCGCGAGCAAGAAGATAACTGGCTATCTCCCAGCAATATTATTCCTGATTAGATGCCCCTGAGCACCGCAGTATCTGCAGAGAGGAATGAGGAATGCCAACAGGAATAGTCGCTTTCTTGCTTGTCTTCCTTCTAGTAGCTGGGATCTGTTACTTCACACTGTTTTACCCCCAAGCGAAAGTGAAGAGGATCAAGAAGAATCTGGTTCTCAGGGTTAAGGGAGCAGATGCTCGCTACTCTGATCTCCCTCTGGGAGATTTAGGTCTGTTTTATGAAGTCAAAGATAGGAGTAGGGTTCGTGTCGTACTGCCAAGGCTAACTCCAGACGGAGATGTTCAATATATTTACTCTTGGCACAACCTCAAATCGATAAGTATTCCGACTCTAAGCAATACAAAAGCTCAGACAGCAGGAAACTTTGGGGCATTGCTGGGCCTCGCGCACATGATTGATGAGCATATAAGATTTGTTGAGCCAGAGATTTTAAGCCTTAGAAGCCAGTGGCAAGAGATCAATGAATTGCTCGGCTTGGTCACTACATCAGATCTTTATGCTAGCCAACAGGGAATTTATGAGCGTGCGCTTGTACAAGTTGAGAATTTACTCGATAAAGCAGAAGAACTAGAGCAAGTCTATATCCGCTTCATTCGAGAAGCTTTGATTAGCAGAAAGCTGGGCAACTACGATCCAGGCTCACTTCCAAGCAATAGCCTAATGATAGATACGAAGTATCAAAAAATTAAGGAGGAATATCAATATATGAAGGATATGGCAACCGCCTATGCTGAACTACGAGACATGCATCGTCTCTAGACTATGAGCTTAATGGATACTTCTGTTGTGAGTGTGGTGGCGCAACCAGAACGATGGGTACCTGACACTGGCACGGTACTGCGAGGCTGATAGCTGGTTACTAAAGCAACATGGCGATCGCAAGTCACAAGTCCCAACGTCGGGTCATACCCTCGCCAACCGGCACCGGGTAAATAAACCTCAGCCCAAGCATGGAGCGTTTGCTCGCAGGCCGGATCTCCCTGCTCATAGCCGCTGACAAAACGGGCGGCTAAACCCGCGGCTCGACACGCGGCCATAAATAGGACCACAAAATCACGACAGGATCCCGTTTTTCGACCCCAGGTGATCTCAGGAGGCCAGGGTGGACCTGTGGGACGTTCTTGATAGTCACACTGATCATAGATGCGCTGATTTAAGGTCGAGAGAAACTCTACTGTATTCCAGTCAACGGCCACTGCGATCTCGTGGGCCAGTTGAGTGGCAGCCGGAGCGCTGGTGTGGTCTAGATAAGGTGCAAGTGCGGTTCTGATGGAGCTGGGGTAGTCGATGGGGCCTTCGGTGGCCCAGGGCTCCAACAGATAATTGAAGGGGTTGGTGATGTGAGTCGTAACGGTTGAGATGGCTGTAATGCTCAGGGTTGCCGTCGATTGAGGGGACCACCAACACTTTGCGATCGCATCTCCCTCGGCATCCAATAACTGCGTTATCTCCAGCGGATTGGGTTCCACCTGTAGCTGATATGAATCTAGGCTTTGAAAGCCATCTGACCGAGGACGCAGGCGCAAAACATGAGGTTCTAAGATTGCCGGTTGCGCGTAGGTGTACCGAGTGACGTGACTAATTTGATACCGCACGCCTAATAACTCTGTGGGGTAGCGAAGGTTTGGCTTTGGTTCTGGCCCTGGCCTTGGCTCTGGCTTTGACTCTGAGGCGCAGCCGTGGTCTCTAGCGGCGGCAGGGCAAAAAATGTTTCATAGATGCCATTATTGACCTCGTTCATGGACTGCTGCAGTTGATCCAAAAACTCATGGATACCCCGATCGATAATCTCATCGATCATCAAGTATTCCATTTCAGAACGGAGGCGACCCAGCGAGCGCTCAATGGGGATATGCCAAGACCCTAGGGGCGTACCGGTGATCCGATGGAGAGACTGCTCGGCCTGCCAGAGGCAAAACTGAACCGACCGTGGAAATTCTGGATCGAGGATCAGAAAACCTGAAACCCCCGCCGGAGTGATGCGATGTTGCTGGCTGCTCTGACGGTACATTTCATAGGCACTGGCCGATTTTAAGAGGGCCATCCATCCGAGTTCGTCGAGGAGTGTCCCGACATCGGTGGCAGAAGGAAGCAACACATAGTATTTGACATCTAGAATGCGGGAGGTTTTATCGGCCCGCTCTAAAAAGCGACCCATGCGGCCAAAATGCCAAGCTTCGTTGCGGCTGAGAGTGGCATCCGTGGTGCCGACAAAGGAATGACTGGCCTGTTTGACCTGCTCTAAAAAATCACTGAGATCGGATATCGATAAATCCTTAGACGCTTTTGACACCATTTGGTGAGCGGCATTCACCTCACTCCACATTTCGGACGAAATAATTTCGCGTACGGAACGGGCATTCTCTCGGGCCATCTGCCAGCAGGAGAAAATCGAGTTGGGATATTGCTGATCAAAGGTGAGAAACTGAATGACGTTCTCTGCGGTCGCTTCGCCGTAATGCTGTTCAAAGAAAGCGCGATCGCCTGTTGTGGTTACTAATGGCTGCCACTGCTGCTCAATTCCGGTGGGAATATCCAGCATCAGATTGATGTTGACTTCTAGAAATCGAGCGACGTTTTCAGCGCGCTCAATATAGCGATTGAGCCAGTAAATTGAATTGGCAACGCGACTAAGCATTTTGGATCGAACTCTCTTATGGGCGTAAATTAGGCATCTTGCACTAGTCCCTCGGCCTGTGAGAATCGGGGGGCTGGCTTCGACGTGAGCGGAGTCGAATGGGGGGCCAAGTGCAGAAACTTTCGCCCATCCATGCAGGAATAGTTCTTTACTCGCACAGAACCCAGGTATCTTTGCTACCGCCCCCTTGAGAGGAGTTTACGACTAGAGACCCTTTTTTCAATGCCACCCGCGTCAGTCCCCCTGGATGAACGTAAATATCTTGGCCGTAGAGAATGTAGGGGCGCAAATCGACGTGACAGCCGACGAACTCCTGTTCCAGAATGGTGGGGACGCGAGAGAGACAGAGAGTGGGCTGGGCGATATACTTTCGCGGATTGGCTTTAATCTTTTGGGCAAATTCTTCCCGTTCAGCTTGGGTTGACTGGGTACCCACCAGCATTCCGTAGCCACCGGATTCATCGGCAGATTTGACCACGAGCTGATCGAGGTTTCCTAAAACATGGTCTAACTGTTTAGGTTCCCAGCAGAGATAGGTGGGGACGTTGGCTAAAATCGGGTCTTCACCCAGGTAATAGCGAATCATGTTAGGGACGAAAGCGTAGATCACCTTGTCGTCAGCGATGCCGGTGCCGAGAGCATTTGCGATCGCAACTCTCCCTTCTCGATACACCTGCATTAACCCCGGCACCCCCAGCAGCGAATCTGCCTGAAACTCTAGGGGGTCAATAAAGGTGTCGTCAATGCGGCGATAAATCACGTCAACCCGCTGCAGTCCTTGGGTGGTCCGCATTTGCAGGTGTCCATCTGCCACTACTAGATCGCGACCCTCTACCAGCTCCACGCCCATCTGTTGCGCCAGATAGGAATGCTCAAAATAGGCCGAGTTATAGATCCCCGGCGTCAGGACCACCACGGTTGGGTGAGCAATATTTTCGGGGACCAGATGCAGCAGCGTATTGAGTAGTTGGCTGGGGTATCCATCCACTGGCTGAATCGGGATCTCTTCAAATACCTGCGGGAAGGTGCTTTTCATCACCCGTCGGTTTTCCAGCACGTAGGAAACCCCTGAAGGGCAGCGCAAATTATCTTCAAGAACATACCACTGGCCGTTGCGATCTCGGACTAGATCAGACCCCGTGATGTGGCACCAAACGCCCTCAGGTGGATTCAAGCCCATGCAGGGCTTCTGAAACCCCGTTGCCGAGAGAATCAGCTCCGCCGGAATCTTGCCATCTTTGATGATTTTTTGATCGTGATAGATGTCGTCAATAAAGAGGTTTAGGGCATGAATCCGCTGCTTTAGCCCTGTTTCTAAATGACGCCACTCCTGAGCCGAGATGATGCGGGGGATGACGTCGAAGGGAAAGATGCGATCGCTTCCTTGATTGTCGCCGTAGACTCCAAACGTCGCCCCGAGTTTGAAGAGTGCCTGCTGAGCCGCCTGCTGTCGCTGTAGCAGCTCCCCTGGGCCAAGCTGATGGATACGGTCTACGAGAGCAGCTCCTGCCGGTCTTGGCTGATCGGCTGATTGAAACAGTTCATCGTAGAAGTTATCTAATTCATAATTGTCAAATCGCAAAACTCACGCTCTTCATTGATATGCAGCACTTTGCCTAGATCTATTACAGAGGCCACTGTCCACCCTATCTGTATTGATAGATACGGATGTTAGACAACTCATGTGCCAGAACGAGAGACCGAATTGTGATCGGTCAGCTCAAGTCTTCTTCTGAGATCCCTTCAGATCGTAACCGTGCTAATAGCTTTTCTACATGCTGTTGAGCGTCATCAGCACGCTGCCGCTCTGCTTCAGCTCTTTCATCATCTGACAGATAACGGTCACCTTGACTGTCATACCAAGCCAAAAGTTCTTGCTTGATGCCACCCATCACCTGCTCCGATCTGCCGATGCCTAGGCCCACTTCCGGCATCCAGTAGGGTTCGCCAATTTGAAGTTTGTAGCTGCCGTTCACCAGCTTGTAGACTTCGAAAGGCTGATGCCGATCCCGCTGCCAAAATTCAGGGTTATAGATGATGTAATACAGCACGCCCAGATTGGCATAGAGAGACTGTTTTGCCTCGTATTCGCCACCGGGTTGGTGAGACACCATTTCTAACGCCAAAATGGGGACTGTGCCCTCCTCTTCCCAGACGGCATAGCTTTTGCGAGATTTACCTCCCTTCTTTCGCTCAACACCTAAACTCAAAAAGGCGTCGGGTACCACAGGAACTCTGGGATTAATGCCAGTGGTGTGATAAATCGCCATATCTACGCCGAAGTACCAGTCCATGCGCTCGGACCAAATACTGCACAGCAGAAAAAGCAGCAGGTTCGGCAGTAAATTCTGATCTTCGTTGTCCACTGGGGTGTCGTCAGAGCAGGGTAGTTCGTCGGTGCTGGGCAATTGATTTAGGTCAATCTGAAGCATGGAACCAACCTCAAATGTCTTGACTGTATTGTAAGCGATTGATTTATCGCGGTAGCCAGCCGGTTGCGATCGCACCTAAAATTGCAGCCCCAAACGCCAGCCGATACCAAACAAACACCCAGGTGCTCTGCTGCCGCAGAAACTTGAGCAGCCAGGCAATAGCCAGATAAGAAAAAATAAACGCTGAGAGAATACCAAACAACAGGGGAATGGCTGCGTCGAGATTCCCTATGACTTTACGAGATTGGAACAGCGTTGCCAGCCCTAGAGTTGGCAACCCCAACAAAAAAGAAAAGCGAGCGGCTGTGTCTCTTTTCAGGCCCAGCAGCAACCCTGTGGTCAGCGTGGAGCCAGAGCGAGAAGCGCCAGGGATGAGGGCCAGCATCTGACCCAAGCCCACGAGTAGACCATCCTTAATCTCTAACTTGTTAAAGTCCCGTAGGCGACGACCGGCTTTTTCGGCGATGCCCAGCAAGATCGACATTAGGATAGATGCGATCGCAATGACAAAAGCGCTTTCAGGAATCGAATCCCGGAAAATATATCCAATCGTCAGAGCGGGCAGCGTCCCTATTGCGATTCCCAGCAGGATTTTCCATTCCTCACGCTGCCAATCTTTTTGCTGGTAGGCGGCCCAAGACCCAGAAATAATTTGCTTCAAATCTGCGCGGAAATAGAGCAGCACTGCAATGACGCTGCCAAACTGAATCGCATCAACAAAATACTTCTCACCTAAGTCTTCCCAACCTAGCACCTGCGTCACAATTAGAAGGTGGGCCGTACTGCTGATGGGTAAAAATTCCGTAATCCCCTGGACAAGGCCCAATAGGATTGCCTCTAGTGAAGCTTGAACAACGCCTCTGGAGGCATCCGTAGCTGCCGTGTCTACGGCTAGAGAGAGGGGTGCTTTGGCTAAATTCCAAGTACTACTGATTATTGCGTTTGACAGGTTTAGCCCTAACCCAATCATGAATATGTCCTATTGTTCTTTGTTGTGAGTTGTCTGTGGTCATTTAAGCATCTAGAGCTGCATCTGTCTCAGGGATAAAAAAGGCTCCTTTTTCTGCTTTATTCCGTTGTTGTATCGAGGTATCGCAACACTCGGCTGAGCTTGGACAGCCTTTCTCTAGCAGACTATAGTTCGCAGCTATTTTAGACTCCTCGTCAATGCGTGTATCGCTAGAAGGACGGGTTTGTTAAAAATAAACGGGTGCTGCATGGCAATTCCATTGATGTATAAATGACCCGTTATCGTTAAAGATGCCAGAAGAGCTTATGACTTTGGATACGATCGAAACAGATGTGGTAGTAATCGGTAGCGGTATCGGTGGTCTCTGCTGCGCTGCATTGCTGGCTCGCTATGGATTTGATGTAACGGTGTGCGAGAGTCATACGATTCCGGGGGGCGCAGCCCATGCCTTTGAACGAGATGGGTTCAAGTTCGATTCGGGGCCGTCGCTTTATTCTGGCCTGTCCTATAGTCCTTCCTCCAGTCCGCTGCGGCAGGTGCTCGACGCCATTGGCGAAGATCTAGAGTGGAAAACCTATGATGTGTGGGGCTGTCATCTCCCAGAGGGAAGTTTTAACAATCCCATCGGCACCGACCAGTTTGATGAAGTCTTGGAGCAGTTTCAAGGTCCACAGGCTGTCGCGGAATGGCACCGATTTAAGAAGGTAATGGCTCCGCTGGCAGAGGCTGCGATCGCAATTCCCCCCGCCGCCTTTCGAGCCGATTTGGGCGTCGTCAGAACCCTAGGACGCTATCTACCGGCGATGTTGAAGCAAACGAAGTATATTCGTCAGCTCACCGGTCCCTTTAGCCGTATATTAGGCCGCGAAATTAGCGACCCTTTTATACACCGTTGGATGGATATGCTCTGTTTCTTGCTGTCGGGGTTGCCTGCCGACGGCACCATTGCGGCTGAAATGGCCTTTATGTTTGCCGAGTGGTATCAGCCCAACATGGTCCTTGACTATCCTGTTGGGGGAGCCGGTACCTTTGTCGATGCCCTCGTGCGCGGTTTAGAAAAACGGGGTGGAACCCTGATGCTAGGTGCCCATGTTGAGCAGGTACTGATAGAGAATAAACGGGCCGTAGGTGTCCAGCTCCGCAATGGTAAAACCTTGCGGGCAAAACGAGCCGTCGTCTCTAACGCCTCTGTTTGGGACACCCTAAAGCTATTGCCAGAGGGTGCCGTCCCGAAAAAATTTGTGACTGAGCGGCAGGCCACGCCGGAGTGCGAAAGCTTTATGCACTTGCATTTGGGCATTGATGCCGCCAATTTGCCCGAGGATTTAGAGTGTCATTACATTGTCGTTAAAGATTGGGAACTAGGAATCACGGCCCCTCAGAATATTGTGCTGTTGTCGATCCCCTCTGTTTTAGATCCGTCGCTGGCCCCACCGGGTAAGCATGTGATTCATGCCTATACGCCAGGGAATGAGCCCTATGAGGTCTGGCAGGGAATGGATAGACGGAGTGATGCCTATCAACAGCTAAAGCAAGAACGTTCAGAAATTATGTGGCAGGCGATTAAGCGGGTGATGCCTGATATTTGCGATCGCACCGAACTCACCCTTGTTGGTACCCCTCTTACCCATGCGCGCTTTCTACGGCGACATCACGGCTCCTATGGTCCCGCCATTCGAGCCGGACAATCCATTTTCCCAGGACCGGGAACGCCTTTGTCGGGTTTACTTTGCTGTGGCGACTCCACCTTTCCTGGTATCGGTCTTCCCGCCGTCGCCGCCAGCGGCATGATTGCCGCGAACACCTTAGCCACCGTACCCCAGCACTTAAAAATGCTAAAAGAGATTGGTTGTCTGGGGTGAAATTCTTAGAACGCCTTCGAGATAGAAGAAACCGGTTAAATTTCTTCCCATTCTCAACGCTACAATCAGTAAAAAGAACAAAGGACTTCAATGCTTTGAAGTCTGCCAGCAGCCCTTAAGAAATATAGGCAATTCCATAGTGACTAATCCCGAGGAGAATCAACGTCAGCGTTTTCGACATTTGTTTATTGTTGATGACGCTGAGGGACGACGCACCATTTCCCTCGAAGCCGCTACCTATTCCATTGGCCGGGATGTCACCAACTCCATCGTGCTGCACTCTAAAATGGTGTCGCGGCAGCACGCTATCTTGCTGCGGGTTACAGCTCCCGAAACCTCTAATTACTTGTTTCGGATCATTGATGGTGATCTCCAGGGTAAAAGAAGCACCAATGGCCTAATCGTGAATGGTCGCCGTCTCTTTTCCCATGACCTTAAACATGGTGATGTTGTCGTTTTCGGCGGAGATGTAAAGGCACAGTATTTTGTGGCTTCCAACCTCTCAGATGAAGCCTTCGACGAGTTCCGCGACACCAGCGACCTCTCCACCATTCTCAAAAATTCCGTCAACCCCTTTCAAACCCTCGTCCCCACAGACGCTGACTTCCAAGATATGAGCGAAGCCGCCCTCGTCCGGCTGGCCTCTTTCCCCGAACTGACCCCCACTCCGATTCTCGAAATTGATTTGTCCGGCACCGTCACCTATATGAATCCCTCTGCCGTCATGCAATTTGAGAATTTATCCGAAGCCGGTTTAGCGCACCCTCTCCTAGAAGGACTGCTGACCATGGTGAAAGTGGACAGTCCTGAACAGGGTAATTTCTTTGTCCGTGAGGTCAGCATCAAGGATTTGGTCTTTGAGCAGTCCGTTCACTACATTTCTGAAAGTGACTTAATTCGCAGCTATATCACCGATATTACCGAGCGAAAGCGCGCTGAAGAGCAGTTGCGTCACCAGGCTCAGCGAGAAGCAATCATTAACCGGATTGTGCAGGCTATGCGTGGCACAATGGTCACCGCAGAGGTCTTAGATATTACCGTGGGCTTATTGCTAGAAGCCTTGGGGGCCAGTCACTGCCTCATTGTTCCGATTGAATCAGAGAGCGACTCCCCCGTCTTCTACGCTAGTGACCGATCCGTTGAGCGCCCTGACCTTGTACAGGCAAACGAGCGATTTTTGCGCAATTCTCAAGACTCTCTTGCTCAGGGGCAGCAGGTGGTGTTTGAAAGCGGCGATACGTCACTTGCGCTAGAGCTGCAGGCTATCTGCGATCAGTGTCAGATTCAAACCCTCCTGTTAACGCCGCTTCTCTATATGCAGCGGTATCTGGGCAGCATTAGTCTCTATCAATGTGGGCCATCAACCAAAGAAGCCCGCCAGTGGAATCTAGATGAGCTCAACCTCGTTGAAACCATTGCCAATCAGTGTGCGATTGCGGTTCATCAGGCCCAGCTTTATCGTCAAGTCCAAGATCTCAACACTGACCTAGAGCGGCAGGTCGAAGAGCGCACCGCTCAGCTGCAGCAAAAAATGCAGGAGCTTGAACGCCTGAACATTCTTAAAGACGACTTTCTCAGCACTGTCTCCCATGAGCTGCGAACGCCCATGTCTAATATCAAAATGGCGATCCATATGCTCAATCAGTTTCCTCTCGAAGATCGACAAACCCGTTACGTCAAGATTTTAGAAGCTGAATGTAGCCGCGAAACTGAACTCATCAACGACCTCCTAGATCTGCAGCGCTTAGAAGCAGATACCGAACCGATGCCTTTAGAAATGTTGGTGTTGTCCGAGTGGTTAGCCGGTGTGCTAGAGCCCTTTCAATCTAGGGCCCGCGATCGCAAGCAACATCTAAACATTCACTGCGATCCCGAAGCCGTGGCGGTGCAGTCCAATCGCGTTAGCCTGGAACGAATTTTAGCTGAGCTGCTCAATAATGCCTGCAAATATACCCCTGATGGTGGCGATGTGTACTTCAATATTGAACGTTTGCAGAACCCTGACCCCTTTGTCCGTTTTCAGGTGACCAACCAGGCGGAAATTCCTGCCTCTGAGCTGCCTCGCATTTTCGATAAATTTTATCGAGTGCCCAACGCCGACCCCTGGAAGCAGGGTGGAACAGGTCTCGGGCTGGCTCTTGTTGAAAAGCTAGTCGAACAGCTCCAGGGCAATATCAACGTCACCAGTTCCCAAGGACAGACGACGTTCACTATCGAGCTACCCCAGCCAGAAACGGTCTCGGTTGAGGTGTAATCGATGAGACCCAGGCTGTGATTTTGGCTTGCCTCAGTAACTCACTGCTAGAGCCATTGGTTTTATCGAGGTAAAAGGGCTGCCTTGTAATTTGACCACAAGCGAAGGCCCGTCTTATGCAAAGATAGAACAGGTGCGGTTACGACGCGGTTCGGGCAGCATCGTTGATGATTAAGGACGAAAAGTAGGGTTATGCAAATCGGTGATCGGGTTCGAGTGAAATCAGCTGTCATTGTTTATACCCACCCTGATCATCGTAATCAGCCCTTTGACATCTGCGGCACCGAGGGAGAGGTTATTGATATCCTCAAAGATTGGAAGGGACGTGTGATTAGCCCTAACTACCCCTATGTCGTCAAATTTGATAAGAAGTTTCGCGTGCACATGCAAGACGCTGAACTAGAGCAGGCATAGTGCTTCATACAGCATCACTGTTTTGATCAATCAGCAATGCTGTATCCACAACTGTATAGAGCTGACTGTCTTCTAAAAACGTCGAGCCACGGTTATACTCTGGCTCAGCGCTGCCTGTCCTACTTTGTAGCTCGAGGGTTGAAGCGGTAATTAGACGCTCAATCTCGATCTTCAAAGCAAAAATTTGATTAGGGTGCTGAACGAGCAGCAATGTTGACGACTGCCTATGGCTACCGGGCGACGGTGTCAATAGAAGGCTAGAGTTTTGCCCCCTGAAAAACTGTGTCAACGGATAAACCGGCAGTGTGCGTCCCTGCCACTTCAATTTTGCAGGGACGATGGTTTCATCAATCTGATCGTGATTAGGGATCAAAATTTCAAGTACTTGACTAGAGGGCAGCAAGAAAACAGTGCCGCCTGTTTGCCAAACGAAGGCATCAGATATATCCAGGCTGATGACTTTGGCAACGTCTTCGTCCGAGGCTTCATCTGATTCTATGGAGGAGCTCTCCGCCCATTGGCTGTTTCCTGCAGCCTGTGGTTGGGTCTCCCGATATCCAGCTAGGGCAATTCGGCCAATTATTGCGGCTGTCCGTGGACTGGCCCGCAGGCTGGCCACGGCTGTTTGAGAAATTGCCACTAGCTCCGAAAGATTCGACATCTCTCCCAGATCGCGTAGGCTCTCAAAGAGCTGCAAGAGTTCTGTTGCGAGTGTCTCTGAGGGGGGCGACGCGAGCTGCGATTCGAGCTGCATCAACCTTTCTTCTACCTCGGCGGTGATGGCAAGAGCTGTGAGTTTGTCTTCTGATGGGGGAACAGACACGCTTGAAGAGCTCTTCAGGACTGGAGCCTGATGCTGCTTCTTCTGGAGCTGCTCTTCTAACTGAACGAGAATAACCTGAGCTGCAGTGCAGTCAATCTCCTTTGCTCCGGAGGTTTGCTGTACATGAGCCAACAGGGAGAGTTTGAGTGTTTGACTAACCTGGCAGAGCCTTTCTAGCTCGGTCGTCCGCGGATGCGGCTGCGATAGAGAACAGAGCCGTTCTACACGATGCATTGAATATTGAAGCGTTGTGAGGCCCAGTTGAGCGGCCCCGCTTTCGATAATCTGTACGGCCTGAACAATGGATTGTCGCTGATCAGCAGAGCTGGGATTTTGTGCTGCTTGACGGAGATCGGCTTCGATTTCCTGAAATAACTCCACTGCTTCTTGGACAAAGAGTTGATAGGCTGAATCTCGGTCTTCTAGGGGAAGGGAGGTAAAGGATGAAGATGGGGAGCTGCCGTTATCATGCATGAGTTCGTCTAACCTTCTATGGCCTCTACAGAACTCGTTAAACGGTTAAAAGACTCTACCACCGTCGCGGATGTCTCGGCGGTGTGATTGGTAAGATTGGCAACTTCCACGGCTGAATGATTTGCGGCTTCTGATTGATGGGCTTGATGGGTCGCGGCTTGGGTCATCTGTCCCAACAGGGAGAGGAGTTGATAGCTAGAGGCTGCGACTTGTCCGAGTTGCTGCTGGATCTCAACGACAGCCTGGGTACTGGTCAACGTTTGCTGCTGACCGTTAATGAATAGATTAGAAGTGTTTTGAACATTTGCACGGATAGTTTGTACTAGGGGCTTGACTTCAGTGAGGCCGCTGTCTAACTCACGGGCAAGGGCATGGATTTTCTCGCCGATATCGGCAAATTCCTGGCCTGCGCTTCCCTTGCGGGCCGACTCTAGGGTCACGTTCATGGCCTGGAGCTTGACTTCTGCAGCTAGGGCATTCACTTGAGTGATCAGGGCATCAAGCTGCTGCGCAGGTTGTCCCAGGACTTGAATTTGCTCCGCCGCGCTGGTGAAGATGGTCTCTAGGGCTGTGATGCTGTCTCGCATTTGCTCTACCACTGCCTGGTTGGTCTGGATGCCTTGATTGACTCGCTGGCTATGCTGTTCTCCCTGCTCGAAGGCTCGAACCATCCCCTGTGTGGAGTCTGCTAACGCTTTGATGTGATTGTAGAGTGTGCTCACCGACACCATCTGCTGACGACTTTGATCCGCTAAATGCTGAATGGCACCTTTGCTCTGTGAAAGAAAGGTGCTGATTTGCCGCTGTAGGTTTTCTCTCTGCTGCTGATTCTGTGTAGAGGTTCCCTGTGCCAGTTGATACGCTTGGTCCATCTGAGCCAGTAGGCGGGCATGATCGAGGGCATATCCTACCTGCTGGGCGACTTGAGTCATCAATGTGATGTCGGTGGTCTGCCAATGACGAGGGCCAGAGCATTGGTGGGCGATCAGAAGGCCAAAGAGCTGTTGGTCTTTCAGGATCGGAACAACCAAGTTGGCTCGGATTCCAAACTGCTCGAGCTGCTGCCGATAACATTCTCCGATGCCTGCAGATTGCACATCAGCAATGCTGTGGGCGCGACCCGACTGATATTGCTTTACGAAACCTTCGGCAAAGCAGGGATCTTTGATCTCAGCCCATAGTGTCTTTGGAAAGCCGGGTAAGACAGCTTCAGCCACGACGGTGCCATACCAATCAGCATCGAAGCCATATATAATCACGCGGTCTGCTTTGAGGGCTTTACGCATTTCTGTGACGGTGGTGCTGAGGATATCTTCTTCAATTAGAGAAGCACGAATACTTTGGGTCAGACTTTTGATCAGACGCGCTTTTTGATCTTCGGCATCTAAGCGAGCTGCAAAACGAGCGTGTTCGAGGGCATATCCTACTTGGAGGGCGATCTGGCCAATGAAGTTTTGCTCGGTCTGTTGCCACTGGCGCGGTCCTGAGCATTGATGGGCGATTAGAAGGCCAAATAATTGATTGTCCTTGAGGATGGGCGCAACTAAGTTGGCCTTGACTTCAAAGGCTTCTAACTGTTGAAGATAGCAGTCCCCAAGATCTGCGGATTGAATATTGTCAATAGCGTGAATGCGACCTGCTTGGTATTTCTCAACAAATCCTTCAGCGAAGCAGGGATCGTGAATCTCAGCCCACAGAGCCTTAGAAAAACCGGGTAGTACAGACTCGGCTACGACTGTTCCGTACCAGTCAGTGTCGAAGGTATAGACGACGACCCGGTCTGCCTTCAGTGCTTTGCGGACTTCTGTTGTTGTGGTGCTCAAGACATCCTCTTCGTCTAGAGAGGATCGAATGCTGCGCGAGACGGTTAGAAGTTGATGGGTCTGTTCGGCTTGTTCGTTGAGTCTCTGGATCAGGTGGGCGCTGTGGAGCGCTGCGCTAATTTGGGCTGCTACCTGGGTGACAACTTCGATCTCTGCTGTTTGCCAAGGGCGCGGCCCTGAGCATTGATGGGCGATCAGTAGCCCAAACAATTGACCCTCTTTGATGATGGGGGCAATTAGGTTTGCTTTGACCCCAAACTGCTCTAGTAAACCAATGTGGCAGTCAGAGAGGTTGGCAGCGTAGATGTTGTCAATGGCTTTGACGCGACCTTCTTGATATAGGGCACTATAGCCACTATCGAAGCAGGGATCGTGAATGGTTGACCATAGTAGTTTGGCCCATCCCGGTCCGACATCTTCGGCGACAAAGGTTCCTTCGCCACTGGCGTTGAAGCGAAATACGCTGACCCTGTCTGTTCTTAGCAGCTTTCGGGTTGAGATGACGGCAGTGCTTAAAAGATTTTCTTCTGTTTGACTGTTCTGGAGATGGTCGGTGATCTCCATGAGGACCTGAAATTTTTGGGTCTCTTCTTGCTGTGTTGCCAGTAGGCTTGGGAGCTGTTGGCCGATCAGGCTGACATTAGCTTCTAAGGCTTTCAGTTCGTCTTTCTGCCTGTTCTGAAGCTGGGTCTCAGCGTCTGATCTCTGGAGCCGATTCACGAGTGTTGTCGAGGTTTGCGAGGCCTGTAGGGCGGGTTGGATTGTGCGTCGAGCCAATAGGGTTGCGATCGCACCTGCCATCACGGCCATTAATCCGGTTCCCATTGCTAGGGGCGGCAGTATTTCATCAAGACGGGCCTCTATCTGTGGTCCACTGGGCTGCCCCTCTGCTTGCTGTCGTAAAGACTGATACGTCGTATAGGAACCCAAGCCGACCAGAAGCGTGGGCAGCACACTAACGCCCAGTGCCCAAAGGGTTACTTTTGCCTTCATGCTCGGGCCAGTAGAAGGCGGCACCGATGGTCGTGTTCGCTGTGCCTCTTTTTGGGGTGGGGTGGGGAGCGACACTTCGGTCGGCGTCGACTGAGAATTTTGTGAAGAAGGAAGCTGACGCATTGCTAAAGCCCTAAGTTGACGAAACTGCAGCTGATGAAAGGGAAGCTCAACGATAGGCTGTAACTGCCTCGTCTTTAGGACAGCAATAGGAGCCGATGCCACTACCTTAGCCGGTTGATCTTGAACAGATTGCTCGTCTGTATTGGCTTGTGAATTGAGTCTCTGAGCCATAGTGATTGATGCACTCAAAGGTCGAAAATGGTAGAAGATGCCCCCCTTTTCCAAGAGTCCCACCTCAAGGTTACCAAGATCATCCGTCCTCAGGAGAAAATTCCGTCTAGAGCCAAGTCTCTGCCTGATGTCCTGGATGGCCTAAGCGTTCTATTAAAGTGACGAAGCCCACTCGCCACCATCCACAGGCACCGCGGGCAAAGCCTGTGCGGTTGAGGGGATCGGCAAAGCAAGCCGGGAAGCTGCCCCGTGGCGCTTGGGTGCTGAAGCCTAAGTGACTGTAATTAATCCACTGGCGATCAACACACCAACCCACCTGCTGTCCGAAGGCCGTCCATAGAGGATAGTCAAAGGCCGTTTTCCCTCCCAGCCCTTGGTAAATCTGTTTTTGTACTGTAAAACCAAACTGACCGTGACTAAAGGTCTGCCAAAGCTGATCTAATGTTTCTAGATCTGGCTGGGGAATTTTACGAAGCGATCCGAGGCTAAGACTTCCTTCCGCCTGCCGATCCGCTGCCTGCAGCAGTAAATGCCAAGTTTCTTGGTCTGCTTCTCGGTAATTCTCGGCCGCCAGTAGGTTGCGTAACGGACGATAATCAAGACCAGCAGCACTCCTTAATAGAACTCGGTCACGCTGAGTTGTGACAGGGCCGCTTGGCGTACTCTTGGGTGCTGGAGTCTCTGGGGCTAAATCTTCAAGAACATGTGCTGCTGACGAATAGCGTTCCTCTACGTTTTGCTGCAGGAGCTTTGATAAAATCTGCTGAAACTCGGGGCTAATGTGGGTGGGAAGCGGACACCATTGCTGGCGCTGTGGGTCAAATAGGGGGTCAGAACCATCATCTTGTGGCAAACTTGCCATCAACAATCGTAGACCAATGACGCCTAAACTATAGAGGTCGCTTGCGGGACAAACCCGCCCTTGGAGCTGCTCAGGGGCCGCATAGCCCGGGGTGCCGGTAATCGAGCGAAAGTCTGCGCTAGCGGCCATCGAACCGCCAAAGTCGATCAGGACTAGGCTGCTGTCGGGTTGCCGAATAATATTGCTGAGCTTAATGTCGCGGTGAATCACCTGCCGCTCATGTACAAATTGAAGCAGGGGCAGAAGTTGACCGAAAACAGAGCGAACCTGCTGTTCGCTGAAGGCACCCTGAGTGGCCAGGACCTCAAACAGACTGAGTCCATCAATAAACTCTTGGACGAGATAGAATCGCTGTTCTTGCTCAAAAAAAGCTAGGAGTGCGGGGATCTGGGGATGATTCCCCAGATCCCTGAGAATATGTGCCTCCTGCTTGAACAGATTCATGGAGGTTTGCAAGATTTCGTGATTTTGCTGGCGTGGCAAGAACTGCTTGATCACGCAGGGAGTGCGCAGCCGGTGTTCGTCAACGGCTGCGAAAGCACAGGCAAAACCACCGGAGCCGATGGTCCGAACGGCTCGATAACGATCGCTGAGCAGCAGCTTAGATTGGCAGCGCTGACAACGTTCAACGGTGTTGGGGTTGGAATGTAGGCAGTCGGGATTCAGGCATTGTGTCATCTTCCAAGACACCACCCGCTCCTTAGGTTGAGGTGAGGATGGAGCCGATGAAGAACGGATCTGTTGTTGAGACATTGTTGTTGCAGATCAGAAGGCAGACATGAGCCTGTATAAATACTGAGTGTACCGATAGGCTTGAGCAAAGATATCCGTAAAACTACCGAAATACCTGTTCTCTCAATCATAGAAGTCGAAATTGTCTTCATGGTCAACTCTGGTCAGATTTTAGAGCCATCCTCGTAGGTGATAGATCCACCCACCCAGGTATTCTTTGCAGGCGCGCGTCGTCATCTCAAGGGCTTCTACGCTGGGGACCATTTCTAGCAGGCTGGTCATGATGCTTGGGCGCTGGCCGAGATCTGCGACTAAAAAGTCAGTGGGAGTTGCGATCGCATCTATCTCTAAATGCCGAAAGATAGCAATAGACCTCGGCATGTGGATCGCTGATGTGACCAAAAGAACGTGCCCTTGAAGCTGATTGGCCTCCAGAATTTTTTTGACATTGACTGCATTCTCTCGAGTATTGAGTGCTAAAGGATCTTGCAAGATGGCAGAACGGGGCACCCCCATTGTCTCAATCAATTCCGCCATATCCATTGATTCTGCTTCCCCTGGCCGCTGCCACTCGATCCGACCGCCGGTCAGAATGAGCCGAGGAGCCCGCCCTTCTCGGTAGAGTTTGGCACCATACAGCAGTCGATCCCCTGATTCTGGGATCTCTATCCAGGGACGCGGTGAGAGCCTAGATCGCGTACAGCCGCCCAAGACAACGATCGCCTCCGCTCGGGGAACAGCCGCAGGCGGCAAAAACTGACGCTCCAGCGACCGCACCAGCCCGCGTGCCAAAAACGTATTGGATGCCAATAGCAAAATCGAGAGCGCTAGTGCTACTGCCCCCGCCGCAAATCGAGGCCGACGCCAAAACGTAAACGCTGCGATCCCCAAACACAGGCAGCTCAGCCCCAGGGGGTAAAAGAATAGAGGTAAAAGCTTAGATAGGAATAGAAACATCACCTGCCGTGTCTGGCGCAATTAAAATCGAACCCCACGCGCGTGACCTGAGCCAGCCGCTGCAGAGATCGCAGGTTGACCTACTCGGTAATGGCGTCCAAATCACCAGACGCTTCTGTCTCTAAAGGTGTTGTTGTGACCCGTTCTGGAAGGCTGTCAGGTTTTTCAGGCGGTGTGACCTCAGGAGGCGTGGCTTCCTGTTCATCTATCTCAACAACGCTGGCGGGCAGGTCCGGCTGCTCTGGGGTCAATGCTGGCGTCTTCTCAGAAGGCTCTGCAGCGCCAGACTCTATTGAATCAAGTTCAGGTAATTCATCAACGGTCGGTTCGGGCGCTGCTACCTCCACAATGGGGGCCGGTCGATAGTCTGGATCAACGATGCCCTGGGCCTGGGATGTGGTTAAGTCTCCTCGCACGATCTGAGCCAAGCTGTCTTGGCCGTCAGACTGCAGATCCACTAGGCGGACCGTCTCGTTATAGGTGTTTGCGATCGCAACGCCCTTCTCATCCAAAAGCTCTAGGCGAACCCAGTTTGTCCCTGAGTGCAACCCTTCTAAATACAGCGACTTCCAGCCCGGTATTAAAAAGCTATTATCGTTGACGGTTACCCGTACCTGCCCAGGGAAAACGTCTGATTGGCGGTCAGAGCCTGTCTCACTCTTCGGTAGGCCACTTACGTAAAAATCCAGCAGTACAGGTTCTGCACCCAAAAAATCTTGAGGTTGGTTATAGGTTAGTAGGGGGTGGGTAGACGTTGGTTGGTTGTCACGCGTTTTAGTGAAAACGTGAAACGTCACCTCAGCATAGGCTCCCTGATTTTTAAAGCTCTCAAACCAGGGATAAACTGCCAACACTCGCAACGTATGTGTCCCAGGCTTCAACTTCCCCAAAGTCACCGGCTCCAGCAAATCGTAGATAGCCTGACCCGGCTGGTCATCTACAAAAAGACGTAGATGAGGTCCAAGACCCAGTTCCGCATTCTTAAAGATGGGCAAACCCTCCACCTGCAGATCTACGCTAACAGTCCTATCTTCAACCACCTGATCAGCCCTTGGACTTAAAATTTCGACCTGTGGTTGGCGCGATGACAACAGCGAACGCAACTCTTGAATCACCTCCGGCGGTGAAACCTCAAAAATTTCAACATTGCGACTTGCTTGAAGCTTCGAGAAAATGCCTACTCCTGCATCTTCTGCAGCCATTGCCTCAATCGATACACCCGTGACGAACGCAAAAATGATTGCAACAAGCATCAGTTGCCTGATCCAAGCCCACCGCGTTTCTCTACCGCCGCTACGATACACGCCCTGCACACTCCCGGTATTTAGAATCCAAAGTATTGCTCTAGAGGCACTATACCGGAAAAAACTCTTCCTCTAGCCAGGAATCCATCGCCACCAATCTTTTCCATTGCAGCTAAGTCTCAACCCATAAATTCAAGCAGAATGGGGGCAAGATCGGCAGACGACCGCCTCTGAGCAAAACTGGAATTTCACGCCGCCCAGTACTAAGAGATGCCGCCCACCCCCCTCGTAAAGCACTCCCGTCCTTATGCGAGGTCCATTTGTGGAGTAACTACACTTGCACAAGACACCAACACCAAAGCAAAGTTAACAATCAATGCCTTTGTTCTCTTTATGTAAAGATTGCTGGATTTTTTGTTAACCTTTGTTATTCACGAGTGAATCAGGGTTTGACCGTCGAAGCACCTTAATTAATGTTAATTCCCTCGAAAAAATCTACTGGACTCCTATAATTTCTTAGAGAGAACCCTTCCCGTACAGTTCTCTTGGCTGTCATCAGCGCTCTGTCTCGCAGATTGACTCGTTTCATTCTTTGCGGAATGTAAAGCCATGATGACGTTATATATGGATAAGTTCATGCACTTAAACTTTTTACGTCTGTCATCGGTCGTCTGTTTTACAGCAGCTGAATTCAGCTCTGAGATTGTCCGGGACGGTACGTCTTCGTTCCTTGCTTGTCTAAAGAGAGGAGAGTCTCAATGACAACTAGCCCAGGGGGGCGAGAGACTAGAGCGGCAGTGCCAGCTGATCTTGACGTCATGTCAAAAGCTGGTCATTTTCATCAGACTCTAGAGAAGGGGCCCAAAACCACCACGTGGATTTGGAACCTCCATGCTCTTGCTCACGACTTTGATACACATAAAAATTCCAATCTAGAAGATATATCACGCAAAGTTTTTAGTGCCCATTTTGGCCACTTGGCGATTATCTTTGTTTGGTTGAGCGGCTCCTTCTATCACGGGGCACGCTTTTCTAACTACGAGGCTTGGTTGGCCAATCCCACTGGCATTAAGCCTGGTGCCCAAGTCGTCTGGCCCATCGTGGGTCAAGATATCTTAAACGCGGATTTGGGTGGTGGTTACCACGGAATCCAGATCACCTCTGGATTCTTTCAAATCTGGCGTGCGTGGGGCGTTTCATCGTCCTACGAGCTAACCTGCCTGGCCATTGGGGCCCTTGTAATGGCTGGCTTAGTCTTTCACGGTGGCTTTTTCCACTACCACAAGGCAGCTCCCTCTCTGGAATGGTTCCAGAATGTAGAGGCCATGATGAACCACCACCTAGCCGTTTTGCTCGGCTGTGGTTCTTTAGGATGGGCTGGCCACCTGATTCACGTTTCGTTGCCTGTCAACACCATGTTGGATTCGGGTGTAACGGATATTCCGTTGGCTCGCTCCTACGTCATGGATAAGGCGTTTATGGCCGATATGTACCCTAGCTTTGCCCAGGGTATTGGTCCATTCTTCAGCCTTAACTGGGGTGTTTACTCCGACTTCCTCACCTTCAAAGGTGGTCTTAACCCGACCACAGGAAGTCTTTGGCTAACTGACGTGATTCACCATCACCTTGCCTTAGGTGTGCTCTTGATTGTTGCGGGTCACATGTACCGCACCAACTGGGGTATTGGTCACAGCATGAAGGAAATCCTAGAAGGCCATAAGGGCCCCTTCACAGGTGACGGCCACAAAGGGCTTTACGAAATCATGACGACGTCCTGGCACGCACAGCTTGCTGTGAACCTTGCATTGCTTGGTTCCCTCAGCATTGTGGTGGCCCAGCATATGTACGCCATGCCGCCCTACCCTTACCTGGCAACAGATTACGCCACTCAGCTATCTATCTACACCCATCACATGTGGATTGGTGGATTGATTATCTGTGGTGCAGCTGCTCACGCCGGCATTTTCATGGTTCGTGACTACGATCCTGCCGTAAGTCAGAATAATCTGCTTGACCGAGTTCTAAGGCACCGAGATGCTATTATTTCGCATCTCAACTGGGTTTGTATTTGGCTGGGCTTTCACAGCTTCGGTCTCTACATTCATAACGACACCATGAGAGCCTTGGGTCGCCCTCAAGATATGTTCTCTGATACGGCGATTCAGATTCAACCTATTTTCGCCCAGTGGGTTCAGTCCATCAACGCTTCTGCCGCGGGTTCCGTTCGGGCACCATTGGCTGAAGCTGCCACCAGCGTTGTCTGGGGTGGCGACACTGTTGCCGTGGGTGGAAAAGTTGCCATGAGTGCTATTCCTTTAGGAACAGCGGACTTCATGGTTCACCACATTCACGCCTTTACAATTCACGTGACTGTGCTGATTCTGCTCAAGGGTGTTCTCTATGCCCGCAGCTCTCGTCTGATTCCAGATAAGGGTAGCCTTGGCTTTAGATTCCCTTGTGATGGCCCCGGTCGCGGTGGCACATGTCAGGTCTCTGCTTGGGACCATGTATTCCTTGGTCTGTTCTGGATGTACAACTCCATCTCAGTCACGATTTTCCACTTCAGCTGGAAGATGCAGTCTGACGTCTGGGGTACTGTCTCAGATAATGGTGCTGTTTCCCACATTACGGGCGGAAATTTCGCTCAGAGTGCGATCTGCATCAATGGTTGGCTAAGAGATTTCCTTTGGTCACAAACGCCTCAGGTCATCAATTCCTACGGGACAGCTTTGTCAGCCTATGGTCTGATGTTCCTGGCTGCTCACTTCCTGTGGGCATTCAGTCTGATGTTCTTGTTCAGTGGCCGTGGTTATTGGCAAGAGCTGATTGAATCAATCGTTTGGGCTCACAATAAGCTTAAAGTTGCTCCCGCTATTCAGCCTCGTGCTTTGAGCATTATTCAGGGTCGAGCAGTAGGGGTTACCCACTATCTCGTCGGTGGAATTGCCACAACTTGGGCATTCTTCCTGGCTCGAATGATTGCAGTAGGATAGGAGCGAGGAGGACTCTAAAACAGTTATGGCAACTAAATTTCCTAAATTTAGCCAAGATCTCGCTCAAGATCCGACTACTCGTCGGATTTGGTACGGGATTGCCACAGCCCACGACTTTGAAACTCATGATGGGATGACAGAGGAGAACCTTTATCAAAAGGTTTTCGCAACTCATTTTGGTCATCTCGCCATTATTTTCCTGTGGGCCTCAGGCACAATCTTTCATGTAGCTTGGCAAGGCAACTTTGAACAGTGGATCCAAGATCCGCTGAACGTACGTCCCATCGCCCACGCGATTTGGGATCCTCATTTTGGTCAACCCGCTGTTGATGCGTTTACGCAGGCGGGTGCCTCTGGTCCTGTAGATGTCGCCTATTCGGGCGTTTACCACTGGTGGTACACCATTGGTATGCGAACCAATGCTGACCTTTACATGGGCTGCATCTTTCTGATGGTGCTTTCCTGCTTCTATCTGTTCGCAGGTTGGCTTCATCTACAGCCCAAGTACCGTCCCAGCTTGTCTTGGTTCAGAAATGCTGAATCACAGATGAACCATCACTTAGCCGGTCTATTTGGTGTGAGTTCTCTCGCTTGGACTGGTCACTTGATTCACGTTGCGATTCCCGAATCTCGCGGGCAGCATGTGGGTTGGGATAACTTCCTATCCACCTTGCCTCACCCTGCAGGTTTGTCGCCTTTCTTTACGGGTCGCTGGGGAGTCTATGCCCAGAACCCAGATACCGCTGGCCATTTATTTGGTACCAGTGAAGGTGCGGGAACTGCGATCTTGACGTTTGTGGGTGGTTTTCATCCTCAAACTGAGTCTCTGTGGTTAACAGACATTGCCCATCACCATTTGGCGATTGCGGCTCTGTTCATCATTGCGGGTCATATGTATAAGACCCAATTTGGTATTGGCCACAGCATGAAGGACATCCTTGAGACTCACAATCCTCCCAAAGGATGGCTCGGCAATGCCCATAAAGGTATCTACGATACCTACAATGAGTCTCTCCACTTTCAGTTGGCTTGGCACCTTGCTTGTCTCGGTGTGATCACCTCTGTTGTGGCTCAGCATATGTACGCTCTGCCGTCCTACGCTTTCATCGCGCAGGACTATACGACACAGGCTGCGTTATTTACGCACCATGAGTATATTGCGGGTTTCTTGATGGTGGGTGCATTTGCCCACGGCGCGATTTTCTTCGTCCGTGATTATGATCCAGAAGCGAACAAGAATAACGTCTTGGCTCGTGCGCTTGATCATAAAGAGGCAATCATCTCTCACCTGAGCTGGGTTTCCCTGCTGCTCGGTTTCCATACCTTAGGCATCTACTGCCATAACGACGTTGTCGTTGCCTTTGGGACACCTGAGAAGCAGATTTTAGTGGAGCCTGTATTTGCGCAGTGGGTACAAGCTGCTCACGGTAAATTGCTTTACGGGTTTGATACGCTGCTCTCTAATACAGGTAGCGTTGCTTATACAGCATGGCCCAATAATGGTGACGTTTGGTTGCCAGGTTGGCTAGAGGCTGTCAACGGTGGTGGCAATGCTTTGTCTCCATTCCTAACGATCGGTCCTGGTGACTTCTTGGTTCACCACGCAATTGCTCTGGGTCTCCACACCACTACTTTGATCTTGGTCAAAGGTGCATTGGATGCCAGAGGTTCTAAGCTAATGCCGGACAAAAAAGACTTCGGCTACGCTTTCCCTTGTGATGGTCCTGGTCGTGGTGGCACTTGCGATATCTCGGGTTGGGATTCCTTCTATCTGTCAATGTTCTGGATGCTCAATACACTTGGGTGGATAACGTTCTATTGGCATTGGAAGCACCTTGCTGTTTGGCAAGGTAATGTGGCTCGTTTTAACGAAAGTTCCACCTACCTGATGGGCTGGTTCCGAGATTACCTGTGGGCAAACTCTTCGCAGTTAATCAATGGTTATAACCCCTTCGGCATGAATAGTCTTGCGGTTTGGGCTTGGATGTTCCTGTTCGGCCACCTTGTGTGGGCTACAGGCTTCATGTTCCTGATCTCTTGGCGTGGTTATTGGCAAGAGCTGATTGAAACCCTCGTTTGGGCACATCAGCGTACGCCACTAGCCAACCTAATTCAGTGGAAGGATAAGCCAGTTGCACTATCTATCGTTCAAGCTCGTCTTGTTGGCTTAGTGCACTTTTCCGTTGGTTATGTTCTGACCTATGCGGCCTTCATCATTGCATCAACCTCTAGCCAATTTGGCTAGCTTTGATTGATATCATTGCTTGAAGTTTCTTCTTCGTCAGCCAGTTCTGAAAGTCCCCTCCCTGTTTTTAGGGAGGGGACTTTTGATATCCTTGCTACTGGCTTTTTCTTGAGGAGTCGACACATATAAAAATCGGCCTCTGCTTTGCAAAGACCGATATTTCAAGAAAACAATCTTGTCGAGACTGCTCTCAATTACTATGAGGCTTGATGAATAGCAACGCCTGGTGATGCTGCCTCACCTTCTTGATAATTCTGTGATTGGATAAACTGACTGGAAGCAGAGACACTTTGTTCGACTCTAAGCCGATAGCAAGGAATGGTATCCGATAGAATTGCGCTTGCCATCATACCTGTGTGGATCTCTAACTGCGCCTCAGGTGTTGACTCAAATACTAAGTGTTGCCCCGGAAAAATAACACGCTCAAAATACCAGTTGGGGATGTTAGTGATTCGGGCTACTTGAATTTTGCTGGTAACGTTGCGATAGCAGCAAACGATGCTATCACTGCTATCAGAAGGGAGGGGATCAATAATTTGAGCCATAATAAATAGTGAATCTTATGAGTGATGTTGATATACATATATCTAATTTTGAAAGTAGCACTCTGAGATTGGAAGGGCTGTAAAACGGACTACCGTTCATTGATTTTGGCACTACCCGTGATTATATGATGGCGCTTCTACTGAGAAATCTCAAGGCTACATCTCAGAATAAATACGAGGTAGCAGCTCTTGCAGAGCATTAATCGGCCAATTTTTTGCCAGTCTTTGGGCCGTTGGCTTAGATTATGCAGCTCCTCCTCTGTCTATCAGTTTGCCTTATCATTAAGCATAGAGGTGCGGAATAATCGTTTATATGTTCCTATACTCTAGCCCTTCAACTTCTTATAGGCTTATTCGATGCTAGCTCGAATTCTGTATGTTCGTCTTCCCTGCAATCCAATCTTCCCAATTGGTGTTGTGTACTTAGCGGATCATATTCAGAAACGTTTCCCTGAAACTGAACAACGAATTTTTGATTTAGGTACAGTGCCCCCGCTAGATTTCAAAGCTGCACTAGAGCGCTGTATTGATGAATTTCGTCCCAGTCTATTGGTTTTCTCTTGGCGGGATATTCAAATTTATGCGCCGGTAGGTGGACGCGGCGGTAATCCTCTTCAGAATGCTTTCGAATTTTACTATGCTCGCAATCCTTTAAAGCGCGTAAGAGGTGCTCTAGGAGGCTTGCGGATGGCCGTAACCTACCTCAAAGAGCTGTGGCAGAATTTAGGTCTTATTAAGCGTGGGCTGATGCGGGCGCGAATCCACAATCCTGATGTTGAAGTTGTTGTGGGTGGCGGTGCAGTTAGCGTTTTCTATGAACAGCTTGGTTCAATGCTGCCGCAGGGAGCAATTATTTCAGTGGGTGAGGGGGAAGCTCTAATAGAGAAAATGCTTCAGGGTCATGATTTTCGCGATGAGCGCTGCTATATCGTAGGTGAAGAGCAGCCGCGAGACCGTATGATTCATGAATGGCCGACTCCGATCGAAAAAACGGCCTGTGATTATGACTATATTCAACGTATCTGGCCTGAATTTGAGTACTATTTACAGGAACAAGATTTTTACGTTGGTGTACAGACGAAGCGTGGCTGTCCTCATAACTGTTGTTACTGTATATACACTGTAGTCGAAGGGAAGCAGGTTCGGATTAATCCTGCGAATGAAGTGGTTGCAGAAATGCAGCAGCTTTACAATCGTGGTATTCGTAACTTTTGGTTTACTGATGCTCAATTCATTCCGGCCCGTCGCTTTATTCCCGATGCCGTGGAATTGTTAGAGAAAATTTTGGAAACAGGCATGACGGATATCCATTGGGCCGCTTATATCCGTGCTGATAATTTGACGCCAGAGTTGTGTGACCTAATGGTTAAGACTGGCATGAATTATTTTGAGATTGGGATCACGAGTGGTTCGCAAGAGCTAGTTCGCAAAATGCGAATGGGGTATAACCTCCGCACGGTTCTAAATAACTGTCGTGACTTGAAAGCTGCAGGGTTCAATGATTTAGTCTCAGTGAACTATTCTTTCAATGTGATTGATGAACGCCCTGAAACGATTCGGCAGACGATTGCTTATCATAGAGAGCTAGAGAGAATTTTTGGTGCTGACAAGGTCGAGCCAGCTATCTTCTTCATTGGCTTACAGCCCCACACTCATCTTGAAAAGTATGCGTTTGAGCAGGGAATGCTCAAGCCTGGTTATGATCCATTGAGTATTCATCTTCCGTGGGTTGCAAAGAAGTTGCTATGGAATCCTGAGCCGTTGGGATCTATGTTTGCGGAAGTCTGCTTGCACGCCTGGAATCGTAATCCCAATGATTTTGGTCGTGAAGTGATGGCAATTTTAGAAGAACGATTTGGCTGCGCGCCCTTAGAGTCATCATTGACAGCTCCTCTGCGTCCCAAGCTCCGCGAACCTGCCAGCGTTGTTCGCTAAGATTCTAGATCGTGCGGAAACCCGTTGGACATGATTGTGCTTGGAGAAATGGATGCGTTTGTCAAGTCGGCTCCGCGGGCACGGAACAGATCAGTATCTATAAGTTGGGCTTGCGTAAAGTTAGTATCGATGAGGTTTGCATTTCTAAGGTTTACTGCTTGAAGAACTGCTTGAGTTAGATTTGCTTGCCGAAGATCAGCGCTACGGAGGTCAATCTGTATTAACCTGGCCTTGAAGAGGTTGGCATTGTAAAAACTTGCACGGAATAAATTTATTCCGTGCAGCACCGTGTCTTGAAAGTTTGCACTATTTAGGTTGGCTTGCTCAAGCTGTATATTCTTTAAAACTGCACCTTGAAAAATTGTATTGCTGAGATTGGAATAGGCTAAATAAGCTTGGCTGAGGTTACTGCCGCTGAAATCAATATCTTTGAGGTTTTTCCCGAATAACTGAATGTTACTGAGATCAAGATTCTGGAAGTTGCGCTTACCCTGAGCGTAGTCTGCCAGCAGTTGTTCTTCGTCAATCTGGTGCATAAATTAATTTACTGTGGATGTGGGAGTAGTCCTACAGATGACTTGCAAATTGAGCATTTGTACTCATTTTCTTTTCGTTAACATAAATTAACATCTCAGGGCTGTGAGATTATTCTGGTTAAGGTTTTTTTTAGGATGTTAGGCTTGATCTCATGGTGGAAGAGTGCCGCTTCACTCTCGAATATCACTCTCTCGCCATGGGTTATTTTGTTGAAGTGAGCAGGGATGGCTGATGCGGGTGACTCTGGCTGCCGGGTTTCAATCCCTTCTATGGTTAATCTTAAGCGTGAGTTTTTCTGCGCCTGTACGTGGAGAGTTCCGTCGAATGCCAATTGTTGGCCGCCAGCGATGTAATTTGGTGTTAGCTGCTGCTTCAGATATTCCTCACACCTGTTGGAAGCTGCAGGCTCATCCAGTGAAGTTGTCGGTGTGGCAATCTGCTCTCAACTTTGAGTTTGGGCAACTAACTAAAGCGCAGTGGCGCCAGCTTCAGAAGGCTTATGCTATTGGGCAGCATCGCTCTAGCCCTCATGATCCCCTGCGACACTATACCCTTATGGACTTCATGCCACCATTGATGCAGGCGTTGAATACGCATCAGTTTCATGCAGAGAAAGCTCCTTTGCCCCAGTCTTTAAAGGGTTTGCTGCCTGCTAGTAAAGGAATGCCTCTTGAAGCCAGCATCATCGCCAACTGCTGGGGAACGCTCTATGAGATTTTGAGAACATCTCGGTCTGTTAACCGTATGCCAGTCACTTTCATGACGGGGCCAGAACAGATGGCGGAATGGTTGCAGCAGCAGACAGTGTCAGTGATGGGTCGGCCAGAGTCTGGCGACATTTTGCTGATTCATCATCAACTAGGTGAACGTACCTATCTTGATCATGTAGCACTGGTAATTGATGAACAGATCTTCTTTGAAAAAGCAGGCACTGGGAACGATACGCCCTATCGGCTTATCGATAGAGCCACGCTCGAACAAAGCTGGCGACCTGAGGTTTTTACCTTTGAGTTCCGCCGTCTGAGCCCTAAACCTCTGCTTCCTCCTTACAAGCAGTTTGGGCTTCATGGTCAGAGCACGACATCACGTTTCCCTTTATTGGCTACTGTCTCGCGCCCATTGGCTGAGAACTTCTCAGTAGTGTGGTTTCGTGAGCAGGAAGCTTTAACTCACTACTATTACCAGATTCAGCCAATTCACCTTACTGAGGTTGCAAGAGGACGATTTATGCTTTCACCCGCCAACTGGTAGTCTGACCGCTTTTGTGAATTTGACTTTCACTAAGGTAATGAGTGAAAAAATAGAGGAGAGGTTTCGGTCGATCATCTTCGCTTTCTCTGGCTTGATTTTCCGCGACCTATGTCAAACCGCTAATATTTTCAGTGGCTAAATCATAGACAGTTCGCCTAGAACCTCTAAACGTTTGCAGTTGCTGAGAATGAGATACTGCTCCGCTAATGTATCTGCAACTGTCGGCGTGATCCATCCCAGTTCTTTGAGGACATGAATAGCTGCCGCATACTTGGCGCGCTTCGCACCATCTTTTACTTTGATAGCTAGTCCCATTCCTTCACTAACGCGGCCAATGCATTGAATCCCCTCAGCCCCAGATTTACTGACGATCTCACCGGCGGTCAAATCCATTAAGTCGGTATCGAAATGCTCGGCACCTGAGACCAGTGTGGGATGGTGAGTCATTGCTCGCACAATCCGTTCAAGATCTAGATTATCTCCGGCTGCGAGTTTTGCGTACAGAGCGGCCATTTGGGCCAGCTCCATGCAGTAGGTTGGTACGCCACAGTCGTCGCGAGCAGCAATGAATTCGGCCGCTGGCATCTGCAGCATTTCTGCTAGCTTAGCTAAGATGAGCTGCTGAAGTGGGTGGCGGTTCTGATGATAAGTTTGTAGTGGCCAGTTGCACTGTTGACAGACGGCTAGCATTCCAGCATGTTTGCCAGAACAGGTATGCTGAAGTGGACTGCTGCTGCCCTTTGGAATTGGGCATTTTAGTAAGCTAGGATCAACATCACAGCGCCACAAAACATTGAAGACTTGGCGTACCTGATCTAAATTACCCTGATGGGAACCGCAAACAATGGCAAGGTCGCGATCGCTCAGCTCAAACTGTCCCATTGTGCCTGTCGTTGTTACCGCAAGTGCTTGGAACGGCTTCAGCGCTGACCGCACAAAATAGCTTGTTTCGACATTCCCAGCTGTAGACAGAACCCGTCCCCGCTGATCGCAGACGACAACTTCAGCATGGTGTTTTGACTCAATAATGCCTTCCCGCAACAGGTGGATATCCAATGCTGCTGTTGACTTTCGCTTTCCCATATTCATGGGTAAAACTCTAGCATTTGCTGCGAGTAAATGTGACGCTATTTTGTGAATTAAGCTCTCTGTTCGACTGTCGTTAGCTTGAGAGCCTCACGTCACTGAGCTACGTTAGCGTCAATAAACTCACTTCAGCCCCCAAGGTTAGACATAGGATGACAAAGCTATACCGCAAGCGTAGTAAAAATGGTCGGAGTTCATAAGTGACAATCAACCGTTCCTGTGTCAAAGAGGCTGTTGGCTTCGCCCAAGCTTGGCAGTCATACCAACCCGTTTCTTCATAAACAATAGTGGGGCTGTAGAGTCGGTCGCAAATATATCCCCATCCCAGGTACAGGCGCAATAGGAGCAACATTAGTAATCCTGTTGCGCCTGCTGTTGTTGCCAATAAACATTTTGCGAGCGCAGATGTCCATGTGAAACTTTCAGCTGCAATCGGTAAACAAAAGAGGCAGCCGAGGCTCCAAATGAGAAATGTTCTGATCAAAAAAGTTTGGCGATCTAATGTTGCCCAGCGGAAAAAGCAGGATTCTTGTAAACTCCGATATTCATTCATGGGCTGCTGCTCAACTGGGACTGGGCAACCGGGTGCAGAGACATTCATGACGAAGCTATTTAGGCCGTAAATGATTAAAACGTCAGATCGCGAAGAGATCGTCTATCTCCGTTTATAACACCTTCCTTACGGTACAGAACAAGAAACTCAACTCACTCAGAGCACCTTCCCTCCTGCGGTTGTGGGTTTCAGCCTCTCTGAATGCAAGGCTCTGGACTCATTTGAGGTATGCCAGACTGCTGTAAAGGTGAAATGCCTGATCCCAGTAACTTTCAGCTCGTCGAAATAGATTGATGTGGGCATCAATACGATCGAGTGTATCGGTTTGTTCGATTATCGTATCGGCAAACGTTGAAAACTCGTTCCAGCTCCGCACATCGGGTAAATTTTCCTGCCACAAAGCTGTGAGATTGCGCCAATTCGACCAAGATGTCCCAGGCTCAGAGGAATCAGCAGCTAAGGGCACTCCTTGATTGAATTGGTATGCTGCATCATAAAAGCGCAGAATGCCGCTTGGCAAATGTAAATCACGGAATTGGGCATAGTCCTGGGTTTTTTCTTTCCGCTGCAGAACGCCTCGTGCATCTAAATCCACAACCTCTTCAAAAATAGGAAGCTGCCCTGTTACGGATTGCACAACCTCTGACCACTTGAATGATAAAACACGAGGAGACTTGCTGGAATGAGCCTCTGTGACTACTACCTGCACTGGATCTTGGACGGTTTTGAAATAACAAGCTTGATGTACCTTGACCTGCCGAACTTGCTCTAAAGATTTCCAGAACGAGGGCACTCTAGAGTCCTGTAGCTCTTGACCGTAGACCTGTAGTTCGCCAATAGCTCCCGTTCGATAAAACCGCCACCCGCGACTGGGAAGTAGTAATCGGGCAGAGTAAAGATCGAGCCGCATGATGTGAGCAAAGGCGGGTGCCACTTCAGCTTTAACCTCTGGCGATAGAGCTTCTAGAATCAAGACGCCCAACCCGCCTTGTCCTGATTGAGCGACTGTTCGGGCGATCTGAACTTGTCGTTGTGCCGTCTGATCTCGCTGTTCCTCCTGCTGACGTTGCGCTAATCTCTGCAGTCCTTGTCGGGCCTCTAGCGCGAGTTTCGGCACATGCCCCTGACGCAGCAGTTCTCGATAAA
Source organism: Acaryochloris thomasi RCC1774 (assembly GCF_003231495.1). Classification (NCBI taxonomy): domain Bacteria; kingdom Bacillati; phylum Cyanobacteriota; class Cyanophyceae; order Acaryochloridales; family Acaryochloridaceae; genus Acaryochloris; species Acaryochloris thomasi. The sequence goes on from NZ_PQWO01000002.1 coordinate 289,745, forward strand.
GTGATTCTGCTGATTCCCACTCTGTCTGAGCTTCGTGGAGTTGAGCTTGGTACAGCTGCCCCCAGGGATCGTCTGGGGGCAGGTTAGCAATCAACAGAGCCACCTCTTGATAATTGCCGTGCTTGAGTGCAGCTGCAATTTCTAAGTCCACTAGGTTACTCCTTCTTGCTGTTCGGAAACACTGTGCTGCTCTAGGTGGGCGGCAATGACGGATAGTGCTGTTATAGGAGCCGTTGTAGCTTTGAGAATACGCCGCCCCAAAGAAACAGGCCGATAACCGGCTAGGATAGCTTGCTTCTGTTCTGTCGTTGTCCACCCTCCCTCAGGCCCTGTCATGAGGATGATGCCTTGCGTGGGGGCTAGTTTGCTTAGGAGTCCAGACACCGCCGAATCTGTTACGCAAATATATTGGGCTGTTGTTTGGCCTCGCTGCTGCGACCACCTTAGAGCCGCAGTGAGTGACATGGGATCAAGAACTTCAGGAATGACCTGACGGCAGGATTGCTCCGCTGCTTCAATGGCGATTCGCCGCCACCGAAGACATTTGTGCGGACTGGGTTTCAGGAGGGTGCGCTCGCTGAGCAAAGGAACTAAGCGGCTGATCCCGAGCTCTGTTGTACAACGCACCACTTGATCAAAAGCATTTCCCTTTGCTGGAGCGACCATTAAAGTAACGGGGATTGTTAACTCCGTTGTGATGTTGAGCGATTCGAGGATGTGTGCTGATTTTGGTGAGTCAAGTTTCGCTAGCCACCACTGCCCTTTGCCGTTCATGGCAATGAAGCGACTTCCTGTTTGCTGCCTCAGCACTCGGCCCAAGTAGTGCTGCTGCTCCTGCGTCAGGGCAATTTGTTCTCCCTGCAGTTGTTCAGAGGTAATCACCAATCGCTGCAGTTGGGGCACCTTGTACTCCTAAGAGGCTGACAAACATACGTTAGATCTTAATGTTGACAAAATTGTAATCTCTAATATGTTCCCTTTGATGCTTCTAGCATTTTGAGTTTTGGCTCGCTTTAATGCATCGATTTAAGAAGAGCAGGACTTTTTGGTTCAAAGACCAATTCGGTATGCTAAGTTCTAAAGGTTGTCTAAATTCGCACACCTAAGAATTCGGGTGTCTTAACGGCGTAGCGCGCTGGACAAGATGCACTTAGGTGGAGGATAAACCCGGATAGGAGAAAATTATGCCAGTTGTTAGTTTGGCTCAAATGCTTGAGTCAGGAGTTCACTTCGGTCATCAAGCCCGACGTTGGAACCCCAAGATGGCTCCGTATATTTTTACTGAGCGTAACGGTGTTCATATCATCGACCTCGTGCAAACAGCTCAGCTTGTTGATGAAGCCTATAGCTACATGCGTTCAGCTTCTGCCGCAGGTAAAAAGTTCTTGTTCGTAGGGACAAAGCGTCAAGCTGCTGGAATCGTTGCAGAAGAAGCGGCTCGCTGTGGTGGTTACTACGTTAACCAACGTTGGCTCGGCGGGATGCTGACGAACTGGACCACCATCAAGACGAGGATTGAACGGCTTAAAGATCTAGAGCGTCGCTATGAGAGTGGCGTCTTTGACCTGCTGCCTAAGCAAGAAGCTTCGTCACTACGGCGGGAGCTTGATAAGCTTCAGAAATACCTGGGTGGTCTTAAGCTGATGAATAAGATTCCAGATGTGGTGGTGATTGTTGATATCAAGCGAGAGTACAACGCCGTTCAGGAGTGCCAAAAGCTAGGATTACCCATCGTTTCTTTGTTAGATACGAACTGTGATCCTGATTGGGTTGACATTCCTATCCCTGGAAATGATGATGCGATTCGAGCTATTAAATTGATCGTGGGCCGTTTGGCCGATGCGATTCAAGAAGGACGTAATGGTGGTCAAGAGCAGGTCAGTCAAAGTGACTTTGATGATGCGCCTGATGCTGTAGAAGATGTCGCCAGTGCCCCTCCTGTGCCTGAAGCGGTTCCTGAGGCTACTGTCGAGGCAGAGCCTGAAGCGGTTCCTGAGGCTACTGTTGAGGCCGAGACTGAAGCTGCGCCTGAAGCCGTAGCCGAAGTTGCCGCACCTAGCGATAATGACAAAAGCGACGCGTAACTTTTTTACAGACTGAGGCAGCACAATGGCAGGAATTTCCGCACAACAGGTTAAAGAACTGCGCGAAAAAACCGGCGCAGGGATGATGGATTGTAAAAAAGCCCTTAAGGAGACAAAGGGTGATGTAGAACAGGCGATCGCCTACCTTCGTAAGAAGGGCTTGGCATCAGCAGGCAAAAAGTCAGGACGTGTCACTGCTGAAGGGTTAGTGGATAGCTACATTCACTTTGGCGGCCAAATTGGCGTTATGGTGGAGGTCAATTGTGAGACCGACTTTGTGGCTCGCAATGATGCCTTCAAAGAGCTGGTTCAAGATATTGCGAAGCAAATCGCGGCTTGTCCTAACGTTGTCTATGTGCAGGTTGACGATGTCCCTGCTGAGATTGTTGAGAACGAAAAGTCTGTTGCAATGGGATCTGATGCCCTGAAAGGCAAGCCTGATAACGTTAAGGAAAAAATCGTTCAAGGAAAACTGGACAAGACCTTGCGTGAACTTTGCCTGCTCGATCAGCCTTTTATTAAAGATCAGAGTATGACAGTGGATGAGCTTGTCAAGCAGTCTATCTCCAAGCTGGGCGAAAATATACAAGTGCGCCGATTCAGCCGCTTTGTTCTGGGCGAGGGGATGGATGTCTCTGAGTCAGGATCAGAAGATTAAGCCATTCTCTTTGTTGTTAGTGATCCTGTTGGATCAGTGACGGATGGTTGTAAGAGAGTCGGGGTGAGCCATGTTGTTTGCCTCGACCTTTGTGCGTTCATCCTTTTGATGAGTGTTGAGGGATATGTGTGTTTGAAAGCCTCAGGCTACTGACGTTCAGAACAGGGAGAATGCTTTTTCTAAAGCTAAAGGTAGCTTGAAGGGAATGTGCAGGTTATGGGTGCAAATATTCATCAACTTCAACAATCATTGGAGGCACTTGAGGCTCAGGCTGCTCAGCTTGTGCATCATTTTTCTTCCCTCTATCAAGATTATCTCCGAGAGCTAGGGGCGTCAGTTTCAAAGCAGCTTATGCGTGCTGCCTATCATTTGTGTACGCAAACTGAACCTCAGGCTTTTGTGGGGCTATCGCTTAGCCAACAGCAATCTTTACAGCAAGGGTTACAACGATTAGGCTGGCAACTACAGCAATCTTTATTGCAGACGCTGCGAGACACTCTTGTGGCAGATGCTCAGCGGATGGTTCCTGAACATTTAGTACTGGCGATTCACTCGATTGAGGACACAATTGTCGCGGTTCTGCAGCAAACGTCTCGGGATGCCAATTATTTACTGCAGGATCATCAAATCCTAGAGATTCAGTCGATGGATGCCCTGTTCAAGATTGCGGCACAAGCAGATGAAGCAGGACGTCCCATCACGAGCCCTCCCCATTTACTGAAAGCTTTAGTGGAAGCTAAGGAATCTGAGCTAGAGGAAGATAACGTGCCTGTTGTCGCAATTTATCTCCAGATTACGGATATTGAGTTAGCTGATTCGGAATTGATGGCTTGGCGCCATCAACTTCGTCAGGCTACGCAGCAGTTAATGGCCCTCAATAAAGATTTTGTACAGAAGCAGAAAGCGCGAACTACTGCGGAGGCAGAGGCGGCCTGGAGAGCAAGCTGGTTCCCCTATTCTCCAGAGAAGACCCCCACTATTAGCGATGAAAATGAATGCGTAGAGTCGGACGATAAGGAGGAAGGCCGTGAACCTTAGTGATGCTCTAGAGAATTCCCTCTTGCCAGATAAGCTGGTCTCCACCAGCCCGTTGGGCCTGTCGTAGTGAAGCCTCTGTGCCTGCAACTAAGTTCGCAGGTGTCAATGCGTGACTGGGGGTAATACTGGTGATGCCGAGACTCATGGTGAAGTGATGGGGAGTTTGCACTTCATCGCTTTCGATCGCTAGAGACTTGATCCGCCAGCGAATTTTTTTTGCTAAGCAAATCGCATCATCGAGAGAGGTGTTTGGCAGGAGGATCGCGAGCGTTGATTCCTGATATTGGGCTACTAGATCTCCTGAGCGGCGTGCGCTGGAGTTTACAGCTTTCGTGAGCTGCCTGAGGCAGTCATTGTAAGCTTGCTTTCCATAGGTCTTGCGATAAGCTTCTTGCTGATCGAATTCTCCTAAAATCAGCGCTAGGGGCATTTGATTGCTTCTCATGCGTCGCCACTCTTGTTCAAGGCGCACGTTGAGCCTTGAACGGCCTGCGATGTTGGTGATCGGATCGATGGAGCGAGAATGCTCGAGCTGCTGAAATAGACTGTGCTGAATGGCTGTGCCGATCTGCTGGACCATCTGGCGTAAAAGCTGAGGAGGGGCAGCAGCAGAGATAACTTTGGTTGAGACGGGTGCTAAGAAAGAAATGTGGGCTTTCCAGGTTGCAGCCTGCTCGACAAGACTCTCCACTTCATCGACGCGACATCGAAGACAGAGAATGACCTCATCGCCTGCGTTCATTGGGGTTTGTGCTGTGATGGTTCCCTGAATTTCCCGTAGGGGGGCATCTAGTGTGGCGTCGTCGTCCCAGTTCCTCTGGGTGTAGTCATGCACTTGAGCCATACTGCTTCCTGATGACGAGTCGTCTTCACTGTTTTAAGGCTCCCCCATTCATAAAGTAGCGTAATTCTTGATATATCACACTCAAGCGATGTCTGAATGTCAAGTTTAAGATACTTTGCTAAGGCTTGAATACGCTACACTAGTGAGCTGGACTGTAAATCCTACGGTCTGAGATTACTCAAAGGATTCAATAATGGGCTTACCCGTTGTAGCCATTGTGGGCCGTCCCAATGTCGGCAAATCAACACTGGTCAATCGCCTGACAGGGATGATGGCTGCGATTGTTCATGACTCGCCGGGGGTGACACGCGATCGCACCTATCGTCGTGCGCTATGGCAGGGCCGAGATTTCTTGGTAGTGGATACGGGTGGCCTTGTTTTTGAAGATGATTCAGAATTTTTGCCCCACATTCGCCAGCAGGTGATGACAGCTCTTTCTGAAGCTGATGTTGTGGTGATGGTCGTAGATGGTCAGGCGGGACCCACTGCTGCCGATGAGTCTATTGCTCAGTGGCTGCGTCAGCAGCCCACCCCGATTGTTCTGGCTGTCAATAAGTGTGAGTCACCCCAGCAAGGGATTGTGCAGGCAGCTCAATTCTGGGAGCTGTCTGTCGGAGAGCCGGTTCCGCTTTCTAGTATCCACGGCAGCGGTACAGGGGATCTGCTGGATCTGGTGGCGGAGGAGCTACCGGATCTCGATCAGGTCGATGATGCGGAGGAAATTAAGGTTGCGATTGTTGGACGGCCCAACGTCGGTAAGTCTAGCCTGCTGAATGCTTTTGTCGGTGAGACTCGCTCAATTGTTAGCCCTATTTCGGGGACAACGCGAGATGCCATTGATATGCTGGCAGTCCGGGGAGAGCAGACCTATCGATTTATTGATACGGCGGGCATTCGTAAAAAGAAAAATGTCCAGTATGGGCCTGAGTTTTTTAGCATTAACCGGGCTTTTAAGGCGATCCGCAGATCGGATGTGGTGTTGTTGGTGCTAGATGCCTCCGATGGGATTACGGAGCAAGATCAAAAGCTGGCGGGTCGAATTGCAGATGAGGGTCGAGCCTGTGTGGTGGTGATTAATAAATGGGACACCATTGCGAAGGATAACTATACTATCTATGAGTTTGAGAAGAAGCTGCAGGCGCGGCTCAACTTTTTAGACTGGACTGAGATGATCTTTGTCAGTGCCAAGACTGGGCAGAGGATTGAAAAAATTATCAATCTAGTGGATCATGCGGCGGAACAGCACCAGCGTAGAGTTACGACTTCGGTAATTAACGAAGTGATTGAAGAGGCGGTGAGCTGGCATTCGCCGCCGACGTCGCGTCAGGGGCGTCAGGGAAAAATTTACTACGGTACTCAGGTTAGTAGTCAGCCTCCTGCGATCGCACTTTTTGTCAATAGCCCTGACCTGTTCAAAGACAACTACCGACGCTATATTGAGGGCCAGTTCAGAAAGAATCTTGGGTTTACGGGAACTCCTATTCGCCTTTTCTGGCGGGGCAAACGCGCCCGTGAAGTCGAGCGCACGGTTAACCGTGCAACGCGTGTCAAAAGCAGTTAGTGTATAGCGCGATGTACAACGGTGGCTGATGTACAACGATGGCAGCCGCGGGCATGAGCTAAACTCTCTAATCTATGGCTGGCCTCAAGTGAATGCTGTTTCAATTCCCGAACCGTGCCGAGTAGTACGTGTGAGTCAGTCTATAGTGAAGCAATACCGGCTTGCCTCTTTGCAGATTGCCTCAGGTCTGGCCCAGCCACTTCACTGAGTTGAACGTTTTTGGGTTGTCCTTGAAGGTGCCTATCATACAGTCTGAGGCCGGACAAAAAGCTGTGTTCGTATCTCTTGCCGTTTGACCTTTTTTCATGGCCGTCATCACTCGACAATACGCTCCTCCCACCTGCACGCTAGAGGTAACGGCCCAAACTTCGGCCCTGTCTCGATGGACGCGCCAGCCGGTTCTCAAGTCCTTAGATTTTTTGCTGAGTTTTAAGGGAGTTTGCGATCGCAACCAGCAACCCCTCGAAGTTCAGGGCGATCGCAAGCAGCTTGAGTCTTTATCAGAGGCCGTTTCAACCTATACCCAAGAGCTACTGGGGCACAGCGTAGTGCCTCTACCTGCAGGACTGTCAGGTTCAGAGAACCCCCAAACAGAGCTGCAAACCCAGAGCGCAACGGCGCTCGAAACATCCCCGGCTCCCCCTCTTACCTTGCCTGTGGTTCATCTGCGCCCGCAAAACTTGCTGCGCCATGAACTTGTGCTGGGGCCATTGGCCACCGACACCTCTGGCTCCGTGATTCAACTCAAGGCTTCCCAGCTCTTCGATCTCGCGACAGCACTGGATGAATATGCTGCCGAAGTTGAGACCCTCCCGACCCAGGTGCCCCAGACGGTTAGACCTGCTGTTCCTGTTTGGGCACGCGCCGCTGGCGTTATCTTGCTGGTGGGCGGGAGCACTGTTGCTCTGACCCAGTTTCTATATTCTGGCTTCGGAGGACCCACCTCAACGATCTCATCCGACAGTCGCAATGAGAAGGAAACTTTAACGGAGTCAGCACCCACTCCAGTGGCAAAGTTGCCCACTCCTCAGCGCGATCAGGCTTCTCCTCCCACCCCGCCAACCCAAAAATTACCGCAGGTGCAGCTCCCAAAGCGTGGTGGGGACTCAGGATCCGATCTGTTCTCTGGGCCTGCGCCCAGTCAATCAGAAAGCCAGACCGAATCGTCAACGTCAGCCTTCAGACAAACACCCCGGCAGCAGGCTCCCCCAGCAAAGCTGCCGTCGCTCCCTGATGCCCCCGCTCCGGCGGATCTAGACCTAGATTCGGAAAAATTTAAGGTGCCCGATGCTGCTGAAGCCCCTACTGCGATCGCGGGTCGCTCACCGACAGAGCTGGGTCAAACAAACCTTGGGCGCTCCGGTGTTTCTGCCTCTCAACCAGAGACATTTACCTCTCGCGCTAAGGCACGCGTCAGCGCTGAAAGTGATGTGATTTCCTCGGCTGATCAAGAAAATAGTCTGCGGCAGGATAAGGCCGTTAGCCCTGCCCCTGCCGCGGGCGTGAGTGGAGCCTCAGTCCCCCCCCCGACGCCGGAAGCTCTTCGTGAGACGGCCTTTGATGTCTCACCGCAGATTGTTGAGGTACGTCAGTATCTGGCTCGACGTTGGCAAGCGCCAGCTAATCTGAAACAGACGCTGCAGTATACGCTGGTACTCAACGCTAACGGCACAATTGGACAAATCAAGCCCCGAGGGCAGGCCGCAACTCAGTATTTAGGGCAAACGCCGATTCCAAGTACAAATCAACCTTTTGTTTCACCGTCGAAGGTGCCTGGAAGTGCAGTGATTCGCGTTGTTTTGGGAGCTGACGGCAGCGTTCAAACTTTTCCTGAGAGTCCGTCCAATTAATGAACATGAACTCCGTACCCTCCCGAATTAGTGTTGCGCCGATGATGGACCGGACGGACCGCCATTTCCGGTATTTTATGCGCCTGATCACGCGATATACATTGTTGTATACAGAGATGGTGACCAGCGCGGCAATTTTATACGGTGATCGCAACCATCTCCTCGGCTTCAGCCCCGAAGAAAAGCCGTTGGCTCTCCAGGTGGGGGGCGATCAGCCCCAAGATCTCGCCACCTGCGCTCAGATTGCCGAGGAGATGGGCTACGACGAAATTAACCTCAATGTGGGTTGCCCCAGCGGTCGGGTCCAGGCCGGAAATTTTGGGGCTTGCTTGATGCTCCAGCCCCAGCGCGTTGCTGATTGTGTTGCTGCCATGCGTCAGGCCACTAAGCTGCCCGTGACGGTCAAGCATCGGATTGGTGTAGATAGTTGCGATCGCTACGAAGATCTTGCCCATTTTGTACAGGTTGTCGCCGAGGCTGGCTGCCAGCGATTTACCGTGCACGCACGCAAAGCATGGCTACAGGGACTCAGCCCTAAAGAAAATCGCAATGTCCCCCCGCTCCGCTATGAAGACGTTTACCGTCTCAAACGTGACTGTCCGCACCTATGGATTGAGATCAATGGCGGCATTACGACATCCGATCAAGCACAAGGCCATCTGCAGGTCGTTGATGCCGTCATGATTGGGCGGGCTGCCTATGACACCCCCTATTTATTGGCCACAGTTGATCGAGAGATCGGGCATCAATCAGTCTCTCCGCCAGAACGACACAACATCGCAATGGCGATGCTGCCCTACATTGAACATTGGACCTGCAAGGGGCTAAAGCTCAACGCCATCACTCGTCATATGCTACAGCTCTATCATGGCCAGCCCGGAAGTCGTATCTGGAAACGCTATTTAACAGAGAACTCTCGTGCAGGCGCAGGGCCGGAAGTTGTTGAAACCGCTCTAGTTAAACTTGCCGATGTAAGCCTCGGATGTGCCGTCTAAGGCAAACAGATCGCGGGGCTGAAATGCCGTCAACAACCGCCACACCATCTTAGGCCAAGTAAACCAGGCAATAGCCGCACCGCTGCGCTTATTCTCTAACACTCGATCCGCGAGCCATGGTGCCACCGTTTCCACATTATCCCCGAATAAATTAAAAATTGTTTTGACCCGCTCTAAGCCGGCCGGATCTTCATGGAACTGATCTGCAACTAACTTTGTGACCACCATCCCTGGAGACAGTGTACTGACCTTCACTGGCGTTCCCTGCGTTTCCCGGATGAGGGCCTTCGTTAGGTACCGGACGCCAGATTTGCTAGTTCCATAGCCTGTCATACCCTGCAAAATCTGTCCGCTCGATCCGTGGCCTTCCATATTGTAGATGTGGCCGTGACCCTGTTTCAGCATGCCTTTGATTGCAACCTGTGAGCAGTAGGCCAGCCCCAATAAATTGGTCGAAATTACGGTTTGTAGCGTTTGTGCCGTCAGCTCCCACAGTGCCTTCATCGGATGATTAATACCGGCATTGTTGATCCATACATCTACTATCCCCAGGCTTGAATGGCCTCATTCCAGAGGCACTGAACCTGCTCAGCATTGGAGACATCGCAGCGGCACCCCGATACTCGCTCCTCACCATATTTGGCCGAAAGTGACGTGACTGCCCGATCAATGCGCTTCTGAGAGCGCCCGCTAACCATGACCCGACATCCTCGAGATAGGAAAGCATCTGCTAATCCGTATCCAATACCCCGAGAACTGCCGGTAATCACAATGTTCTTCACGAACGCTCCATTTATTACGACTTGTTAAGGTAATTGTAATAAAAATTAATAAAAATGTCACCTCCCGATTGTGGCTAGCGCAAGAGTTGGGGGTGTTCCTCTGTGACGGATTGTTCTGATGCAGGGATATTTCTACGGCCCTAATGTTTCTGTGTCCTAGCTGTGAGGCGAACCACAGAGTTTGAGAAGGTGTAATGCTCTTCAGCAGACCTTGGGTCACTGCAAATCCGTAAGGTGCTCAGATTGCACAAAAGAGTTCAAATAGCGCTTGTTGTGAAGTTCGCAGCGGCGTAACATTGTATTTCATGGATCTGTATTGAGAGTGCGTTAGCTTGCTCTGACAAGAATATCCTCAATAGATACAGGTAAATATATAGAGTAGTTTTTCCTAAAGCGTTTTTGGAATAAACACAATGACTAGTGCAAATGCAAACGGTGACTATG